>CAZYOV010000046.1:0-2338 GCA_964649215.1 uncultured Dehalococcoidia bacterium
ATGCGCGGCTCCACAGCGACCCTATTCTACGTCATCACCCGCATCTTGGCAGCGGACGAACTCGCAGTATCGACGCTAACAACCCTTAGTGTCACCTCTTGATTCGCGGTAGGGCAGGCCTCGACATAACCTTGGGGTGTGGTTGGCTGCTCTTTCTGTCGCCGCCGCGCCGCGGGAGTGTTCAGGGTAACGGTCCAGGAGGGCCCGTCGGAGCACGGCAGCTCTTGGCGGCACGGGATGGCGCCCATGTGCGAGCGTTTCCGACGCCTGCTCGCCGAGGCCGGTGACGAGGGCAAGAAGTTGAAGGGGACCGATCAGCGCTGGACGTCTTGACCCTCGGTCAGATGCTAAGCAGCTCTATATCGAAGCTGCCATCATCCTCGAATACAAAAGGACCGCAAGCGATGTCCAGAGTGGATCGGTAATGATCGGAGACGGGAAGTCCACCGATGATTCTTGCCGATACAAGCGGATCGGTGCCGGGCGGCACTACGTTGGTCGTTTGGACGAACATCCAGTGGTTCCAGCTTTCCAGGGGCAATCCCTCAGCCAGGTGTTCACCGTAGTAGATGCACAGCTCTTGGCGGTGCTCGTCCAATAGCCTGGACTCTTCGTCGTTCAGTTCTTGCTCGTTCAACCAGTCGAAGATCAGAGCTCGAAGTTTCCTGTCGTCCGCCGCATCCTCTAGCGCCCGGAGGACGACGGGATAGCTGCGGTCACGGCTGGTTGGATGCAGTAAAGCAACGCAGTGGTAGTATTTGCAGGGTATACGCGGGGGCTCGATCACGGCTGTTGTTAGGGTGCTGGTCGTGGCGAGCGTTTCCGGTGGCAGCACGATTCCGAACAGCCGGATGGTGTCCTCCGGCCGGTAGTGGCGGCGGTCTGTAAAGAGTCGATGGTAGCGCACCTGATGTTGGTTCTTGCGCTTCGACGACTCATGGTGACCGAGTACCCCAGAATCCAGACGACGTTCGTAGGTCCAATCAACCCCCATCTGGAACGGCGTTCCAGGAAGCGGCCAGCTCGGATAGTCGATCTTGACTTTGGTGTATTCCTCCAAGGTCAGGGCGCCTGGCGGTGGCGGAGTAGCTTGCTGGCCTTCCCTACTCGGGTCAATCTCGTCGGAAAGCGCGGCTGCTATCGCGGCTGCGATAGCAGCGCCGGCTAGAATGGAGCCACCCAGAGTGTCCGGCGTGTCAATGCGTATGAAGTTGAGCGGATTGCATACGTCCAGCTGAAAGCCGATCTCGAAGCTGTCATCGAGACCGACTGGGCTGGGCTGATGCACCGTATCCCCTATATCGCCGTCCAGGACGTGCTCGTTGGACAGTACCATCGGACGATTCGTGCTGTCGAACACCACCGCTCCCAGCGTTCCGTAGTGGAAGGGGGCGCCCGCGTAGCCGACCGAGAGGCCACCGCGTAGAGGGTCCTGACGGTCACCTCGACTGCCCGATGGTGACTCCGTGGATGTGAACGGGCCAGCTTGGATTACGTCGGTGGGGACACCGTTGATTTTGGATGGGATTGGTGTCAGGCCACGGCGTCGCAGTTCTCGGCGCGGCAGCTTCTCTTCAACTAAGACTTGGATCGCCGGTTGGTCCGTCAGTTCTCCACGGATCACCTTGTAGCCCACGCCCACGCCGGTGACGTTCGGCTGAGCGCGGAGTCTGGCTGACACGCGGTTCTTTCGCCGGATCGTCTGTTCAAACGCCTTCCTCGTGGCCTCGTCTTCGGGTGGGCTCTGGTACTTAATGACGTCGACCGGGATTCCTTGAATGTCTTGTGGAAGAGGCTCTATCTGTTGGGTGCTCAGTTGCCTAGCCGTCAACTTCTTCCTGACAACTGCGATGATGGCCGCCTTGCCTGTGGGTCGGCCTCGGCGCCGCTCCATTCCGGCGCCCACGGCCATCACCTCGTGACGCAAGAGCCACTCCGCGCGCACCTGGCTGGCAAGCTCTGTTGCCCGTTCAAGTTGGCGTGAGAAATCAGGTTGCATTGCTGGCTCCTTATGCGTTGAAATGGATGTCGAACAGCTCGACGACGTCGCGGATTGGGTTGGCGATCCCCTGCGACCCATCGTCGCTGGTTGGACCCGCGAAGTTGAGGGCCACCGGGCGCCGGTTCAATAGATCGACCCACACCGAGCCGGAGTCGCCGCCCTGCGATAGCGGCTGGTCATTGGGTGTTGGCAGTTGCGTGATAAACACTTGTTCTGTGTAGTCGATTCCATCAACCGTCGTGTCTAGGCTCACCAAGGACACTACGCCTCTCGTAGTAGCACTGCGTGCACCTGACTTGAAGACCACGTTGCCAACTATCGGGTTGGCGATCCCTC
>CAZYOV010000046.1:2348-17565 GCA_964649215.1 uncultured Dehalococcoidia bacterium
ATCCCTCGGTCGCTGTTGTCGGTCCTATCTATTGTGGCGTCGCCTCCCACACCTCCGTCGATCGGTAGTCCCTGGTTCCTGTCGTCTCCTTGGGCGTCGAGCACGTCCAGATCGACGCCGCGGGCGTCGTTCAGCAGTGCTACCGCCGCGTCCACGTTGCTCGTGGCTCGAGATGACTTGGCCGTGATTGTTCCGATAACGAAGTTGGGGTCCTGGCCTGCGAAGATGTAGTCATAGACGATGGACGCGGCGGCCAGCAGCACCGCCAGTATGATTAACACGACCTTCCACCACGGATCCTCGAAGGCGAGCGGCCCGAATTGACCGGCGTAGGCCGGATTAGGGACTATACGGTATTCGAACTGAACCGGGATCCACGAGAACGGGCGGAATCGGCACCAGTCATCGGCGCCCGGCCCGTCGCCAAGGCCACCGTGGCCAGGATCGTCGTCCCTGCTCCTGCCTCCATCCCCGCCGTCGCGGCCTCCATCCTGGCAGCATGCCTCCAGAATGGCCCGCAGCCGGCACGGGTCTACGCGCTTTCCGCTCAGGAGACCCTCCAGCAGGTTCTTGAGCTCATCGCGAATGTCTTGTTCGCTTGGCGCAGCGCTACGACTTGAGCGTCCGGGCCGGGACGGCCGATGGGAACACGGGTTGCGCAGCGCGAGTCGCATCGCTCGTTCTAGCGCGGCCTTGTCGACGATGATGTGGTTGAGTCGCATATGAACGCGACCTTCCGGAAGTTCCGCGACGAGCTCTCTGTTGGTGGGGTCGTAGGTAGAGCGAGAAACGAAAATGCGCGCGCTCACTTGGCGAGTGGGAGCGTCGTACGCAGGGTCCCAGCTGACGCTCTGGGCGGCGAATCGGACCTCCGGTTTGCTGGGTCCTGCGCCCGACATGTCAAGCTTGAAGTAGATCGTGCGTTCCTGACCCATCTGCAGCTCTGGTACCTCGGCGAAGCCGCCATTCACCACCTGTTGCAGCCCAATCTGCTGAGCTGAAGTCCAGGCATCGATTACAGAGATGCCCTGTGATTGCAGGGCCAGTTTGCCAGATGGAGCGATGCCAATCTTTACTCCGAGACCCGGAGACCAATCTCGGTCCCAAGTATTCCGGACGCGCACACCCATGTACTGGACTCCTTGACTGCCATCAAAGATTCCATCTGGAAGCATTGTCAGCGTGCCACGATCGAGAGCGAAGGGCCGCTGGACGACATCGAAGATCGGGTCCAGATCGGTCAATCTGATTTGGAGGTCGTCGAAATCGCCGTCTCTTTGGCTCAGGAAGTTGTCGTCGGCGCCCAGATCGACGAACCGCACGAGCGGACTGAGGAGGCCGTCGACCCTCGAAACGGCACTCTCACGCCAGCCTGAGCCCGAGCCGTTGTTCCATTGGAGTGTTAGCGTCCAGTTGTCACCGTCCGCAACGACGGTCGTCCCGACGGCGCCTGGGTAAGTTCCGTTGCCTGCGGCTGCACCTTGAACTCTAAATCGCTGGTCAAATCCGGCGTTCTTGCCAATGACCCGGATATTCCATTTACCGTGAAACGTCTGTGGCATAGAGCGGCCTCCAATCCAGCCAACGTGATACGACGAGCGTCGATGAAGACCTGCGCTCAGGAAGGCTAGTCAGTAAACGAGTTTGAACTCTGCCTGGGGCATCGTGCGAGAAGATTGGCCAATGGAGCGATGTTACCTGCGAATGCGAGGCGCGAACAACCCGGTGACGAAAGGCTTCTGGGCCCACGTGACCCCCCTGCTGCTGTGCGTAATTAGTATACTCATGGGAGTGCAGTTGTCAATGATCAAATGCACCCAACGGCACGAAAATCGACATCGCCTGCCGCCTACAACCCTTAGAGTCACTTCCCACTTCCCACAAGCATGTCCTCGACATAACCTAAGGGCGTGATCCGCTGTGCCTTCTGTCACCGCCGTGCTGCCGGCGTCTTCACCGCCACCGTCCTTGAGGGGCCCCGGGAGGACGAGGACTCGTGGCGACGCGGGCTCGCCCCGTTGTGCAAACAATGCCAGCGCATGCTGAGCGAGGCCGGACAGCAAGGCCGTCAGCTCAAGGGCTCCGAGCAAAGGTGGTGGCTGGGCCATGGGATCGGCAGGGTCGGCAGCCAGAAAGCCGGTCCTGGCTCCATGCTATAATCTCATCCTGTTGAAGCCGAACAACGAGGTGCGAATTCGGTTCCGGCCCGGCGTTCGCGGATGGGCCGTCTGGGCCGCTGCCCTGGCTATCGTGCTGCTGCTCAACGGCATCGTGTGGACCATGGTGATCGCGTGGTAGAGCGGCCCGGCGCCGCGCCGGACAAAAAGTGTCACATCGGACACAATTCGCCAGTGCGTTATCCAGTCGGCGGTACTATTGTCCAGCCAATCCTGAACATGAACCCGCAGGGCCATTATGAGCACGGCGTAGGCAGCGCCCTTCCCCGGCATGTCGTCCATCAACATGTCGACGTAGGTTCCGAATATCTGAATTGTGAAGTCCTGGTCTTGTACTGCTGATTGCTTCGACTCAGCCCCAGCTCGCGCCGCAATCTCCAGGTCAGGAATTGGAGGCTCTCGCAGCCAGGGGCAAATATTTGATTAGCGGGGCCGGGATCGGGCACCGACTCAAAGCCACCGCCTATGCGTTCCTTCGCCCGGTAGCTACTTAGATGCCGTATCGTTTCCTCGCAGCGCGGATGCACGAGCAACCGGCCCGAACTGATCGCCGCCCTGAGCACGTCCTGGCCCTGCTCAACGCCATGCTTGGCCTTGTCCGGCGGAGTCGCCCCGATGGCGCGCTCTTTCAACTCCGTCCTCATCTGGACGGCGTTCGGGTCGCCTACCGCGTCGGGCCACACTCGGGGCCAGGGACGCGGCCAGGGCCCGCCGCCCGCCCATATCGCCTGCCACTCCTCCAGCGTCGGGCCGTCATAGTCAGGCAGAGCCGTGACCCGTCCGACGATGTCGCCCACCCATTCCCGCTCCGAACGGCCGGATCCCATGAACTCATCGAACACGTAGAACACGCCGCCCCGCTGCTGGACAAGGCAGATGTGCGTGGCGTCGTTAAACCCCCAACGGTAAGAGAGCCGTAGCTCCCCCTTGCCCGGCTTGTAGTCCGCGTCCTCGGTGACGTTGGCCTCAGAGAACGGGAAGATGTTGCCGCCGGCGTCCTCCCGCTGGTCCGCCAGCGCGATCGCCAGCGCCATCACGCTGTCCTGGACGATGTTCTGGTCGTCCCACTGGTACGACTTCAACTCCGACAACACCTGATCGACGCCGCATTTGAGGTGCCCCTGCTCCACCGCTCGCACCAACCGCTGCAGCGCGGCCGCCTTCGTCTTCGCTGTCGTGATGAACGGACGCACCCGGGCCCTCAGGCCCTCGATCACCGGGTCGCCGATGCTGTTCGACTCCACCACGGTCTCGCCGTAATGGCCCGCCGTCGAGTCGATCGCGCTCCCGATCTGCGCGTATGGGGCCCGCATCAGCCGCTCATAGTTGACCACCTGATACGGCAACTCGGCCGTGTCCAGGGTGATCCCCACGGTCGCGTCACGGCGGCGGCCAATGTCCCAGCCGGTCACGTAGCGCCTGCCCTCCTCAGGAGGCTGTAGGCCGTTCCAGCCGTCCCTCATGGCGTCCACATCGTCCGGGTCGAAGGCGGCGCCGCCCGACGCCACGAAGTCGCACTCGAACTCCGACGCCCACTATAGCCAGCTCCTCGTAGACTTCCCGGTTGTAGACAAGACCGCTATGGGTACCATGGACCTCGACGTTGCGCGCCCCGGCGATCAGGCATGCCGAGGCCGGGACTATGGGGTCGTCAGAACTGTAGATGGACACGACTTTTGTCTGTGCGCTCAGGGGTCGGCGAAAGTCCTCAGGGAAGGGGCAGCCGCAAGCCGGCACGTTGCAGTCTGGATCTAGAAGGTGGCGAGCCCGAGCGCTGGCGGCCAATAGGACGCGTGCAGGAGTGAGCCCGGCATCGATCTCAAATCGCGACTGTAATGGTTCGGGAGGGACCCCGATCGGTGATCCAAGCAGGATCAGGTGGGAAGCCTCATCCTGCAGGCGCGCAGCAATCGCTCTGGCGAGGAATCCCCCTCTGCTGTGACCGATCAATGCAACCCTTTCGGTCTCCTGCGTCATCCTCCGTCGGAGTACGGTCTCGACCGTACGGCAGAGACGCTCGGGGCAGCCAGCGTTAATAATCAACGTCGAGGGCACCACCTTATGGCCCTGGCGACGGAGCCAGCTGCGCATCGGGTAGACGTACAGGTCACCGGCAAAAAGCGCGGGGAGCACGAGCACCGAACGGCCAGTGCCTTGAGAGACTCCAGCCGCGTGGTAGATAGGAGAGATAACCAGCTGAGCTAGCTCGGCTAATGCTAACGGCTCAAGCAGCGGTGATGGTCGGCTATCTTGTGACATCGCTCTAGCTCAGGGTCAGATTGTACCAGTTCGTCGCCGAGACGCCCGCCGTTGACACCCGCCCCGCCCAGGCGCACAATCGCGGCTACCGCAGCCAGCGCCTCCCGGCGTACCAGCACCGGCTGCTCCCCGTGGCACCGAGACAGGGATAGTCCAGAGGCGTACAATATCCCCGCCATGGAGCCGCGCATCCAGTACGCCAAGACCGAGGACGGGGTGAATATCGCCTACTACACGGTGGGTGAAGGGATGCAGGCCCAGCAGGAAGTCACTTGACTCAGCGATGGCTCATGACGAGAATCTTTTGGAAGCACGCGTCTACTCAAGAAAGGGGCGGGAACCAATGCGAAAGAACTGGCTCCTTATCGGGATCGGGCTGGTGGTGGCGGTGCTGGCCGTAGCCGCCGTAGCCTGCGACGATGATGACGACGATGACAGTGGTGGCGGAGACGGTACGACGACGCTCTCGGCGACGCTATCGGAGGTCGAGGGAAACGGCGTGACAGGAAGTGCCGCCCTCACTGAGACTGACGACGGCTCGACAGAAGTGGTGGTGACTATGGAGGGGCTACCGGAAGGGCCGCACGCCAACCACCTGCACCACGGCACCTGCGATGAGCAGGGCGAGGTGCACGTGACGCTGGAGGAGCTCCAGGCCGACGCAGACGGGGATGCCACAGCGACCACCAGCGGCTTTCCTAGTGACCCTGAAGACCCGGGGCTTGACCACTTTGCGGCAGGCCACTATGCCGCCGTCCACGAGGCTGGGAACGACACTGTCGGTGCCGTCATCAGCTGCGGTGACGTGAGCTAGAAGGTACACAAACCCAGAGGTCAATCAGATCCTGGCGGGCAATAAGCTCATGTTCGCAGAACCTTGGGCGAGACCGAGCTGCGTGGCTTAGAAGACCCCGTGCAGCTGTACGAGGTGAGGTGGCGGGAGGGGGCTAGCGCCCCGCGTTCTACGTCAGCTCACACTGTCCCTGTGGGCGGATTGTGGGGAGCGATATCCGCCTCGTCCGGCCTCACTAGCAGGTAGATGATCGCCCCGAAGATAGGAATGAAGATGATGAATAGCAGCCATAGGACTCGAACGATCACGGGCATGCCTCTCCGTGTGAACAGGTCCACCAGGGCGAAGATCCACAACATGATGAGCGGGACAATTATGAAGAAGAAGATGAACGAGGCCCAGATGACGTCCCAGAAGGTTGAGAGAAATACTACAGGTACCATGTCTTAGCTCACCCAGGCCTTGGCGTCGCTCAGGCTCCCGGTGGCGAACGAACGGGCTTCCCCCACCCCCAAGCCGCTGACGATCGACGTCATCTCTTGGACCCATTTCGGCCCACCGACGAAGGCGACCTTTTCGACGTCTTCTACTGTGGACAGCTCTTTCAGGCCCAACTTCGCAGTGTGCCAGCCGGTCTTGCCATCGAGACCCCCGAACGTCTCGTCCATGTAGAGCAGCAGGCGAACCTTGCCGCCTGAATCGAGCTTTCCCTTTAGTGTTGGGAGCCATACGTCGACGAAATCCGCGTCCGTAAGCTTATCGCTCGCCTGGATGGCGAGGATGTTGTCCGAGCCGCTGTCGATGATCCTTAGCATTGTTGTCTCTCCTTAGGTCGTCATAGCTGTTCTTGGCTGGCTTATCACTTCTGGGCTCCTCCTCTTCCCGAAGTCGGTCGTTTCTTCGGGTCAGTCTGAGCCTACGATAATCGCTCTTTGTCTGAACAGGCTAGGATTCGTGATCTTTGTACCTAATCTTAGTTAGCCGTCCCGTGCCCGCCGAGCAAGCGCGTGTTACCTGGGGTTGTATGGCAGCTTGCTGCTGAGTATTCGCGCCTACAGGAGCAGATTAGCACCCTCATTGACACCCGCCCCGCCCCAGGCGGACAATCGCGGCTACCGCAGCCAGCGCCTCCTGGCGTACCGGGCCGCCCGCCGCTAGGGCGCGCCCATGGGAAGTAACGAGAAATCGTTACGAATGTACCTAATATTTGCAGTTCGTGGGGCCGACGCGGCCTGAGATACTTGATCTCGCTCCCGCTATGAACTTTGGAGGGCAGCTAGTGGGCAGAATATGCGGTTCGTCGAACCGGATGATCAAGCAAGGAGGGTTGCTATGAAGGGACTCGTGTTGGCTCTGTCTATAATCTCCGTCGCTATTACCGCGATGGTAGTTGGCTCGTCGGCATCCGCCGAGCACGGCGTTGACTACAACTGCGACTTCTTCAATTCGCAGTTGGAAGCTCAAGCGCACTACAGATTGCACCTAGGGGACCCAGACGGCCTCGATGCCGACAAAGATGGGGTTGCCTGCGAAGACGCTAGCTTCACCGACCTTGCAACGGACCTGGACCCCGTTGTAGCGGAGGCCGAGGCGGAGCCAGAAGCGGGAGCCGAGGCGGAGGTCGCAGCAGTGCCGGCGACGGGCGGGCCGCCACCAAGCAGCGGCGGCGACCTGACCGGACTTTTCCTGCTTGGTGCGACACTCCTCATTCTCGGTGGCATTGTCGCCTCGGTAGCGCTGCGCCCAAAGTCACGCTAACGACGCCACTCCTCTTTGACGAGGGGTTGCTGTTGGTTCATCCGTTGACGAGCTACGGACGCTAACAACTCGTCGGCAGATCGACCATTAGATCGCTGCTGCGCCACCCCACGAGCGCCGGCAACGGCGGTAGCACCTAGGAGGATCGCATGAGTGATGCAAATTCACAATCCATACCCGAGTCCCTCCAGAAATGGCGGGATCAGCTCCGTCCCTTCAACTATGAAGGGGACAACATCTTCGTCCACACGGCGGGCAAGGCGGAGACGGAAGGCCATGGCGTCCTCATCGTGCACGGCTTTCCCGGCTCGTCCTGGGACTGGGCGGGGGTTGTGCCGCTAGTCGCGGAGCGGACGCGTGTAGTGGTCCTCGACATGGTCGGCTTCGGCCAGAGCGACAAGCCGTTAGATGGGACATACGAAGATCATTACTCGCTGTTCAAGCAGGCGGACCGGTACGAGGCCGTCGCCAAGAAGGAAGGACTGCGCGAGGTCATGCTGGTCATCCACGACATGGGCCAGTCGGTCGGCGCGGAGCTCATGAAACGTCAGCAGGAGGGGAAGCTTCCCTTCAAGATCCGGCACGCAATCGTCTTTAACGGTTCCACGCTCATCAATCTCGTGCAACTCAACGACCTCCAGAAAAAACTGCTCGGGATGCCCGACGAACTCGGCCCTAACTTGCCCGCGGAGACCTTCGTAGAGGGTCTTCGCGGCACCTTCTCGAAGGAACACTCGGCCAGCGACGAAACCCTCGACATCATGGCGGCGCAGATCCTCTACAACGATGGTGATCGGGTGATGCCGCGCATCATCCGGTACATGAAAGAGCGACAGGAGGAACTGGAGCGCTGGGGTGGCGGGATCGCCAACTTCAACGGGCCTGTGAGTATGTTCTGGGGTTTGCAGGATCCGGTCTCTGTAGAGAAGATGGCGGACACTTGGAAGGACATGCAGCCGCGCATCGAGCTCCATAAGTGGCCGGACGTGGGCCACTGGCCGTCGATTGAGGTCCCTGACCGCGTGGCCAAGAAGATCCTCGACCGCTACTAGCGCTCGTAGCGCCGCGAGTGCCTTGGCGTCCCGCCCCTTTCTCTCCAGGTGGGCACTCGACCGCCTTGCATAGAAGCACCAGAGCGCAAGCGCCGTTCAGTTATCAAGCTCAGTGGTAGAGAGCGGGTGGGGCTGAACGCCGGGGAGCCCATCGCGGAGGAGGATGACCTGTTCGGGACGGCGGTGAACCTGGCGGCCCGGATATGCGCACAGGCCGAGGCGGGTCAGATCCTCGCGCCCATCGTGGTCGCTCCATAGACCCCGTTGACACCCGCCCGGCCCAGGCGCACATCCCTTATCCGTCATCTTCACCGTCTATTAACCGGTCACCCATAATTCGGCCGATGAATCGTCACCGGCGGAGCTATAGACCAATTGGAGGGCGACGGGACACTACGAAAAATGGAGGGCAGTGATGTCCGACAAGTTTGTACTGGTGGTGTCCGACGAGAGTGACCGCAGAGCCTCGATAATCGATCTATCAGCATTTTCCCGCTCAGGGCAAAGCCGAATCTTGGATGCTGACGTGTCAAAATTCGGGACGCTTCAGCGTCCAAATGGGTGGAGGAACTAAATAGTGGTACATCATTTTCGCATTCCAACGCTCCTAGCTCTGGCGCTGGCGCTCATCGCCATGGGCATTCTCTCCTCTGGCGGCGCTGGCGCCGCGGGGCCGCCTGGCGGGAACGGGCTCGACCACGTGATTGCGGTCCAGGACGCCCATACCGATCGCCTGCTGGCAAAACCTGGCGTTGTGGGCACCGCCGTCGGCCTGAATGCCGACGGGCAGCCAGTGATCGTAATTTACACTGAGTCGGCGGGAGTTGTCGGGCTTCCACGTGAGCTGGATGGTGTCCCAGTACTAGCTGAGGTAACCGGCAGGATCTTCGCCCTCGCACCGCCGCCAACGGTAGCTTCCTTCACCGATACTTGCAGCGGGCTCACCTGCGACTTCGACGGTTCCGCCTCCACCGGGAGGGGACGGCTCAGCTACGACTGGAACTTCGGGGATGGTACCCCTGGATCCGGCGTTACCGTCAGCCACACCTACGCAGCGGCTGGCACCTACCAGGTAACGCTCACCGCCACCGCTTCAAAAAGCGGTCCTGACAGCGAAACCCAGGACGTTACCGTCAGCGATGGTGGCGGCGGCACGAACAGCCCACCGACAGCTTCCTTTACCCATTCGTGCACTGGCACCACGTGTGACTTCACCGACAACAGCAGCGATTCCGATGGCGATGTTGTAGCGTGGAGCTGGGACTTTGGAGACGGCAATACGTCCACCACTCAGCATCCCACCCACACCTACGGGTCTGATGGCACATACATCATCTCTCTAACGGTCACCGACGACGGCGGCGCCGCGGACGCCGACAGCCAGAGCGTCGCTGTCAGCAGTACTGTTGATCCCACGTCTCGGTTCGACCGGCCCGTCCCCATCGGCGTTTCAACTGGCCACCCTAATATTACCGCTGGCACCATAGGGTCTCGGGTCACGGATGGCACCAGCGTGTTCGCCCTGAGCAATAACCATGTCTACGCCAACCAAAACAACGCCGCCATCGGCGACCCCGCGCTGCAGCCGGGTCCCGTTGATGGGGGCACCTCCCCCGCTGACATCATCGGCACCTTGTCTGACTACGAGCCGATACTGTTCGACGGCAGTGACAACTACATGGACGCCGCCATCGCGTTGTCTTCGACCGCCAACCTGGGCAACGCAACCCCTTCCGACGGCTACGGCACGCCGGGTTCGGCTCTGGTCTCGGCGACCCTGAACCTGCCCGTGCAGAAATACGGCCGGACCACTTCATTGACCACTGGGACGGTCTCCGAGATCAACGTCATCGTGAATGTCTGCTACGAAGGTTTTTTGATATGCACAAAATCGGCGAAGTTTGTGGACCAGATCGCTATAACCCCCGGGTCGTTCAGCGCCGGGGGCGACTCTGGCTCTCTCATCGTTACTAACGACGGGAACAATAACCCGATTGGGCTGCTGTTCGCGGGTAGCTCCACTCACACGTTTGCCAATCGGATTGACCTAGTGCTGAACCGGTTCGGCGTGGCTATAGATGGAGCGGGCAGCAGCGGGCCCAGTGTGACGATCACTAGCCCTGCGGACGGATCTGTAGTGGAGGGCTCGGCCGTCGCGGTGGCAGCCGACGCCACAGATGACGTCGGCGTCACCCAGGTCGAGTACTTCGTGGACGGCGCCAGCATCGGCGTGGATATCGACGGCACCAACGGGTGGTCCGCCACTTGGGACACCACCCTCTCTACCGAAGACGGCGACCACACCGTGATGGCCACCGCCACCAATACGGCAGACCATATCGCCAGCGATATCGTTACCGTTACGGTGGACAACACGGACAACCCTCCCAGCGTCCAGATTACGAGCCCCGCCAATGGCGCCACCGTCTCCGGCACCGTGACCGCCACCGCCGACGCTACCGATGATCGAGGCGTCGGCCAAGTCGAGTTCTTCGTGGGCGGCGCCAGTATCGGCACGGACGGCGATGGCTCCAACGGCTGGTCCGTCGCCTGGGACACTAGCACGGCGACTGACGGCGGGTACACAGTGACCGCCACTGCCACGGACAGCGCCTCGCAGACGGCCAGCGATAGCGTCAGCGTCACCGTCAACAACTCGGCGGCCACTACCGTCAGCGTGGGCTCCGTCACTTACTCCATGAATGGCCCGCACCTGTTCATCACCGTCGCCCTGGTTGACAACCTCAGCAACCCGGTCAGCGGCGCGTCGGTGGATATATTCCTGATGAACACCGATACCGGCCAGCTCTGGATCGGCAGTGACGGCACCACTGGCGACGATGGGACGGAGACGTGGAGACTGAGGAACGCCCCCTCCGGCTGCTACACCACCAGCGTGGTATCAGTCATCGCGGACGGGCTGGCCTGGGACTTCGTCACGCCACCGAACGAGTTCTGCTCATAAGCTCCTGACGTGAGATGAGAGGGCCGGCCCCCGCTCCCTAGCGGACCCGGCCTATCCCCGTTCAGACTCCGGACACCGGCGGGAGTATAATGGTGGACGCCCGTTTCCAGCTAAGAGCCGGCCATCCAACATCGCCGTCCGAGCGGCGAGGAAGGCTACCTCCAGCAATCTGACCTGGACGGCAACCTGGTGGTGAACGCCGGACACTTCGGGGCGATCCTGGCTACCTGGCAGCAGTCGTGCACGTAGCGGGAGCCTGACCCAACCCCCGTTGACACCCGCCCAGCCCAAGCGCACAATCGCCGCATGAACCGAAGGAGGGGTGTAACCGTGAGAGGGTGGGCCGTCTGGGGCGCTTCCCTGGCCGTCGTCTTGCTGCTTAACGGCATCGTGTGGACGCTCGTGATCGCGTGGTGAATCCTACGCCGGCGTCTGCCTCGTGCCCTCGTTGACACCCGCCCCGCCCAGACGCACAATCCTCCTGCTAGCACAGAAGGAGGCCAGCCATGAAGCTCACAACCCTAGCCGTAGTCATCCTTGCCCTCACGGCGTTCCTGCTGGGCGCTTGCGGTGGGGAGGGGGAAGTCTCGCGTGACACCGCGCCGGAAGCGCAGCCCAACACGACCGCGCCTGACACAGCGCCCCCGCCCCAAAGCAGCCCAACCGCGCCCGCCGGCGGGCCAGTGACCTTCGAGACGGTCGAAATAGGCGATCAGAGCGGGTTCACCGGCGAAGGGGCGCAGGTGCTCAAGATCGAGACAGAGGCCGAGTGGGAGGAGTTCTGGTCGCGCCACAGGGCAAACGTGCCGCCAGCGGTGGACTTTTCGCGGGAGATGGTGATCGCGGCGGTGGACGGGCAAGAGCCTTCCGGGGGCTACCAGTTCGAGATCACGGCCATTGAGGACGACGGGAGCAGGCTGGTCGTGCGGGTGAGCAAGGCGATACCCGGCCCCGGCTGCATCGTGACCCAAGTGATCACCCAGCCCTTTCACATCGTGCGGCTGGCCAAATCGGAAATGGGGCTTGACCTGATACTAAGTGAGGAGACCTACAGCTGCGAATAGCCTAGCCCGGCCCAGGCGCACAATCGCCCAGCGTCCCCAGATTGACCTATCGCGGGGAGGCTGAGCGGCGCATGATGGCCCCCTATAGCCCCGACGGTACTTGTGGTCTGCGGTTCGCGTTGACGGTGCGGGCGGAGTAGGAGTGAGCCCCGAGCCTCACAGCTGGAGTTGGTACGCCATCACCAAGCGTCCGGGCAGCGGCTCGAAGTCAAACTCAGGAATGCGCCTAAACCCCATCCTCTCGTACATACCTCGAGCGATTGACATGAGTTCTGTAGTGTGTAACCCGACGTAGTAGAAACCCCGCTCGCGTGACCGTCGGATACATTCGGACATTAGTGCTCTGGCTACGCCGTGTCCTTGCGCCTCTGGTTGAACGCTTAGCAGCCGAACACCCGCATACCCAGAAGGCCATCCCTCTACCTTAGACCGCAAGCTGTCAGGATAGAAAGTGACGGCACCAACAATAGCGCCGTTCCGCTCGGCCACTATTAGCTCGGACTCCCCGAGGCGGCCGCGAACGTCGGTGATATTGTTGGCGTATGACTCCCACCCCTCAGGCGTCAGTGAACTGGCGTACTCACTGTACGCGGCCAGCATTATCGCCGAAACCTCATCCATCTCGTCTGAGAGAGCATCCCGAATTTGCAGCGGGCCATGGTTGGCTGCCTTTTCCACCATGCTAACTCTGCCTTCTTGAAATGGCCTGGTAGGCCCGTGTAGTAGCGCGGGCTCTGGCATGTTACTCTCTTTCGCTAATGATAGCATTGGGAGGACGGCTACAAGGTGGCGATTAGGGTCGATATGCATGACCCGGCTCCCGTTGACACCCGCCCCGCCCAGGCGCACAATCGCGGCGGCGAGACTCTAAGTCGATTGTGGAGGCGGTTGGGGAAACCTTCCGCTCAGCGCATCGCGGACGATCTGCATGGTTTCCGGCGAGAAGTCCTTCTTCAGCATCCACTCCAAGAAGCCAGGCTCCACTGCAGCCACGTCCTGCAAAGTGCGACCCTTTTGTGGCCCAAAGGCAATGACGGCATCGCCGCCAGACCACCTGAACTTGCCGTCAGGGTCGATCCAGCTCGGGTCAACCGGGTTGCACAGCTCATGTAGGGCCTCAACGTCTGTGGGGAGATCACCGTACCGTTCAAGCTGAGCCTGCAGCACATCGGCAGCAGCCCGCGCATCATCCTCGGACGAGTGCGCTTCGGTGTGGTCACGGCCACAGTAGAACCGCACCGCAGCCGCTAGGTTCCTCGGCTCCTTCAGGTGGAAGATCCTCATCGCGTCGATTACGGCCCGGCCCTCCCGCGAGAAGTCGACACCGGCACGCCCAAACTCTGCTTCAAGCATCCTCAGATCGAATCCCGCCACGTTGAACCCGGCGATGTCACAGTCCGCCATAAAGTCGTTTAAGCTACGGGCGTAGGATGCAAACGGCGGCTCGTTAGCAACATCCGCGTCAGTGATACCGTGGATCGCCGTCGCCTCCGGCGGAATGGGTACGCCAGGGTTCACGCGGTTGCACCGGAAGTCCTCTGTGCCATCGGGGAAGACCTTCAGGATCGCTATCTCGACCACGCGATCGGAGGCTGGAGACGTACCAGTCGTCTCCAAGTCGACAAAGGCGAGCGGGCGACGAAGGTTCAGGCCTTGCACAATACTTCGGCCCCTTACAGCTAGGCGGGCTGATGATAAGTCAGCCGACCAGGAGGGTCAACAGGCGAGCGTTGGTAGCTGGTGTACAGGGTCGGAGCTTCGGGGTAGCTGACGCTTTCAGCTTGTGCCCACCATGATCCACACGATGCCATTGAGCAGCAGAACTACGGCGAGCGCAGCGGCCCATACGGCCCACCGTCTCAACGTATATCCTCCTAGATAACGGTCCGTCAGCCTTTTAGGGCCGTGCGGGTGCGGGGTAGAACCTCTTAGAGCTATTACGGAAACGCCGAACCGGAACCCGTCAATTAGGAGCCCCTGACCGGCCCCGTGCCCTACGCCTCGGCGCACACGTATTCCAGAAGGGCCTTTGATTCGAGCCGATTGACAACCGGCGCTTTCGCGCCTAGAATGCGCCTACATCACAGCAAGGGGGTGAGCTATGCTCGAAGAATTCCGCAAAGGTTGGCAACGCTTCTGGGCTCTATCCTGGTGGTGGAAGGGGTCAGCGTTCGGAGTCACCGCGCTCCTGTCGATCATCATCGCTGCGGCGGTGGCCAGTGGTGGCGACAACGGTACGGTCGTTCTAGAGGCCACCCAGGTCCCGTCTCCCACCCCAGCAGCGGCGACGCCGACAACAACGCCTACTGTGAAGCCCTCTCCTACCCCTGCCCCAACCATCCTACCTGCTACGCCGGTCGCATCTCCTACGCAGGCACCGGAACCGACGCCAACCCCGGCACCTGTCGCGCAGCCCACACCCCCGCCGACGCCCCCTCCGACACCGAAACCTACACCCCCACCCCAGCCTGCCCCGACTCAAGCGCCTATCACCAACTGCGATAAATCCTATCCGAACGTGTGCATCCCGCCGCCACCGCCGGACCTGGACTGCGGTGAAATCCCATATACGAATTTCACCGTCCTACAGCCCGATCCCCACAGGTTTGACGGCGACAAGGACGGCATCGGGTGCGAGAGCTAGGGAAAGGAGACGACCGGTGACACAGGAGGCTATCTACGACAAGAAAGATCAGCTTGAGAAGATTCAGGATGCCTTAATCGCGGGTGAAAGCATCCGAGGGGTGTTTGATATGAAGGGCGGAGGTACCGGCTTCCTCGGAATTACTGACAAGCGGCTCATTTTCTACGATAAGGCGTTCATGAGGAAGTCGAAGGCGATGGTGTCCATCCCATATAGCCGTATTATCTCGATAGCTTCAAAAGACCCCGGCGGCCTATTCGGCTCTCTTAGCAGCGAACTAGTCATTCGCATTTCTGGGGCTGACTATGAATTTGAATTTTGGGGCGGAGACAAGGCGCATAAGGCGTACGAACTGATAGTGCCTCAAATACTGTGACCAGCCCCGTTGACGCCCGCCCAGCCCAGGCGCACGATCGCGGCGGCGGGCGGCTCGTACAGCGACCCTCGTATACCCGCCTGACCTG
Organism: uncultured Dehalococcoidia bacterium; assembly: GCA_964649215.1. Taxonomy (GTDB): domain Bacteria; phylum Chloroflexota; class Dehalococcoidia; order SM23-28-2; family RBG-16-64-32; genus JADFNQ01. The sequence continues at coordinate 17,525 of CAZYOV010000046.1, forward strand.
CCCTCGGCGGTTCGCTTGCCGTATAGTGGTGGCGTATAGCC
>CAZYOV010000047.1:0-15244 GCA_964649215.1 uncultured Dehalococcoidia bacterium
CGGCCTTTCGGGGCTGGTCGACACCTGCGGCACCGGCGGCGACGCCTCCGGCACCTTCAACGTCTCCACCGCCGCCGCCTTCGTCGTCGCCGGCGCCGGTGGCCGTGTCGCCAAGCACGGCAACCGCGCCATGACCTCCGCCTGCGGCTCCGCCGACGTCCTCGAGGCGCTGGGCGCCAAGATCGACCTCAACCCGGAGCAGGTCGCTCAGTGCATCCGCGATGTCGGCTTCGGCTTCATGTTCGCCCAGACCTTCCACCCGGCGATGAAGCACATCGCCGGCCCCCGAAAGGAGATCGGTATCCGCACCGTGTTCAACATCCTCGGCCCCCTTACCAACCCCGCGGGCGCCGCTCACCAGCTCCTCGGCGTCGCCCGGCCTGAGCTCGCCCCTTTGCTGGCCGAGGCGCTGGGGCGGCTGGGCGCCCGCCACGCCCTCGTCGTCCACGGCCACGGCGGCCTGGACGAGCTCTCCCTCTCCGGCCCGTCCACCATCGACGAGCTCCGCGACGGCGCCCTCCGCGAGTACACCGTCTCGCCGAAGGACGTGGGACTCGCGGAAGCTCCCAACGAGGCCGCGCAGGGCGGCGGCCCCGAGGAGAACGCAGCCGCCCTGCGCGCCGTTCTGGACGGCGACACCGGCCCCTTGCGCGACATAACGCTCCTCAACGCCGCTGCCGCCCTCGTCGCCGCCGACCTCGCATCTGACATCCACGAGGGCGTTCGCCTCGCCAGCCGCGCCGTCGACTCCGGCGCTGCCCGCGACAAGCTAGCCGCCTTCGTCAAGCTCACCGGGAGCTTCGCATGACCCAGCGCACCGACACCATCCTCGACCGCATCGTCGCGGACAAGCGGGAGGAGCTTGCCGCCGTTCAGCACCGCGTCCCCTTCGCCGAGGTGAAGGCCCGCCTCCCCCAGGCCCCGCCCTTGCGCCCCTTCGCCGACGCACTCCGTAGCGATTCCGTCCGCCTCATCGCCGAGGTCAAAAAGGCATCCCCCACTCGCGGCCTCCTGCGCCAGCAGTTCGACCCTGTCGCTCTAGCCCGGGCCTACGCCGAAGGCGGGGCCGCCGCCATCTCCGTTCTCACCAACGAGCCCCACTTCCAGGGCGCCCTGGACCACCTCTCCTCCATCCGCGACGCTCTCCCCCAGGGCCCGCCCCTCCTGCGCAAGGACTTCCTGTTCGACCACTACCAGCTCTACGAGGCCCGCGTCCACGGCGCCGACGCCGTCCTCCTCATCGCCGCGATCCTCAACTCCGCCCTCCTCGCCCAGCTCATCGGTCTCGCCAAGGCGCTCGATATGGACACCCTCGTGGAGGTGTACGACGAGCTGGAGCTGGAGCGCGCCCTCATGGCCGGCGCCACCCTCGTCGGCGTCAACAACCGTGACCTCCGCACGTTCGAGGTCGACCTCGCCACCACGGAGCGGCTGCGCCCCCACATACCACCGGAGGTTACCGTAGTCGCCGAATCCGGCATCCTCACCCGCGCCGACATCCAGCGCCTTCAGGCGCTGGGCGTGCACGCCGTCCTCATCGGCGAGGCGCTGGTCACCGCCCCCGACCCGGCGGCGAAGATACGGGAGCTGTTTCCCGATGGCTGACCTAGGTTCTAGGTTCTCGGTTCTGGGTTCTGCGCCATGACCATCGTCAAGATCTGCGGCGTCTCCGAGCCGCGCCACGCCCGCGCCGCCGCCTCCTACGGCGCTGACCTCATCGGCGTCGTGTTCGCGCCCAGCCGCCGCCAGGTGACGATGGGCCAGGCCCGCCGCATCGCCGAGGCGCTCGGCGAACGCGCCGGCCCGCCCTCAGCCCCCGAGACCGCCGCCGTCGAGGAGCGCCTCCGCGCCGGCCGGCCCCTGCTGGTGGGCGTCTTCGCCGATCAGGACGCCGACACCATCAACGCCATCGCCGAGGAGTGCGCGCTGGACCTCATTCAGCTCTCCGGCTCCGAGCCCTGGGAGGCCTGCGCGTCGCTCAACCGGCCCGTCCTCAAGTGCCTCAAAGTCCACGAGGACCAGACCGCGCCTGATGTCCTGGCTCTGGTCCACGGCGGCGCCCTGCTCTTGCTGGACCCGTACGTGGAGGGCACCTATGGCGGCGCCGGCGTCACCCTCGATTGGGACGTCGCCGCCCGTGTGGCGGGGGAGCAGCCCGTGATGCTGGCGGGCGGCCTCAGGCCGGACAGCGTCGCCCGCGCCGTGGGCACCGTCCGCCCCTGGGCGGTGGACGTCTCCTCCGGCGTCGAAACCGAGGGCCTGAAGGACGTATCCAAGATCCGCGCCTTCATCAAGGCCGCGAAGGGGGCGTCTTGAGCGGATAGCGACTATAATCGCCGATAGCCAGCAGGATACAGGATAAAGGAGGTCATCATGGCAGCCACCGAGCGGCAGATTCTCATCGACGCGCCAGCCGAGAACGTATTCGCCTATCTGGCCGACTTTTCCCGCCACCCCGAGTGGGCGGCCCATGACCTGAAGATCGAGAAGACGTCGGAAGGGCCGGTAGGTGTCGGCTCCAACTTCTCCTCTGTGGGCCATCAGCTTGGGCGGGACAACGACAACAAGGTCTCGATCGTCGAGTTCGTCGCCAACGAGAAGATCATCTTCGAGTCGGAGGGTGAGGGGCTCCGGATGCGCCATCACATCCTGACCCAGCCGGTGGACGGTGGAACCCTCGTCACCAAAGGAGTCGAGGCGTTGCAGCTCCCCTTCCCGATCTCACTGGTCTTCCCGCTGCTGAGGATGCTGGGCCAGGTCGGCAGCGGACTGAAAGGCGACCTGCAGCGCATCAAGGCGAAGCTCGAAGAAGGCGCCCCGGCACCGGAGCAGCCCGCGCCAACGCCGGAAGAAGAGGCCCCTGAATCCGGAGAGAGCTCGCCTGAGGCCGAAGAGAAAACGTCAGCCGACCAGGAATAGAAGCCGTCTCTTGACCCGAACCCTCCCCGACGCCCGCGGCCGCTTCGGCCCCTTCGGCGGCCAGTACGTCCCCGAAGTCCTCATGTCCGCCCTCGCTCAGTTGGAGAACGCCTATCGTGAGGCGCGGGCGGGCGGGGAGTTCCAGATAACGCTCGACGCTCTCCTGCGCGACTACGCAGGACGGCCTACGCCGCTATACCTCGCCTCCCGTCTGACGGAGCGCCTGGGCGGTGCCCGCATCTACCTCAAGCGTGAGGACCTGGCCCACACCGGCGCCCACAAGATCAACAACGCCCTCGGCCAGGGGCTACTGGCGAAGCGTATGGGCAAGCCCCGCGTCGTCGCCGAGACCGGCGCCGGCCAGCACGGCGTCGCCGCAGCCACCGTATGCGCCATGCTCGGCCTGGAGTGCGTCGTCTACATGGGTGAGGAGGACATCCGTCGCCAGGCCCTCAACGTCTTCCGCATGCGCCTGCTCGGCGCCGAGGTAAGGCCCGTCGATTCCGGCTCCCGCACCCTCAAGGACGCCATCAACGAGGCGATCCGCGACTGGGTGACGAACGTGGAGTCCACCCACTACCTGCTCGGCTCCGTCGTCGGCCCGCACCCCTACCCGATGATGGTGCGCGACTTCCAGTCGGTCATCGGCGCTGAGGCGCGACAGCAACTGCTGGAGGCGGAGGGTCGCCTGCCCGACTACGCCGTCGCCTGCGTGGGCGGCGGCTCCAACGCCATCGGCCTGTTTCACCCCCTCTACGCCGACGACTCCGTGCGCTTCATCGGCGTGGAGGCCGCCGGCGAGGGGCTATCGTCCGGCCATCACGCCGCCTCGTTGGCCGCGGGACGGCCCGGCGTCCTCCACGGCGCCATGTCCTACCTGCTCCAGGACGATGCCGGCCAGGTGCGAGAGGCGCACTCCATCTCCGCCGGCCTGGACTACCCGGGCGTCGGCCCTGAGCATGCCTTCTACAAGGAGTCCGGCCGCGCTCAGTACGTCGCCGTCACCGATGAGCAGGCCCTTCGGGGCTTCACCCTCCTCTGCCAGACGGAGGGGATCATCCCCGCTCTGGAGCCCGCCCACGCCATCTACCACGCCGCGGAGCTGGCCCGCGGCCTTCCGCCTGACGCCATAGTCCTCGTCTGCCTCTCCGGCCGCGGCGACAAGGACATCGACATCGTCGCCGAGGCGCTGGGCGAAGGCTCGTCCTAACCCGAATGTAGCGGAGGCCCTGCCTACCGGCAGGCAGGCTTTAGCCCTCGACACGTCCTCATGGCGGCCATCAGGTGGCCAACTTCGGCTCCCCGGTTGCGAGGTCAACCGCTGCCTTCAATACATCGCCGAAGACAGGAGGAATTTGTTCTTTGGTCACGATTGCTCCGAGAGCCGAAGCTGCTCTACGCTTGGATGTCCCAACCTCGTGAATGACCTTTTGCCGCGCCTCGGCTAAGCCGTTATTGTCCAGGTAATCTTCGAGTTCCGCGCCGAGGCTAAAGAAGCGGTCCCGAGGATAGCGCTGCTTCTCCCCCCATCGGCGATCGCGAAGGCATACATAGGGGATGCCTAACGCCTTTAGCAGAACTTCGAAGGGCTTATATCCGTCGTGGCTACCTACGCTGATGATCGACACACTGTGTGCGTCGATGTCGTGGTCAAGTGTGGGCGCCACCGCAGTGAGGAACCCCAGCTGGGATTCATCCTCCACAAGGAGAACGGAACGCGCGAACACGATCTCTCGGTTCCTCGGGTGCCGAAGAGCCGTCCCTATCTGGGCCATCTGGACATTAGTCATCGGGGTAGGAAATTCAAAAGCCCGTGCGGCCGCATCTTTAGTCCACCAAAACCTGCGCACTCCAAGGGCAGCCGATGGGTCCACGAAGTACGGCTCATGGGTGGCAACGATGATCTGGTTTACCTCCGCCCCTTTACGCAGAAACGACTGCAGGAAGCGCATACTATGCGGATGCAGGTGTTGCTCGGGATGCTCCAAGAACACGATCAGCCCCTCGCGCGCGACGAGGTCAACCAAAAGCGTGAGGGCCTGGTGCATTCCGGCGCTGACGCTTGAAATCGACACTGGATTCGCCTCCCCGGCCTCTAAGAACTGAATGTCCGGAACCCCGGCACCGGGCGATTGCTCGACCGCTGCGATGAGGTAACGAGGGAACAGCGTTCCGAACGCCTTGACGACGTCCTCATAACGGGCCCTTTCGCTGAGACTGGAATGGTTCTTCAGGTTGAGCAGAGCGCTTGCAGTGTCTGAACCCGACATGGACTCTACGGCTCCGGTACGTTGGTCTGGCACAGAACGAGCGCGAAAACTCTTGAACCATCCTGTACTTGCTCAATAGGGATTGACCAACCTGAGTCGATGAGAGTTCAATCCCGCCGATAATCTTTCCCTTGATGACGGCTATGATGCCGTCTGCAGCGCCGTGCCCACCAGATAGCACATCGCGCCAGTTAATGTTTACCCCTCCGGCTAACTCACGTCCCACCGACATTTGGCTATCGCGAAAGCGCGCTTCGCCCCAACGCAGCAGCGGTAGACCGGGTCCCGGACGGGTTAATGTGAGCGCAATCTCAAGCCCCTGATCCAGTAGCCACTGTCGCAACGTGGTCCTAATCTCATCTTCAGCGATAGTTGCGCCAAGCAAGGGCGCGATCAATATCCTCTCAACCTCGTCACGCGACAGGTCTATCGTAGCTTCGACGGCTAGTTGACCAGGAATACCGTTAAGGGTAATCCTCTGCCCTGAATTCATCGCTGGTGGTTACACATTGTCTGAAAAGTTTGCTGACAGCGAGTCCGACGGTGCTCTTTCCGGTGCCGTTTTCGCCCACTAGCGTTGTCAGCTGAGGATTGAACGTCATGGAGAGATCCCGAAAGCAGCGAAACCCTTGAATGTTCAGCGACTTGATCCGCATAGTTCACTTCCTGGGGCATGCATGTTTGCCCTACCTAACTGGCCGCGAATCCTCAGCCTGCCGTCATTCTAACTTTCAACTCCGTGCGATGCGGCCTTCCGCGCCACCAGTCCCGCCACCGCCTTCGTCCCCCGTTCGCTCTCCGCTAGCCCCTCGCGATACGCCAGCACCTTCAGTTCAGGGAACAGCGATCGCAGCTCTCCCGGCCGCAGCAGGAACTCCTCCTGCTGCGGCCCCCAGCCGAACCGCCGCTGCTCCGTCGTGAACGACTCGAACACCAGCACGCCGCCCGGCCGCAGCGCCGCGGTCAGATGCGGCGCCAGCTCCCGCTGCAGATAGTAGAAGTCGATTACGATGTCATAAGCATCGCTTGCCATCTCGTACGACTCTAAGTCCGCCTGGATCGCCTCGACACGCAAGCCAATCCGGACGGCCTCCTCGCGACAGCGCGCCACCGCAACTCCGGACACGTCGATGCCCGTCACCTCGTATCCCAGAGAGGCGAGGTAGAGGGCGTTGCGGCCCGTCCCCATCGCCACGTCCAGCGCCCTGCCGCGGGGCGGCAGAAGGCGCCGGTGCTTCACCAGGAACGCGGCCGGCCCGCGTTCCGGCACCGCCTCCTCTTTGCGGTATCGTTCGTCCCAGAACCGCTCGCTGTCTTCTCGCATGCGTTCAGTATCTCCGCTTGCCTTGAGCTTGTCGAAGGGTAGCGGTGAGCCTGTCGAACCATCACCAGGAATCGACGGGCGACTCTCTTCCCCTTAGACTGAACGTATGGAATTCGAGCCGGCGCTTCCTCCTGTCCGGCCGGCCCCGGAACCTGCGCCGAGGCAAGGCCGCACCCCCTGGGGCTACGCTGATATGGCGATGGCGATCGCCGTCGTCATTGGCGGCATCATTCTCGTGGGGCTGCCGGCGGCAGCGGTAGCCGTCGTCGTCGCTGGCGACGATGACATCGGCGGCGACGACACCGCGCTGGCGATTCTTCTGGGCGCCAACCTACTGCTGGAGGTCTTCCTCTTCATGGCGGTCATCCTGTTCACGGTGGGGAAGTACAAGGTCTCCTGGGCCACCATTGGCTTGAGGTTGCCCCAGAGAGGCAGCTGGTGGTTGCCTCTGGTGCTGCTCGGTGGCGCCCTGGTTGCGGTCTGGACATACTTCGCTGTCCTCGCCGTCTTCGGCGCGGAGCCCAGCGGCAACATCCCTGATGACGTGTTCGATAGCGTGCCCTTGGTGGTGTTAGTTGGCATCCTGTCCCTGGGGCTGGCCCCCATCATGGAAGAGACGTTCTTTCGTGGCTTCCTGTTCGGCGGTCTCCGCGGCCGCTGGGGGGTCTTCCTGGCCGCACTCGGCACCGGCTTCCTGTTCGCCCTCGCTCACGTTGACCCGTTGGTGTTCATCCCCTTCACCGCGGTGGGGATGATTTTCGCTTGGGGGTACGTCTACTCTGGCTCCATTCTGGCTAGCATCGTCGCTCACTTCCTGTTCAACTCCATCAGCTTTGGCTTGGCCGTCTCGGGGGTGGCAACGTGAGCCGCATTGCCGATACCTTCGCCCGTCTGCGGGCCGAGCGTCGAACCGGCCTCGTCGCGTTCCTCACGGTCGGCCATCCCAGCCTGGAAGACACACTGCGCTTCGTACCCGCCGTCATCGAGGGCGGCGCCGACATCGTCGAGCTCGCCATCCCCTTCTCGGACCCCCTGGGTGATGGGCCCAGTATCCAGCGTGCCTCGCACCACGCTCTGAGCCAAGGCGTTACGCCTTCCATCTGTCTGGAGGTTGTTGGCAAGCTGCGGGCGCAGGACGTCACCGCGCCGCTGATCTTCATGGGCTACTACAACCCCCTCCTCGCCTACGGCCTTGAGGACTTCTGCCGCGACGCCGCTCAGGTTGGCGCCGACGGCCTCATCGCCATCGATCTGCCGCCGGAGGAGTCGCACCCCTTGCGGGACGCCTGCCGCCGGAACGGCCTCGACCTGATATACCTCCTCGCTCCCACCAGCACCGATGAGCGGATCGAGCTCGTGGCCGGGCTCGCGTCCGGGTTCGTCTACTGCGTCAGCGTGACGGGCGTGACCGGCGCGCGGGAGGAGCTGCCGAAGGCGCTATCCTCGTTCGTTAAACGGGTACGCGCTCACACCGCCTTGCCACTGGCCGTAGGATTTGGTATATCTAAGCCCAAGCACTTCCGTGCGGTGGGCCGCATCGCGGAAGCCGCCGTTATCGGCAGTGCTATCATTGACGAGATCGACCGTTCCGATCCGTCCCAGACAGTAGGGAAGGTTAAGCGTTATGCGGAGGTGGTTACCGGCCGGCGGAGAGCTGCCGTTTAGGGCTGCTCGGCTTCGACTACAGTCGGAGTCGTCCGGCCGTGCATATGGTGGCGGCTCTCGGGCCAGAGTATTTGGCCCCAGCTAGCGGCCCGGCCCGCGCCCCGACGAGTCGGGACCGGGCCTCGGCGATGTCGGCATGCTGACTCGAGGTGTCAGGGGCGCCACCACTGTCAAGGCCAACACCCGCGAGGTGATCCTTGAGGCCACTGCGGAGCTCCTCCAGGCCATGGCGGAAGCCAACGGGCTTGACTCCGAAGACATAGCCTCGGCCTTTTTCACCAGCAGCCCCGATCTTAACGCCGAGTTCCCCGCCCTGGCCGCCAGACAGATGGGCTGGACTGACGTGGCCCTTCTCTGCGGACACGAGATGCAAGTACCGGGCTCCCTTCCCATGTGTCTCCGCATCCTCCTCCACGTCAACACCGAGAAGAAGGCCAGCGAAATAGTCCACGTCTATCTCCACGGAGCCAGGGTCCTCAGGCCAGACTTCGAGAGCCGGTCCGACTAGTCGCCAACAGCTCGACATCATTACTTCCCAGGGAAGGAGACCATAAACATGATCATCGTGATGAAAACGGAGGCTACGGAGGCCCAGGTATTGGCTATTCAGAAACACATAAGAGAGCTGGGGTTCAAGGACCACTTAATCAAGGGAGTGGAGCGCAGCGTCATCGCCGTGCTCGGCGCCGTCTACCCGGAGCTGATCGACGAGTTCGCCGCCCTCGACGGCGTCGACTCCGTCGTCCGCGTCAGCAAGCCGTACAAGCTCGCCAGCCGCGAGGCCAAGGAAGATGATACCGTCGTCAAGGTGGGGCCCGTGGAGATCGGCAGCGGCCGGTTGGTGACCATGGCCGGGCCCTGTTCGGTGGACACGGAAGAGAACATGATAGAGACGGCGCGGGCGGTGAAGGCGGCTGGCGCTCACCTGCTCAGAGGCGGCGCCTTCAAGCCCCGCACCAGCCCCTACGCCTTCCGCGGCCACGGCGAAAAGGGGCTCAAGATTCTCGCGGCCGCGCGCGCCGAGACCGGCCTCCCCATCGTCACTGAGGTGATGGACGCCCGCGATGTGGAGGTCGTCGCCCGCTTCGCGGACATCCTCCAGATAGGCAGCCGCAACATGCAGAACTTCGCCCTCCTGGACGAGGTGGGCAAGGCTCACAAGCCCGTGCTCCTCAAGCGCGGCATGTGGGCCACCATCGAGGAGTGGCTGCTGGCCGCCGAGTACATCCTCTCCCATGGCAACCGCGACGTTATCCTTTGCGAGCGCGGCATCCGCACCCACGAGACGGCCACCCGCTTTACCTTCGACGTGAATGCGATCCCCGTGATCAAGCGGCTGAGCCACCTGCCCATCATCGGCGACCCCAGCCACGCCACCGGCAAGTGGTACCTGGTGCCGCCCATCGCCCTCTCGGCGGTGGCCGCCGGCGTCGACGGTCTCATCATCGAGGTGCACCCGAACCCGGATCACGCCCTGTCCGACGGGGCGCAGTCGCTAACCCCGGCCAACTTCGAGAAGCTTATGGCCCAGGTGCGCACCCTGGCGGAGGCGATGGGCCGGCCCGTCGCCCCGCCGATCGACGAGCTGGAGAAGGCGGCCAAGAAGGTGAGCTAGGGCGCGGCGAGGAGTGGCTCGGTAAATACAGGGCTGCCTGCCGGTAGGCGGGGCTTCAGCCTACCCGCGCCTGCGCCCGTTCACTCAGCCACGCCACCGGGCGAAAGCTGCCCTCTTCTACGATGAGGGTAACATCGCCCGTCTGCGCGTCCAGAACATACAGGGAGCTGTTGGCCTTCCGGTGGGAGAGTTTGCTCGTCGCGAAGGCTATGTAGCGCCCGTCCGGGCTCCAGATTCCTGCCTCAGCCCACAGCCCTGCCCCGTAAACGTTTTCTCCCTCCGCCGTGAGCACCTCTCGCGTCTCGCCTGAGTCGGGGTCGACTAAACTGACGCCGCCCGGATGGGCCGCCACGAGCATACCACCGTCAGACCATGTCACCTGATCCGCCCGCACGTCCAGCACGGCCGTCGAGCCGTCCGGACGGAGAACGACAACGTTGCCCGCCTCGTGGGTGGGCTCAGCCAGGTAACGTCCGTCCGGTGACCAGGCCGCCTGCCAAGATGGGTCCTGCGATACGCTTATATCCAGCCCGGACTCAACGTTCACCACCCGCAGCTCCGAAGTGTAGACCCCGTTCGCGTCGTTTCCGCTCCTGTAGTAGGCGATCCGGCTACCATCAGGCGACCAGATTACCGGCGGCGGCCCCTTCAGCAGCGGATCGTCCGTCTCCACAGGCTCGAGGCCCAGCGGAATGCCCGCCGAAACGTATAGCCCGGACCCGGGGCGGGTCGCGACGTAACCCATATCCGCCATAAACCGCGACTCGCCTGTCTGTACGTCCAGCAGCCACAGTTCGAGCCCCTCTTCCCAGCTGCCGCCGTACACGGCGACGTAGCGCCCGTCCGGAGACGGTTGGGGATAGACGCCGACCTCGGCAGCTCCCTCGGGCAAGGGCAGATCTACGCACTTGGCGCCCATGATCAGTAGCCGCGGCGCGGCGTTCTCGCTCCCGTAGTCCGTCACCAGCACTCGCCTGTTCGCCGTCCAGCCAACGAGGCCGTAGTGCCCCGGCTCCAGCGTGATCAGCCGTCGCTCGCTGCCGTCGGCGTTGACAGTATACACACGGCCCAGCTCAGGGTTCGTCCTGTCCCAGAGCGTGTACGCAAGCTGCGATCCGTCCGGCGACCACAGCAGCCGGCCGGGATCGGCCCCCGGCGCCTTCACCACGAAGGTTTCCCTGCCGGCGGCGGTCATTATCACCACCTCTGAGGGCCGGTCCGGCCGCTCCCCGCGGAGGTAGGCCACGCTATCTCCTTCTGGCGACGGGCTGTAGTAGAAGCTGTTCCCGTATGCGACTACCGAGCCGTCAGCCGAAATCCCGAACGTAGTCGGCGATTGGCTCTCCTCCTGCACCAGCAGGATCCCTTCCGGCACCGGCGCTACCGGCTCCGGCGGCACAGCCCCATAGTCTATCGCGCTCGATGTTGGCGACGGCTCTGGTGCCTCCTGCGGTGGCGCGCTGCCCCCGCAGGCGCTGGCTAGAAGAATCGCTACCAGCGCCGGTCCGATTAAGAACCTCATCTCTCTGCACCCTTCTACCGGAGCGACCGTGCGACGCATATCGCCAGCTCCTGGGATATGTCGCCCTCCACCCGGAAGACGAACCCGTCTTCGCTCCAGATCAACGTGTTGGCGTCCGTCGCCCGTCGTGATTCCTGGATCAGGCCACCGTGCTCGTCGTAGTACTCGACGATGCGCAGCCCCTCCAACCAGTACGCTTGCTCTCCCAGCCCAGCGACCGGCTCCGCCTCCGCGCCGAAAGGCAGCCCTTTGCCCAGACCACCTTCCGTCTGGAACAGCGCGAAGCTGGGCTCAACCTCGTGCTCATAGAACAGCACGACGGCGCGGAAGCCGGGGAACTCCTGGAGCAGCGTGCGTTTCAACTGCACGCCCTTGGGACAGGTCGCCTCCTTCGGCGCGAAGCCCAGCCTTTCCTCGGCCTCCGCCGGCGATACCGGCGTGCCCACGATCTCCGTCGGCAGGCCCGCCGGCGACTCCTCCGTCTGGAAGATGCGCAGACGGTCGAAGAAGTCGGCCACTGCCTCACGGCCCGGCGACCACAGCCCTAGCAGCAGGGCCACGGCAACCACCGCCGCGAGCGCTGCCCCGGCCAGGGCCCACGGCCCCGGCCGGCGCGCCGCCGGCCTCGCCTGTGTCTCCAACGTCTCCCTTACCGCGGCCGCCAGCGGTGGCGTCACCGGATAAGAGGCGGCACGGCTCAAACGCTCCACATCTCTCTCCAGGAGTTCAAAGTCGTCCGGCATCAACTCGCCTCGCTCAACAGCTCCGGGTAGCGGCGCGCTATGACGTCATGCAGCCTTTGCATCGCCCGATGGATTCGCGACTTCACCGTGCCCGGCGCGCAGTCCAGGTACTCCGCCAGCTCCTGCTCCGGCATTCGTATGAAGTAGCGCAGATAGAGGACCGTCTTCTCCCGCTCCCCTAGCGAATCCAGCGCCGACCAGAGCGCCCGCGCCCGTTCCCGTTCGATCACGCTCTCATCGATCGCCATGTCGGGCGGTCGCTGATCCGCGGCAAGCCGCTCGGTCGCCGCCGTCCTCCGCCGCTTCGCTTTGTGCATGTTCAACGCCTGATTGACTACGATCCGCAGAAACCAGGGCCGGAACTGGCGGCCCATCTTGAAACCGCCGATCCCCCGGTAGGCTCTGACGAACGCCTCTTGTGTCGCGTCCGCTGCGTCGTCCTGATCGCGCAGGACAAGGTAGGCCGTCCGGAAAGCTGCATCTTCATACCGTCTCACCAGCTCTTCATAGGCGGTTAGATCGCCGCCTTGGATTCGTTGGATCAGGCTCGTTTCGTCCAGAGGGGCCCTCCTCATGTGACACTATTACTACAGCGGCCGCCGCCGAAAGGTTCCCGCTGTCCTGGTAGTCCGCACGTTCGCCCCGCATACGTGCAAACCTAAGCCGCTTCGCCCCGTTATAATAAACGACATGCTCGAACTGAAGGTCGATGGCTTCTCGGGGCCGCTCGATCTACTCCTCGACCTGATCGAGCGCGAGCAACTCGACATAACCGCACTTTCCCTCGCCCAGGTCGCCGACCAGTACTGGCAGCACGTCGAGTCGCAGCAGGCCATGGAGCCGGACGCCCTCGCCGATTTCATCCTCATCGGCTCCAAGCTGCTCTACGTGAAGTCGTGCGCACTGTTGCCCTCCGCCTCGCCGCCTAAGGAGGAACTGCGGCTGGACGAGGATGTGGCCGCCGCCGAGCTCGCCAGCATGGTCGAGGAGTACAAGCGCTTTCGCGACGCCGCCGCAGCCCTGGGCGAGCTGGAGGAGAAGGGGCAGCATGCCTACACACGCCTTGCCCCCGGCAAGGAGATCCCCCTGCCGCCCGGCCTACAGGGGGTAACCGTGGACACCCTCATGCAGGCTGTCCAGGAGGCGCTCTCCCGCAAGCCGCCCGAGCCCGAACAGGCCGTCCTCGAGATCGAGCCCGTCACCGTGGACGAGAAGATCGGCGAGCTGTCGCTGGCTCTGGAGCGCTCGAAGGGCAAGCTCGCCTTCCGGCCTCTGCTCCACGACTGTGAGACGCGCACCGAGATCGTAGTGCTGTTCCTCGCCGTGTTGGAGATGATCAAGGTCGGCCGCCTATGGGCGGAGCAGGACCGCCCCTTCGGCGACATCACCCTCGTGGAGATGGCGGCAGAGCCCGCGTAGACCGCAACTCCCGCCCGAAATCCCCATCTGGTGGGGAGGACTGGCTTCAGCCTCTCGCCCGCGTCAGTGCAGGCTGGCGGCGCCCAATCGTATCCCGTACACTAACTTTCACCATGGGCGATAACATGTCCAAGCCGGAACGCGTCTTCGCCGCCCTGAGCGGGGACAAGGTAGACCGCGTCCCCGTCTCCGCCTGGTGGCACGATTTCGCACGCGAGTGGTCGTCAGAGGGGCTGGCGGAGGCCACCTTGGAGGCCTACCGCCGCTACGATTGGGACTTCATCAAGGTCAACCCTCGTGCCTGCTTCTACGCCGAGGACTGGGGCGCGCGCTACGTACAGTCAGACCAGCCCCACCAGCAGCCTAAGCTCATCGAGCCCGGCGTCACCTCTCCCCAGGACCTGCGCCGCATCCGGCCGCTGGACGTCACCCGCGGCGCTTACGGGGAGCAGCTAGACGCCCTCGCCATCATCGCTAGGGAGCTTAACGGAGAGGCGCCGTTCATCCAGACCGTCTTCTCGCCCCTGGCGGCGCTGAGCCGCCTCACCGGCTCCACCAAGTACGTCCAGAAGCTGATGCGTGAGGCCCCGGACGACCTTCTCGCCGCCCTCGCGCCTGTCACCGAAACTCTGGCCGCCTACTCCGCTGCCTGCCTGGAGCGCGGCGCCTCCGGCATCTTCTTCGCCACCGTCGAGTGGGGCAGCGGCGACGTCATCTCCCCGGATGACTACGACCGCTTCGCGCGCCCCTTCGACCTGCCGGTGCTGGCGGCGGTGAAAGACGCCCCCTTCAACCTCTTCCACGTCTGCCGCGACAAAAACCACCTGACTCGCCTCCTGGACTACCCCGTACACGCCTTCCAGTGGGGCTCGCGCTCCCCCACGAACCCGTCCCTGTCCGATATCGTCCCTATGACCGACAACGCCCTGATGGGCGGCGTCGATCACGTGCAGACGATCCGGAAGGGCTCCCCCGCCGACGTCGCCGCCGAGGCCCGGGAGGCGCTCGACGACACCGGCGGGCGGCGCTTCCTCCTCGCCCCCGAGTGTTCCATCGACCCCCAGACGCCGCCGGAGAACATCCTCGCCATGCTTGAGGCGGCACGGCAATGAGCGTCACCCTCGCCCGCGAGTCGCTGAGCCGCATCGCGCCTGGTCGTGACGCCGCTGTCACCATCGGCAAGTTCGACGGCGTTCACCGCGGCCATCAGCACCTCGTCACCCACCTCATCGAGCGCGCCCATGCGGAGGGACTCGCCTCGGTGGTCGTCGTGCTCTACCCGCACCCTTCGACCGTGCTCAGGCCGGGCACCGCCGTCTCCTACCTGACCAGCTTGGAAGAGCGGCTGCAGCTCCTGCGCCTGCTGGGGGCGGACAGCGTGGGCATCATCCCCTTTACCTCGGAGCTGGCGCAGCTCTCCGCCCGCGATTTCGCCTCCCTCCTCGTCGAGGAGCTGAGCATGCGCCTCCTCTATGTCGGCCCCGATTTCGCCCTTGGCCGCAACCGCGAGGGTACGGTCGGCGTGCTGCGTAAGGTCGGCGGCGACATGGGCTTCCGTGTGGAGACGGCCGAGCTCCTCGCTCAGGACGGCGAGAAGGTTGGCTCCTCGGCCGTACGTCAGGCCCTGGCCGCCGGCGACGTAGAGGAGGTGGCGCGGCTGCTGGGCAGGGCCTTCACCCTGGGCGGGCCCGTCGTGGCCGGCGCTCACCGCGGCGCCGGCCTGGGATTCCCCACCGCCAACATCGCCATCGGTCTTGACCGCGTCCT
>CAZYOV010000047.1:15344-17191 GCA_964649215.1 uncultured Dehalococcoidia bacterium
GCGCCGGCCTGGGATTCCCCACCGCCAACATCGCCATCGGTCTTGACCGCGTCCTACCCGCCTTCGGTGTCTACGTCACCCGCGCCTTCATCCGCGAGAATGAATACCTCTCCTGCACCAACATCGGCGTCCGTCCCACCTTCGACGCCGAGCCTCGTCCCACCGTGGAGGCGTTCATACTTGACTTCGACGGCGACATCTACGGCCAGGATATCCGTATCGACCTCCTTCACCGGCTGCGGGACGAGCTGCGGTTCGACTCCGTGGACGACCTCGTGACTCAGATGCACCGTGACATCGCTGACACCCGCGAGTACTTCCATGAGCACGCTCCATGACAAGGGCTGGACCCCCAGTTCCCACGTATCATCCATCCGCTCACCCTGAGCTTGTCGAAGGGCGCTCACCTTCGAATCTGCTCGTCCCGAGGCTGTCAAAGGATTTGCGGGGCCAACTGTACGCTCGTGGTGAGCCTGTCGAACCACGAGCGGTCTGCGGTACCTGAGCTATGCCCAAGTCTAGAGTCCGCGTCCCAACTGACGACCAACTGCTCCGCATCACTACTCGCGCCGTCGCCGAGATCGTCCCTCACCAGGAGTTCGTGGACGGCCTTCGCTCCGGCAAGACGATGCGCCTCAAGATGGGGTTCGACCCCACCGTGCCGGTCATCACCCTCGGCTGGGCCGTCGGCCTGCGCAAGCTCCGTCAGCTCCAGGATCTGGGCCACACCGTCGTCATCATCATCGGCGACTGGACGGCTCGCATCGGCGACCCCTCCGGCGCCTCTCAGACACGGCCCATGCTCACCACCGAGGAGGTGCAGGCCAACTCCGAGGCGATCCTGCGCCAGTTCTACAAGGTCCTGGACGAACCCCGCACCGAGATCCGCCGCCAGTCCGAGTGGTTCGACTCGTTCACCCTCACCGACGTCGTCCGCCTCTCCGCCCGCTACACCGTCGCACAGATGCTCCAGCGCGACGACTTCGCCCAGCGCTACGCCGAGCACAAACCCATCGGCCTCCACGAGCTGCTGTACCCCTTGCTCCAGGCCTACGACTCCGTCGCCGTGGAGGCGGACGTCGAGTTCGGCGGCACCGACCAGAAGTTCAACAACCTCCTGGGCCGCGAGATGCAACGGGCCGCCGGCCAGAAAGCCGGCCCCGCCGGCGAGGGCCAGGCCGTGTTCCTCGTTCCGCTGCTCGTCGGCCTGGACGGCACGCAGAAGATGAGCCAGTCCCTGGGCAACTTCATCGCCATCGATGACCCGCCCCACGAGATGTACGGCAAGCTCATGTCCATCCCCGACACCCTGATTGCGGACTACTTCGAGCTCCTCACCGACGTCCCCGACAAGGAGCTAGCCGATATCCGCAACTCCATAGAGAAGCGCACCGCCAACCCCATGGATCACAAGATGCGCCTCGCCCGCGAGATCGTCGCCCAGTTCCACAGCGAATCGGCCGCACGCGAAGCGGAGGAGCGGTTCGACCGCACCTTTCGCAAGCGCGAGATGCCGGAAGACGTGGAGGAGTGGCGGGTATCATTCGCCACAATACCGACAGTTCTTCGCGGTTCAACGCAGCCAGTGACTGAGGGTGGGGAGTTACCTCAGGCGGACAAGGTGTTCCACCTGTTGCCGTGGGTTCTGAAGGAAAGTGGGCTGGCTCCAAGCATGGGTGAGGCTCGCCGCCTTATAGGGCAGGGCGCTGTCGAAATTGATGCGCGTCGAGCGGAGGCGGAGGCTGCGGAGTTGCACAGCGGTTCTATTATCCGCGTCGGCAAGCACCGCTTCCTCCGCATCGTAGACGCTGACAGGTAGAGGGGTGGGGGGCCACGCCCCGATAGCC
>CAZYOV010000048.1:0-16931 GCA_964649215.1 uncultured Dehalococcoidia bacterium
AGGACGAAGGGCGTCTCACCCATGTACTCGCGGGCGATCTTGACCGCGTGGGCGATACCCAGAGGCGCGTCCTGCTGGATATACTCCACCCTGGCACCGAAGGTGGAGCCGTCGCCCACGGCGGCACGTATCTGATCCGCCGTATCCCCCACGACGATAGCGATGTCAGTGATGCCGCACTCCACCAGCTGCTCGATGGTGTAGAAGAGGACCGGCTTATTAGCGATGGGCACGAGCTGCTTGGCGCTCGTGTAGGTGAAGGGCCGCAGACGGCTGCCCTTGCCGCCACTAAGGATGAGGCCCTTGAGCGTGCCTACCCGCTTGCTCTTCTTCTCCGACAACTGCTCCTTAGTCGACGGCATCTTGTCCTCCCTCGAGTTGGCTTACGTCTCCCGGACCGGGGCGCTGCGTCTCCGGACTAGGCTCGCGAGGTGCCAGAAGAAGGCGCGCGCCTCCCGCGGCAGCCTGCGTATCGCTCTGGGGTGCCTTATCAAGTAAAACGGCCCCGACACGAAAAAGTAAAGGGCCAGGGCGGACAGCAGGTGCAGGGGCGACTTCCGCTTGCGCAGGAAGAGGAAGGCGTTGCGCCGGAACAGGTAATGGTATTCGGCGTCCGGATCCTGGGAGCGGGCAGTCTTGTGCCACACGCTCGCCCTGGGCACGTAGTAGCACTTATAACCGGCCTCCGCAGCGCGGACGCACCAGTCCGTCTCCTCCCAGTAGGCAAAGTACTCCTCATCCAGGAGGCCCACCCGATCCAGGGCCTGCCGTCGCATCAGCATTGCCGCGCCCTCCGCATAGTCACGCTGCGCCACGTGCTCGTATTGCCCGCGGTCCTCCTCGCCCCGACCCACCTGCTGGGCGCTGCCCGCCCACGCGTTAACCCGGCCACCGGTAGAGCAGATGACGGCTGGCCGGTCGTGGAAATAGATCTTAGGGCAGAGAGCGGCAGCCTCGGGCAGCTCCTCCGCGGCCCGGACCATCTCGTTGAGAAACTTCGGATCAACAGTCACGTCGTTGTTCAACAGCAGCACATAGTCGGCGCCCCCGGCCAGCGCCTCCCGTATCGCAAGGTTGCAGCCGCCGGCGAAGCCCAGGTTCTCCCCGCTGGCGATGAGCTGGATGGAGTCGCCGAACCGCTCCCGCAGGACCCGGACATCATCTCCGGAGGAGCCGTTATCTACAACGATGGTCTCGTAGCTGGGGTACGCTATCCTCCGGAGGGACTCCAAACACTCGATAGTGTCGGCGAGACCGTTCCAGTTGATGATGATTACGGCGACTTTAGGTGAAGCGTCCATTGTTGGTCGCCCCGCGGAAGCGAGTCAATGGCATGAAACCACAGGGCAGAGCGATTGGCAAGCGCCGGGGGGTGCATCGAGAAACGCAGTGGCGTACTTCGCTTCTGTACGCGCCTATCGACGAGATCCGTACACCGATTGTAGCACCTAGTCCAGCTCAGGAGCGGCGCTAGAAGTTGCTACCGGCTGGCTGATATAATCGCCCCGACTTGAGGCAGGGGGCACAACTAAGGCTAGGCGAATACGTTTCAACGTGTAGCGAGGCTGATTGGTGAGTCGGAGCGAGGGAAGGGCACTAATGGCGCAGGTCCGAGCGCGCACCTAGATGCTGTGACGACGATGCTATGATGGGACGCGGTTTGTCCACGTTGGAGGTCGCCATGGCGTCGGCGGGTGGCGCTTCCGTTGCGGTTCAATCTCGGTCAAAGACATCCATACTCAGGTTCCAAGAGTTGTTGACGGCTTCGCTGCCGCCTATTATGACGCGAGGGTGGCGTGGCGATGGCCGCATCAACGGCCGGTATTCTGGCTATGACCAAACTCCACAATGAGCCCTAGGCGCGCTGGACTTCCAGGCGAGCAATCCTATCTATGAGAAAACCCGTCGCGCTCCTTCTGGACGTCATCTATGACAATACTGGTGACAAGACGGCCCGCTTGGTCATGGAGAAGTTCTTCCAGAGCCGCGGCATCTTGCACGAGGTCCTCAACCCCCTGAACTTCGATCCCACTGCGTATAACACGATTGTCGTGGGTGGGGGCGAACTCATCCGCAACAAGGACGGCGGCTACTACGACAGCTTTCGGGTCGCGGGACCACACATTCTAAATGCCGTCGGCGTGATGGCCGATCGGGACTTCGACTACCTGAACCGGTATGTGTACGTGGCCGTACGTTCTAACGCCGACAAGGAGCAGCTTCAGCCTGTCGTCGGCGACGTGCGAGTAGTTCCCTGCGTGGGGCTGCTCGTCAAGCCAGCGCCCCTCCACTACGGCATGGAGCCACGAACTATCGGCTTTCACTTCGCCCCAGCCACCGTACCGCCTCGTCAAGAGATTGAACCGGTGTTGCGGAAGCTCGGGGACTGGAAGAAACTGTTCGTTCCCTTTACCCACTATAATAACGATAGGATATCCATGGAGCCCTTGGCCGAAATGACGGCCGACGCGCGCCTGGCCCCGTATCTTGAGCCTGAGGAACTGTTTGCCCTCATCGGACAGCTTGATTTCCTTGTGGCATCGTCTCTTCACGCCTGTCTGTTTGCATATGCCAGCAATGTGCCATTCCTTGCTATCGACCTATCCCCGGCCAAGAAGATCGAGGCCTTCATGACGGATCGCGGCTTGGAAGAGTGGCTGTTTGAGGACACTGTGGAGCTAGCCGCCAAACTGGAGCGTATCCTCGAGCATCCGCCTGACTACAGCGACCTCATCAAACGGGATTTCCAGTCGCTGAAGGATCATCTGGACCGTATCGAGTCGATCGTGAAAACGGGCGCCGTCCTCGTCCCCGGACCCGAGGTGAAACGGCGGCCGCGTCGATCAACCGAGGAGTTGCTCGCTCATATCCAGCGGTCGAACGAAGTTATACGAGAGCGGGATTTCGGGGCGGCGCGCCGCACGGGACAATTGGAAATCAAGGTCGCGGAGATGCAGGCGGCCATGTGGGAACAGGAGCGGGAACTGGACACGAGAAAGGCTGCCCTGGCGGAGCGCGATGCCGCCGCGGCGCAACGGGATGCGCTCTTGACCGAGAAGGACGCGGCGATAGCCGACAGCGACGCGGCGATAGCCGACAAGGACGCGGCGTTGGTGGAAAAGGACGCCGCCCTGGCGAAGACGGAGGCCGCGCTGGCGCAGCGCCAGGAGGCTCTAGAGCAGACGACGCAGGAACTGATCACAATCCGCCAGTCGCTCGGCTACCGCATCCTCGAAGGATACCGGCGGCCGATCCGCTGGCTATTCCCGCCGGACTCTTGGCGCAGCCTTCCCTATCGGGCGCTGAGGCGGACAGTAAGGGGGCTCGTGGACTTCCGCCGCCGCCCGGCATCCGTCATCCGAAGAGCGCTCAAGACGCGGCGACACTACGGCACGAAGGCGCTTGTCGGCAAATCCATCAGCCGTCTATCCGGGAAGACAGCGAACGCGCTCGACCCGGTCAGGTACGCCCTCACGGTGGACTGGCGGACCCAGCGGTCCCCCCAACTGATCGTGAGGCAGCCGCTCAATATAGATAGCGCAACGATAAACTGGGTCATCCCGACCGTGGGGGAAGGCGGCGGCCATCTCAACATCTTCCGGTTCGTCCGCCTCCTCGCGCAGCGAGGCTTCCAACAACGTATCTACGAGATGCCTGTGGGCAGAACGCCGAGGTCGTCGAGAGGAGAACTGACGGCATTGATTCGGCGCCTCTACGATCTGTCTATGCCGGACGTCTACCTCGACTTCGAAGATATGGTGCCGTCAGACATCACCGTGGCTACGTCGTGGCACACCGCGTATCCCGTCTTCAAGTTCGCTGAGACGCGGAAGAAGCTTTACTTGGTTCAGGACTTTGAACCGCTGTTTACCGCTACAGGCACTGAGAGCGCCCTGGCGGAGAACACCTACCGCTTCGGGTTTCACGGGGTAACAGCGGGCCGGTGGCTTGCCGAAAGGCTGACCAGGGACTTCAACATGGAGTGCGACTATTTCAACCTGGCTGTGGATCTGGAGACGTACTTTCCCCGAAACCTGGCGGAGCGCAAGAAGGTATTCTTCTATGCCAGGCCGGCCACACCCAGGCGGGGGTTTGACCTGGGTGTCAAGGCCCTGGAAATCTTCCATTCACGCAATCCTGACTACCAGATCGTCTTCGCCGGTGGAGACCTCAACGGGATGAGCCTCCCTTTCCCGGCGACCAACGTCGGCTACACTAGCGAACAGAAGCTAAACGACCTCTACAATGAGTCTGCGGCGGCGTTAGTCGTTTCCCTCACCAACTGCTCGCTCTTACCCCTGGACATCATGGCCACGGGCTGTCCGGTCGTTACCACCACTGGCGAGAACAACGAGAAGGTGCTGCCGCCGGACTCGGCGATCTTCGCGGCACCTTCGCCACACCATCTGGCCGAGGCACTGGAGGATGCCGTCAGGCACCCACCACCCCGGGAGAGCCTCAGCGAGAAAGCGTCGCAGTTCAGCTGGGAGGACGAGGCAGTCAGGCTAGATGCCATATTCAAGCGGCTGCTGCGCGCACAGGCCTGAGCCATGATAAGCCACGATCCCCTCGCCTCCGTGGTGCTCCTCACGTTCAACGGTGAGAGATACCTGGGCGAGGTACTGGACTCTGTCTTCAAGCAGAAGACCAGCTTCCAGTATGAGGTCATCGTCATCGATTCCGGCTCGACAGACACCACCCTCGAGATTGTCCGGTCGTACCCGGTGAATCTTCATCAAATACCCAACAGCGAGTTCAACCATGGAGAGACGCGAAACCTTGGCGCGCGCCTCGCACGAGGACGATTCGTCGCCTACCTTACTCAGGATGCGACCCCCGCTGATGAACACTGGCTTCAGCACCTCGTTGACGCCTTCGATCTGAGCCCCAAGGTTGGTGCTGTATACGGGCTACACATACCCCGCCCGGACTGTGACCCGGTTACCAAACGTGATCTTGAAGAGTTTTTCAAGATGATGGGTCCCAAGGACCAGGCGACCGTCCAATACATCAAGGAAGGCGAGGAAGGTCAGCATGAGTACCAAGAGAACGAGGGGATAATCGGCTTCTATTCGGATGTGGATTCATGTCTGCGGAAGAGCGTTTGGAAGGAGATCCCGTACCAAGCCCTGGATTACGCAGAAGACCAAGCCTTTGGGCGAGAGATACTAAAGGCCGGCTACGGGAAGGTCTACGAACCTAGGGCCGCGGTGATCCACTCCCACAGCTACCCACTGCTTCGGTATTTCCGCCGTCAATTCGATGAGTACCGGGGGCTGCGCCAGTCCATTGGATTCGTCCAGAATTCCGGTTTCACGAAAGTCCTCCTTGGGACGTTGAAGGGAGGATGGGTGGACAGCAGGTACATCTTGAGACAGAAATATCCCGTCTTGGCGCAACTCAAATGGATCAACTACGCCTTCGCCCTGAACTTTGCCCGGCGGTTCGCCGGCTACCTGGCGGCCAGGGAGCACCGCCTTCCGCCGCAGCTCACCAGGAGGATATCTCTAGAGGCTAGGGCAAGAGAGAATGCAACGCGCGGCGAACGAGGATAATGACTCCCCACCGAAGACAACCACTTGTTCCGCATTTGCTGGGCAATCCGGGAGAGCACCGGCCCTCGTATTACCGCCGGAACCCAGATCTGCGACGCCCCCTCACTGTGGGGGCGCGGTTGGAAAGTTGCTGATCAGAGGGGCTGCAGCTTCATATAGCCCACTATCGCCTTGCGCCGTTCCCGAAGGCTCCCCGCGCTAGCCAATGAGTACTGAGGCTACCCGACCAAGGGCTATCGAAGGCTCTGCGGGAGTGCTGCGGCGGGGCTATGCCGCCGTCAAGCGCATCGCTACCAACGACGTTCTCCTCGTTAGCCTCGCCCTCGGCACCCTTATCATTTTCTTCTTTTTCGACGTCGTGTTTCTGGGACGGACCCTTGTTACGTCCGCCTTCCAACCAGGCGTCCTAGCGGCATCACCACCCTTTGGGTATCCGGGGGACCCACCGGAGTTCAATTTCTACCTACGGGATCCGCTGGCGTCCGCCGCGGTCTTTCAACCCGGCGCTGAGAAGGCAGCCGAGCAGCTGCGCGACTTCCAGGTCCCTCTATGGGATGCGAGTACGGCCCTGGGTCGGCCACTCCTGGCAAGTTCCACTCCCGAGGTCATCAGTCCGCTCCGTCTCCCTCTGGTACTCTGGCCATCGCCCGAGATGTGGGACGCTTTTCTACTGGCCCGCCTCCTGGTGGCAGGCCTGTTCACTTACCTTCTGGCCAAGCGGCTGGGCCTCGTTAAGCCCGCAGCCTTCGGGGCAGCGGTAGCCTTCACCTTCTCCGGCTTCTTCATGATCCACGTCAACACGCCGCATGCCGACTACGCTATGATGATCCCGGTCCTGCTATTTGCTTTTGAGCTTCTGCTTGAGCAGTCTACCCCGGGCAGGATAGCCTTTGCCGCGGCGGCGGTGGCCCTGGGGGTCCTTGCCGACAACCCGGAGACTGCCGTGGTGCTGCTCCTCTATGGAGGCACCTACTATTTGGCGCGAGCATGGGCGCGGGCCCGAAGCGAGGCCAGCTTTCGCTTCTGGGCTGGAGTTCCGCCCCTGACTCTAGCCCTCGCAGCGGGGGTTGGCCTGACCGCCTTCGCCTACGTGCCCTTCCTCGAGCTGTCGGGGTCCCTAGGTTTCGACGGGCTTTCGGTGCACCGTCATGGCCCCGACGCTGGCCTGGGGCTCACATTCAACCGGCTAGACGGTCTGATCACTCTATTCATCCCCTACTTTAACGGCCCAACGCTACAGAATTTCCAGGACACAGGCTCCGCCGGAATCCGAAACTACGTGGGGGCAGTTGTTCCCATTCTGGCCGTCATCGGCCTTTGGAACCGTGCTGCGATGGGAAAGGTGGGGTGGTTCTTCCTGGGCACCGCGATTCTCCTCCTGGCCAAGACCTACGGAGTGCCAGTGGTCAACTGGGTCGGCCGACTCCCCGTGCTTGACGCCATTATCTTTCCCCACTATCTGGCGGGCGCCATCGGCTTCTCGCTGGCGATGCTCGCGGGCGTCGGCCTCGACCAGATTTCTCGGAAGGGTTGGCGGTGGTGGCACCTGGCCCTAGCTATGATGGTGCTCGCATCGCTGCTGGGCTGGCTGGTGTGGCTTAATCGCTCTTTTCTCGACAGTATTCCCAAGAGCCACCTGCTGTTCTACATGGCCGTGGCAGTCAGTCTGGCCTCGGCGGCCGCGGCCGTGGCTATGGCTGCGCGGAGGGGCTGGTTGACAACACATGTAGCATTAGTCATCCTGATAGCTCTCGTCACCACGGAGCTGTTCATCCCAACCCTACCTTATAAGGGCGATTTCGGTGTCGTAAGCCGGGAGCTGTACGGTCGCAACATCCCTGTCCTTGAAAGGCCCCAGCGCTACGACCCCTATACCGAACCACCCTACATCAGCTTCCTGAAGGATGACTCCTCCAAGTACAGGGTCTTTGGCCTGGACTTTGTTCTCTACCCTAACACCAGTACGGTTTACGGCATCGACGACATCCGTGGGTACACTGCACTAACCGTGGACCGATACTTCGAATTCATCAGGAACTTCATCAACCCTAGCGCCCGCCAGAGGTTTACGGGAGCACCTTTGCCACCACTACACTCGGAATTCGAGCCCGCAAAGTATGTTGCCAACCCGATGTTTGACCTATTGAACGTCAAGTACGTCGTGACTCCACGGGGCCTGCCGGAGCTTTATGATCACTCCCTGGCGGACGCGCTGATGGCTTCCAACCCGGATGGTTCTCAGGTTAGACTGGAGCTGTATCGAATCGATGGCCAAGAGGAAGGGGTCTTCTTCCAGCACCCGCCGAGTTCGCTTTCCCTTGCTTTGACCCCCTCAGAGGACTCTCGCTTCCTGGCCTTCCGACTCGCGCTCGACCCAGAAGTCTGGGCTCCGCACCTGGGTGATGGCGTGCTGTTCCAAGTAACGGTGGTGGACGGAGACACGGAGGAGACGGTGTTCTCCCGCTGGGTGGATCCGAAGAACGACCCTGAAGACCGTCGCTGGATAGACGGCTCGGTGGATCTCACCCCGTACCTGGGCCGGCCGGTGACACTGATTCTATCGACACTGCCGGGAGAGTCAAGCAACTTTGACTGGGCAGGCTGGGGAGCGCTGCGACTGGCCAATTCTCCCGAAAGGGACCTACCCAACCTGTCGCCCGGGCAGTTCGAGTTGATCTACGACGACGAGGTGGAAATCTACCGCAACAACCACGTCCTCCCCAGGGCGTTCGTCGTGCATCGCGCGGAGATCGTCTCTGGAATCGAGGAGTCCATCGCCCGCATGAAAGAGGACCTGTTCGACCCTTCCCGTCTTGCCGTCATCGAGGCAGATCTGCCACCGGAGGAGCTGGCCGCACTGACGGAAGGGATAGCAACAGGCGGCTCGAACGTGGAGATCACGGAGTACCGGGACAACCAGGTGAAGCTGCGAGTGGAGACAGAGAGCCCCGGCCTCCTGGTGTTGAGTGATACCTATTATCCAGGCTGGCAGGCATATGTGGACGGGGAAAAGACACCCATTTACCCCACTGACGTGGCCCTCCGCTCCGTATACTTGGAACCGGGCGAGCACGAGGTGAAGTTTGTGTATTCGCCGGGCTCCTTTAAGGTGGGCGCACTAGTGAGCGTGCTGTCGCTGTTGGCCCTCGGCGTCTACGCCGGCTGGGGCTTGGCGCGAGGCTTGTGGATGAGGCTGAGGCAGCGGAGGCGGAGCCGTCGGGCCAACTGGAATGCCAAGGGTTGAGCCTCGGTTCCGATGCTCGCGTTTTTGGCCGTGGATTGACCAGCCGCTCCGCAAAGGTTAGCATGGCCAATCGGCACCGTGTCACCGAGGCCGAACAAGTCGCGAAGGGGTGTACAGGCATTGACGACACTCATTACACCGATTCCAGCCGGCAACATGGAATCCATCATCGGTCAGGTCATCCGGGAACTCCTCGGTCAGATCCCGAGCATGTGGCGGTGACCTTTCGCGACGGCACGGGTGCCGCCCTGGCTCTAGACTCAGAACGTCATCCTGGGCACCCTGTGGAGTGTCAGACGCCTGTAGGTTTATCCTTATTGGCGACAGGATACAGATGAAGACAGGAAAGAGAGTGCGGCGAGTAGTGGTGACCGGGGGCGCCGGCTTCATCGGGACATACGTCACATGCAAGCTGCGCGAACACGGGATCAAGGCGATCGCCCTCAGCCGGTCAGGCGAAGGCGCGAACCTGGTGAGGGCGGACATCGGTGATCGCGATACGATGCGGAGGCTCCTCGAACCAGGGGACGCCGTCATCCACCTGGCGACTAACAGCAATCCCACCAACTCGGAACTGAATCGCATCCAGGATGTTGAGGAAAACCTGGTGGGGACCCTCCAACTCCTTGACGCCTGTGTGGAGAGAGGCGTGGGGCGGTTCGTGTTGGCTTCCTCGGGAGGTACTGTCTATGGGATACCCGAGAGAACACCGATACCGGAAACCCATCCAACCAATCCTATCTCCTCTCACGGGGCGCTGAAGCTAGCCATCGAGAAGTACGTGCAAGTGTACGGGGCGCAGTTTGGGCTGAGCTACGTCATTCTACGCTGCGCGAACGCCTACGGACCCGGACAAACGGGAGTGCGAGGGCAGGGCATCATTGGCCGAGCGATATTGACCGCTCTTCGGGATGAAACGCTGGAGATCTGGGGCGACGGCACAGTCGTCCGCGATTTCGTCTATGTGGAGGATGTGGCAGAAGCCTTCCTGTTGGCGGCGACTGCAGCTGCGGCACGAGGAGTGGTGAATATCGGCTCGGGGAAAGGGACGTCTGTCAACGAGATTATTCACTTGGTGGGCCGGGGCATGGGCCGGCCGCTGCGGGTGAGG
This sequence comes from uncultured Dehalococcoidia bacterium, assembly GCA_964649215.1. Taxonomy (GTDB): domain Bacteria; phylum Chloroflexota; class Dehalococcoidia; order SM23-28-2; family RBG-16-64-32; genus JADFNQ01. The sequence goes on from CAZYOV010000048.1 coordinate 9,911, forward strand.
TACACGGCTTTGCGTCAGCTCGATGTGCCCACGAGTGTACTGGACATTACAAAGGCAAGCGCTGCGCTGAACTGGAGGCCAGTTACGCCACTTGAAGATGGGATAGAGCCCTGCTACGCATGGGCGCGCAGTCAAATCCATCAACTAGCCACATAGGACCCGCAATCCATGAAAACGATAACCTTTCCGACCGCCTCACGTTATTATGTCAGAGCAACCGGGTGTGTCCGAAGGCTTCTCGGGCATGGTACCCTGTCCAGGGTTCACCCCAGCCGCCGCCGTGGAGGCAGGAGAGCACTATAGTGGCCAAACTGATCGTAGTAATCCCCTCCTACAACGAAGAGGAGAACGTGGCCCAGGTGATCCGTAGCGTGCCGCGACAGATCGCAGGGGTGGATCGGGTGGCCGTACTAGTCTACGACGACGGCTCTACAGACCGTACTGCGGAAGAGGCCCGCCAGGCGGGAGCGGACTACGTCCTGAGGCACCCACGCAACCGCGGCCTGGCCATAACCTTCCGCGACGCCCTGGACGCCGCCCTCCACCTGGGAGCCGACGTCATCGTCAACACCGATGGTGACGACCACTACGACCAGTCGCGCATACCGGAGCTGGTGACGCCTGTCCTCGCCGGCCAGGCAGACATCGTCGTCGGCTCCAGAGACCTGGCCCTATTGGAAGACATGAGCTTCGTCCGCAAGTGGGGTAACCGCATCGCCAACTCGATCTTTCGCTTTCTCTACCGCCTGCCAAACGGCACCGACGTCTCCAGCGGGTTCCGGGCCTACTCGCGGGAGGCAGCACTACGCCTGACCATCACCTCCAAGTACACCTACGCCCATGAGTCCCTCATCGTTGCCAAAGACCACAACCTGCTCATCGCAAACAGGATATTCCCGGCAAAGGACGTCGCCCGGCCGTCGCGCCTCATGAGGAGCGTCGGCTCCCACATCTATCGAGCCGGCACGGTAGCCGTCTTGAGCTTCGCCGTTCACCGCCTGTTCCACATACTGCTCCTGGGAACGGCCATCCTAATGCTGGCGGGGTCCGCGGCCTTCGTGCGGTTCCTCTACTTCGTGGTCACCTCAGGAGGTGGGGGCCACATCCAGTCCCTGATCATAGGCGCGGTGCTGGTGATCCTGGGCATGCAGGTCGCAATGGGAAGCTTCTTCGGTCTATCCCTGGCGAAGAACCGCCAGCTTGTTGAGGACGTCATCTACATGCAGCGGCGCCAGATGTTTGAGTCCAGCGGGCCCCCGCCAGCCGCTAACACGGTCGCCGACGTGGGGCCTGCGGAGGCAGACCCTGTCCGCTCCGAACGATAGTGGCTGACGTTTCCCGAGCCGGACGCTTCTGATATACTCCGCCTAGCCGCCGCCCGGCGCCGCCCGCGTTCTGTTAACCTCGCTTTCGCGAGGACGTTGTATTTGGTGAGCCTTTGGGTGCTTTCGATCCGCAACCCAGGAGGGAAGTCCATCGTTGTAACGGAAGGGTCATCGGTCGCCCACTCCCGTTAGCTTCCCGAAGCGGCCGCCGTCAGCCTCGACTCCACTTTAGTTCAGGAGGACACGAATGCGAGTAACCGTGGTGGGGATGGGCCGCGTCGGCCTGACCACCGCCATCGCCATGGAACACCTGGGCCATGAAGTGACAGCGGTCGACCGGGACGAGCGCCTGGTCGATGGCCTTCGCCGAGGCGAACTTCCCTTCCACGAGCCGGGGCTTGCCTCACTGTGGAGCTATTCCCCTATCCAGACGGCCACACGTCTATCCCCTGAGCATCTGCAATCGGAGGTTCTCCTAATCGCGGTCGGCACCCCCGGTCTCCCGGACGGTCAGGCCGACACCACAGCGGTGGAGGCGGCAGCGCGCGAGATAGGGAGACTAGCGCCGGACAAAGCGGACCTCGTGATCGCCATCAAGTCCACCGTACCGCCCGGCACCACCGAGCACGTCCAAGACCTCATCAATACGGAGCTCAGACACCGCAGCGTCGCCGCCCGCATCTGGACGGCCAGCAACCCGGAGTTCCTTCGCGAGGGTTGCGCCCTGTCCGATACCCTTTTCCCGGACCGTGTCGTCATCGGCGCCAGCGATTCAGATTCGGCCGTCCGCCTCCTGGAGCTCTACGCGCCCATCATTCACCAGCAGTTTTCTCCGCCCGAAGGTACGCCCCGGCCCGCGGGATACACGGCTGCCCCGGTGGTGCAGGTTAGGCCCGTTGAGGCCGAACTCACCAAGTACGCGGCCAACGCCTTCCTGGCCACCAAGCTATCCTTCGTCAACGAGCTAGCTCGTCTGGCCGAGGAGCTGGGCGCGGACATCGAGGCGGTCACTGCCGCCATCGGCCACGACCCCCGCATCGGCCCCCACTACATGAAGGCCGGCCCCGGCTGGGGCGGGCCCTGCCTGGGCAAGGACGCCCGCGCCCTCCTGTCGACAGCGGCTGACAAAGGGCTACATCTGTCCGTCGTAGAAGCCGCCGTGAACGCCAACGCCCGCCAGCGGCAGCACCTGGTGGAGCGGCTGGAGGCCGTCCTGGGCTCCTGCCAAGGCGCCACCATCGGCATCCTGGGCCTCAGCTTCAAGGCGAACACGGACGACGTGTCCGACTCACCGGGGCTGGACCTGGCGTCCATGCTCCTGGCCCGCGGCGCCACCGTTCGCTGCTACGACCCGATGGCGGAGCCGGCGGCGCAGCGGCAGCGCCCAGACCTGGCCCTCCAGTACCACACCTCCATCGATGAAATGATCGAGGGGTGCGAGGCGCTGGTGGTGATGACCGACTGGGACCAGTTCCGACATCTGCCCTGGGCCCAACTGGCAAAATCGATGCGTAGGCGCACCGTCCTCGACGCCAGGAACATCCTGGACCGGCGCCTCATGGAGCAGGCCGGGTTCACCTACCTGGGCGTCGGTCGATGAGGATCGCCAAAGTTCGGGCCACGAGTCGATATTGCCGTGACGAGGGAACCTCCCCCTAGCGATCCGCGCCCTCGGGCCAAGTCCGGAGACAGCTCCAGTGGATGGGACGCTGTACTCCAAACTCGCTCTACCGACGATGCTCTCGGGGCGCTGCGGCCTACATCCTAACTCAAGCGTCAGTAGGAGTTAAGCCGGCCAGCATCATAATGACGCCGCGGCACCGGTTCAACGCTCCGCGAGCACGATTGTCCAAGGAAATGAAGTAGTGACCTTCTTGACGCGAAAGTGAGATCCCACCAGTCGGGGGAACGATCGGACACTCCAGTGCTGGATATGCCCGGGCCCATTGCCCAACTCCCTGATATTCTTGAGCCTGGCCACGTTGGAGAGGCGAAACCATGGTTCGTTGGGCACGCTCAAGACGATAGAGTGCCCGCACACTCTTGCGAGCTCGGCGAGGGCTAGATCCGGCCGCGGAAGGTGCTCCAGCACCTCCAAACATGTGACGACCTCGACGGAGGAGTCCCTAAAGGGTAGGTGTGTAACGTCACCCCGCATCTTGTCCCATTGGCCATTCGAGTGCAGGGGATAGCGCAAAGCCTCGGCGCTGAAATCCAGCCCTACAAATCGAACGGCCGATAGCCGCTTGCCCAACTCGTTGAGAACGAACCCCTCACCGCAACCAGCATCGAGAACGGAGGCCGGCGACTGCTGTTCCACTAGCACTGCAACCCTATCTAGGAAACGCGAAATTATGAGCCGCAGAAGGGGATTCTTGCTGAGGTGCTTTTTGGCATTGCTTGAGAGCTCTTCGGCTTCCAGAGTGGTTTGAACCATGGTTTCACCATCCCTCCCTTATCAAGTTGTGGAGCCACCCGGAGGATCAGCTGCCGTCTGATGCTGCCGCCCGCCGGCTTCCGACCCAGGATCGGAACCTCTCGCTATGGGCCGGGATAGAAGGGTGCTCCCCTCCACCAGACCAACAAAAATCAGATCAGCAAAGATGTTTATGATTCTTGCTAGGATGACTGCCGATGCTGCCTCCGGCGCGGTCAGGACTGTAGCCGAGAACCCCACAAGAATCCCTTCCCGTACGCCCAGGCCCGCAGGGGCAAAGAAGGCGACCATGCCCAGGACGGCGGCGAGGCTGTAACCGCCGGCCAACAGAGGCACATCTGCCCAGCCGACTTCCGCCAGGCTAGCCGCGATCAGCACAAAGCCAAGAGCGAGGGCCAGGTTACAAAGCAGGTAACCACAGGTGAACAATATGGACCCCTTGGCCCCAAGGCCCCGGCCCTGTCGCGCCTCCTCCAACACGTCACTTGCCGTCGTCCAGCGCCGCGAGACCGCCTTTCGGATCAGCCCCAAAGCGCTGTTGGTGATCGCATTCAGTCTCCATAGAAGGACGATAACCGCCGCAGTTCCGACCAGGAGGAGGGGCAAACCCGCCGTGGGACCAACAACACCCCAAGTCCAGAAGCCGAACCCCAGCACTGTAGCCGAAGCCATGATCGCCGCCAGTTCATAAACTAGACCCCGGGCTACGACACGCCGTGGCATCACACTGACATCTGTGTGGACAACCCTCGCCCCCAGGGACCACACCTTCCCCGGCACGTAGCGTGCCAGCCAGCTCCTCGCATAGGCGCGTAGGATGTGAGGAACATCGGGCGATTCTAGGCCCCTGTTGAGATGGCGTAGCAATCTGATCCAGAGAACCGCAAAGCCGACTATGGCCACCAGAGTGAGGAGCGAACCCAAGAGCATCAGGTCCAGGGAGGCGTCGGAGAACAGATCCACGGCCTCGCCCACGTCACGGAAGGCATAGAGGATAAATGCCCAGGGCGCCACTAAGAGGATCACACGCGCCAGTCGCATCAGATCGTGCCGTTGGATCACTTCAAGGTGTCTTTCTCAGGGAGACCTGCCCTAGCGACCTCTGCGTCAGTGCCTGCTTCCAGAAGGCATCTCTTTGGTTGACGGGCCACCCTGAAGCCATGGCTCGTTTACAGACTCATCTCCACCCGCGGCATCAGCCGCTCCAGATACCGACCGATGGTCTCATCTGGGTCGCCGTCTGCTACCAGGTGACCACCTTCCATTAACAGCACACGGTGGCAGAACTTTCGCACGAGGTCCGTACTGTGCGAGACCACCACTATCGTCGTGCCCCGCGCCTGGAAATCATGCATCTTGACCAGGCATTTGTCTTCAAATGAGGCATCGCCTACGGAAAGAACCTCGTCCACCAGCAGGAGATCGGGGTTGCTGTGGACGGCCACCGAGAAACCCAGGCGTGCGTACATGCCGGACGAGTAGCGCTTCACCGGCGTGTCGATGAAGTCCCACAACTCGGCGAAGCTCACAATCTCGTCAAACCGATCACGAGTTTCCTTCCCAGACATGCCTAGGATACAGGCGTTCAGGTAGACGTTCTCCCGTCCAGTTAGGTCCGGGTGAAAACCAGCTCCCAACTCGATGAGTGGCGATACCCGGCCGGACACTCGCAATTCGCCCTCGCTTGGCGCCATAACCCCGGCCATCAGCTTGAGGATCGTGCTCTTGCCGCTGCCGTTAGGGCCGATAATCGCCACCGTCTCGCCTCGCCCGATGGAGAAGGTAACGTCCCGTAGGGCGTAGAAAGGCTCGGATCGGCCCCGCCCCCTCAGCAAGGCCGGCACGAACTCCCTGAGGCTCCGCCCCTCATGCAACTGGAAGCGCTTGCTTACCCGCCAGAACTCGATCTCGTTGGCTTCAAATCCGGTCTGCAAAGCCTGGCTCCATCCGCTTGAACAAATAGTAGCCCACAAGGACTGTGCAAAGACTGATCGTCAACCCCAGCAGCAGTCGGTCCAGCCCCGGACTGACCCCGTCCAGCAACACCCTACGGTAGGCGTTGATCATCAGCGCGTTGGGGTTCAGGTCGTAAATTACGCGGTAGCTCTGCGGCACGATGTCCATCGGATAGATCACCGGAGTCAGGTAGAACCAGAGGGTGAGGACCACCCCCACCAAGTACCGGACGTCATGGAAGTACAGGTTGAGCGCCGCCAGAGGCAGGGACAGCCCTAGGGCGAACAGGAGGTGGATGAAGAAGAGGATGGGGACCCACACCGCGGTCCACTCCGGCGGGTGCCCGAAATACACCATCAGGGCGGCGAGTATGATCAGCCCGGCCCCCAGGTCCACAACCTTTGTGAAGACAGCTGCCGTCGGCAGGATCTCCCGTGGGAAGTACACCTTCGTGACAAGGTTGGAGGCTCCCACGACGCTTTCCGTGGCCGAGGATAGGGCGCCCGCAAAGAAAATCCACGGCAAGAGGCCCACTAAGACGAAAAGGGGATAGGGAATGCCCTGACTCTCAAAGCGGAGGATCACGGAGAAGACGAAGGAGAGTATGAGCATAAGGCTCAGGGGGTTCACGAAAGCCCAGGCGTACCCCAGGACGGATTGTTTGTATTGGCCTCGGAGGTGGCGCACGGTCATCTGCCAGAGGAGGTCGCGGCGTCGCCAGAAGGCCGCCAGTGACGTCCCTATGTCAAAGACGCCGAAGGTGGGCCTCAGGGGTTGGCGCTTCGCGATCTGAAGTCGAGCCATGAACGGCGGGTGATGCCTCCGAAGATAAACAACGTCCTGGAAGTATTAACGTTTCCCAAATGTTAGCTGTTGGCCGCCCTATGACGCAAGCAGACGGCCGCCTTGTGGAGAGGCTGGCTCGTCCTCCGTGGCGTGGGTCCGGCCGGCGGCGGTGCACCTAGGGGCATGGCTCCCCAGTCACCTCACCCCCCGTGGGAATGGCGAACACTGAGCTGTCCGCAATTCGGTTGACGTTGCCCCAGAGGTAGCTGCAGCCAGAGAAGATAACCAGGCCGGGATGTGGCGCTTAAGGCCCGTCATCACCCCAGGACACGGCGCCTGGGTCCGAAGTAAGGGTGAGTCCCGACGGCGCTACCAGGTTCTCCCAAAGCCCCTGCGGGAACCACCCTTGCCCCCTGATATACCACTTGTGCCGTAGCTTATCGTCTGTGCCCAGGGCGAAGACGTCCAGACGCCCTTTCGCCCACGACGACACATCCGGGCCGGAGTTCAGCACACC
>CAZYOV010000049.1:0-16489 GCA_964649215.1 uncultured Dehalococcoidia bacterium
GCTGGAACAGCTCCACGGAGTGGTCGTCGTTGGCGTCGATGTCGTTCGGGAACCCTGCCGGGTGCGTCTCCACGCTGGCCGTGTTCAGCAGCGGGTCGGGGTCACCACCCTGTACCGTGTACGTGTAGACGATCGTGCAGCTGGCGCTCGGCGCCAGGCTGGCGCCACAGTCGCTGGAGTCGAAGTTAGCGGCGTCCGTCAGGTCACCCTGCAGCGTGTCGCTGATCGAATCGATCACCAGGTTCGGACTGTCGGCAGAGGAGGTGTTCGTGATCACCACCGTGTAGGTGACGTCGTCTCCCACCTTGCTCAACGACGGTCCTGTCTTCGTCAGCGTGATCGAAGGCTGGAACAGGTTCACTTCATGCGAGGAGCTGCTCGTGGCCTCGGCACCCTGGAGGCCTGCCTCGCTGTCATAGACAACATCAACCGTGTTCAGGAGCGGGTCCGGGTCGCCCTGCTGCACAGTGTAGGTGAGGTTGATGGTGCAGGAGGCGCTAGGGGCCAGTTGCGCTCCGCAGGTGTTCGAGGTTACGAAGGGGTTAAACTGGTCAACGCCAGCGATAGTGATATCGCCCAGCAAGCTATCGATGATGTCCTGCTTGAAGAGGGTCACCGCGCCCGTGTTGGTGATGGTGATGGTGTAGTCAGCGGGGTCGCCGACTTTGGAGATGACGTCTCCGGTCTTCTCGACGTCGAGGTCACACACCTCGAAGGCCTGCGGCGGCGCGAAGTCCTTCAGTTCGCTGGTGATCGACTGAGAGGTCCGGGTCTTGGCGATCACCGAGTTGATGCAAACGAATCCGAGGATTTCGCTGACGTTGACGCCGACCTCGGTGAACTGGTTAGGCTCCAGCTCCGTGATTACGTTGCCGTGGCGGTCAAAGCTGGGCCAGGGGCCACCCTGGATGGGGCCGTTGCCATCGCTATTGAAGGCGCAAACTGTGTCCGGCGGGAACGAGTTGGCTGGGTTGCAGCCCTCACCCGGGAGGTCGAATACGAGGACGTACTCCTCGATCGTCTCGTCCCATTCGTAGATGCGGAGCAAGCCCAGGGTGCCGCCCTTTTCGAAGTCCATGGAGACCATCAGGTCGCCCTGGCTCTTCTCGCCGGAGAAATCGCAGGGCGGGCCATCGTCCGGGTCAGGCGGAGAAGCGCCGTCGTCGCCACAGGGCGGTGACTTGTCCAGCGCGATGGCCTCACGGTAGAACTGCACGTCGACGTGGCTTTCGCCCTCTGTGGCCAGGCGCTCGAGGCCGGTGTAGATGATGAGCTCCCCGGCGCCGTTCCTGACGCCGTAGACGTAGGCGTTAGAGAAGTCGTCCTTGGGGGGGTTGTTGCCCGTGTCCCAGTTCCAGGTCGGGATCAGGTCGTTGTTCTTGTTGGAGCCAGCGAAGATCGTGTCGTCCTTCTGGCTGGCCTGGGAGAGGTCGTCCATGAGGAAGGCCGCGTCCTCGCCGCCGAACAGGTCAGCGACGTCCCCGTTGGCGTCGAATATCTCCGCCCAGTCGGGCCCATCGGCGTCGTTCGGTAGGATGTTGCCCTCCAGCTCGAACAGGCCGTCGTCGTCAACGGCCGCGCTGCCGCCAATATCCACAGCGAACCAGGCAGCTACCATTAACACGGAAATGGCGATGGCGCTGGCAGCAACGATAAGCCAGCGCGTCCCGGAGACCTCTCTAAGGACGGTCATATTCCACTCTCCTTATGTTCTGTCATTACGTACAACAAGGCTTGCCGGTCGTTGTTACAGCCGAAACAAGCGGTGATGCCGGGCAGGATGGCGTTCCGGATTACACTCCCTGTTCGGGATCGTCACTATCTGTTCCTCCCTGGCTGAGTGCACGGCTACGTAGCGTCTCCGTACAGGTCTAGAGCTGTCTCACTGCTGTGGCCGTTGCGCGGATACCTAGCCGGCTCCCCCACGTAGCTGCACACGCAGGGACCGCCTTGGGCACAGCCGTGGCAGCAATAGACGGAGCCCTCCACGATGAGAGATAGCTTCTCAAGCTGAATATCGCATGAGGCGCACCTTTTGGGCTCGTCCAATTTGTCCGGCGCTTCCCTTCCTGGGGCCCCCAGAGGGGGCTGGTCCTTTTTCTCCCTCCTCCAACTATGAAGGGACAGCGTTAATAGAACGGTGAATTGCCACAGGACGACGGTTAAGGATTGGTTAACGCGCGCAAGTAGGTTGGCGCGGGGAAGAGGCTAGGCGACGGCGACGAACTTGTAGCCGACGCCGCGCTCGCTGACGATGCGACCGGTGGTCTCAGGGTCCCCCTCCAGCTTCTGGCGGAGGCGTCGGACGTAGACCTTCAAGTAATCGATCTCGTCAGCGTACTCACGGCCCCAGACTTTGGCCAAGAGCGTGTGGTGGGGAAGCACGCGACCGGCGTTGCGGGTCAGGTGGTAGAGAAGGGAGTACTCGGTGGGCGTTAGCCGCACGGCCTGGCCGCGAATGGTGACCGAACGGCCGGCGAAGTCGATACGCAGGTCGCCTGACTCGAACACCTCGCCAACGGCAGGGAGCTGGCTCTCATAGCGACGGAGGACAGCGCGAACGCGGGCGAGCAGCTCCAGGTGGCTGAAGGGCTTGGTGATGTAATCGTCTGCGCCCATCTCCAGGCCGCGCACCTTGTCTACCTCGCCGGCACGGGCGGTGAGCATGACAATCGGCACGTCGGAGAAGCTCCGGATCTCCTTGCAGAGCTGAAAGCCGTCGGAGTCGGGGAGCATGATGTCAAGGAGGATTATGTCCGGCTTCTCTTCCCCGACAAGGCGCAACCCCTCATCACCAGTGGTGGCCGAAGCGATGTCGGCCTCCGGCCAGCGCAGGCTGAAGCAGAGGTCCACGACCTCAATAACGTCCGGTTCATCGTCTATAATCAGTACTTTCATGCTGCTCCCAAAGGCAAGCTACGTCAGTGCCTTCGTCAACAGTAAAGATTGTTGACCCCCCCATGTTGTTACACAATATGAGGCGCGGACTCACGCCAGTGTGGTCGGCTTCCGTCTCCGCATCTGTACAAGGTCAAGCCTGGCGAGAGCATGGCGAGAACGGCCTGGCACACTTATGTCAGACAGAAGAGCGGAAATAGGAGGCGAGACTAATGTCTACGAAGGTCATTGTTATGGTGTCCGACAGGGATAACGCCAAGCGGGGTGAGATTACCGTGGCGGAAAACCCCCGCACGGCAGCGCATCTAGTGGAGACCTTATTGGAGGCCGGGTTTCAGCAGGAGCAGATCAAGCTGTACAGCGGCAACGAGACTGAGATGCGCATCAGCTCTCGACCGATAGTCGCGCTGGTGGACGGCTCTTCGACGCCCACAGCTCGGGAGTCGGTAGAGTCCTCTGAGACCGCAGAGGAGTCAGCTGACGAAGATGCGACGCCGTTCGTGAAGAACGGGGTCAGGTTCTCGTCCCTGTTCCGGCCCGCCAACCTAGACGCCCTGAAGGACGGCCGCGCTTCGGCGCTGCGCGGTGTGCGGTAGCCGGGATAGCCTGAATTAATTCGCAGGTAGATCAGCCAAGGCGATCACGAGCCCTCTTCGGTGGCATCTGAGCCCGGGACGGCGTCGCTCGAGTGACCGTTGGAGCGAATGCACACGTGGCCGGTCCGATCGATGGGGAGGCCGCAGAGCGGACAGATGGGCCGCCCCTCAGCGATGATTGCGTCCAGCTGCTCCAAGAGGGACGCGGACAGATCCAGCGCCAGCTGCACGCGCAGGGCCGGATCATCGTCCTTCTCTAACTCGCCGATCTGGAGCACGACCGTCCCGCCGGACGGGTCGAACCCGATGCCGATGCTGCCAACCCGAAAGTCATGCTCAGCCGTTTCCGGGAATTCGCGGACCTCCGCCGCTCGCGGCCCTTTCGCGTATCCGACTTGCGACAACACCTGCCTGAACGCCAGGTTGAGCGCTTGCAGGTGCTCCTTCTCCAGCCAGAGCGACGCCGACTGCGACGCGGACCCGAGAAGGCGCAGGCGGAACGTGCGCTGGCCGGGTTCGCCAAACGACTGGGCGCTGACGGCCCGCGCCACGCCGAAATTAACAGTCATGGTTCGCCCATGGTAGTCCCAGCTCACGGCAGCGGACATCTACCGCTCGAATTATCGAGTGTGGCACGCTCGCATTCTAGCAGACGTGGCCGGGCCGGACGTTTTCGGGCGAAGTCCTGCCGCTGGCCGTGCCTCACCACTGGACGAACATGGGGATTTACGTTCAATAATGACGTAGATAGCGTTCCTATTTGGAGATCGGTTCCCTTAAGCGTGGATTAACGATAGCCGAAGAGCGTAAGCAAACCAAGGGATTGAGCGGGATGATCCAGGCCGGACTGCCGCTCCGCGTGGCCCCTCGTCCCGACAAGTCGGTCGGGAAATGGTCGGGAACCGCTCACCTCACATCAGGCAGTCTGAGCCGCAGCGACACGATCATGCTGCCGGCCACGGCTAGAGTCAAGCAGCGAGGCTAGCTCAAACGGAACGACGTGCCCTCGGCCGCTCGCCTGCGCTTCACACTATCTCCGGTAGCGTTGTTACCGATCGGAGGCGAAGGCTCATCGACCGTCTCCACTGGACCGCTTTGCAGATTAAAAGTGACGATGACTAGGATAGTGGCCGTCAGTCCAACCATCCTAGTCCAGTCTATGTGGACATTGCAATCTTAGAATTCTTCCAGCTACAAAATTTTCCCGTAGCGCCCAAGGCATAATGCCTCCTAGCCCAACCAGTTAGAGGGTCGGTCCTGGAGGCAGCTATCTCACTGCTTGACAACGACCAGCACATCAGCGAGCATGATATTCGTCTCTGTTAGCGCGAACAGTCAGCTATATGAGGCTAGCCCTTCTCGGCGTACACCTCGGGGTTTGCGTCAAACGCCTTCTTGCAGTGGGACGCGCAGAAGGAGTAGGTCTTGCCCTTATACGTCGATGAGCCAGCTGCCTTCGCCTCGTCCACTTCCATGCCGCAAACTGGATCCTTAGCCATGATGCCCTCCTTTTGTGCCGGCAAAGCGCTGTAGAATGGTGATGCATATTAGATGACGCGGACGAATCACAGGCCTCTCCTCTATCAGAATCCGTGACCGTCTGCTTTCTGAGCAGAGAGCCCGCTACTGATTCTGAAGACTACGAAAGTTGCTCCTTATCAGGAACTTCCTACAATTGACTACCCCGAAGCGATAAGCACCCCGAGGTTCATGACGACGCGTTCGGAGATGAGTTTGTCAGTCTTGTCGAAGTTATAAAAGGCGACGAACGGCAGTTCGACGTTGCGGCCCGTGGCTTCAAAGCCTAGGAAATCACCGACATGTTTGCCACACAGGCGTCCCTCGACGATGATTTCGTCGTCTGTGAAATGCACGCTGTCGATACAGTTGTCAAGGTCTTCTAAAGCGCCGTCCGTGCCGGAAAAACCTATCAGGACGTGCGCATCACGAATGCTTTGCGGGTCCGTGAACGGGGTTCGGTTGTAATGCAACTCACCGTCGGGTGAGAAGGTCGCCATAATAGCGTTCATGTCGTGGCTGTTCTCAACGTCATAGTGGGCTTTAAGCAGGCCTCTGCGTCGGGCCTTCTCGCTATCTGTAATGGGCATGGGTCATCCTCCTGGTTGTCGATCTCAGCCGTTTTAAGAGCCGGACTCTGTGGGGATGGTAACAGCTGTTGACTGCCCAGCCAAGAACTACCCTACTGCTGGGCGCTCGGTAACGGTTCGAATCGCATGGGCCTAGGAAAGTTCTAGGCGGTTACGCTAACCACGACTTTGATCGTTGGCCTGGCGATCGTTGTCAACAGAGCGTAATGTCATGCTCGCCACCTCCTGGTGTGGTGGTCGGAGTGTAGCTCGCAGAAGGCAGTAGACGTAGGTTCGAGACCTTGCGAATGCTCCCTAGAGCTCTACCGATCGAGCCTAACGGTCACCATTGCACGAACATTGGCATGACGACGTGGAGGTAGTTCTCCACGCCGACGGGGCGGATGACGCCGGGGCTGGAGGAAGTGCTGGTCTCCAGCGCCACCTGGGAGCAGTCCAGCACCTGTAGGACGTCCTGCAGGTACTTGCTGTTGAAGGCGATCTTGGACTCCTCCCCCTCGATCTTGACGTCCATCTCCCCGCGGTGCTCGCCGATCTCCTCGGCGCGGGCGGAGACGATCATCTTTCCCGGCGCCACGTCCTCGCCCGGCTGGAGCTGAATGCGGACGATGCCGGAGCCGTCGCGGGCGAAGATGGCGGCGATGCGCGTCTCCTGGAGGAACTGTCGCATGTCGATGAGGGCGCGGGTAGTATAGCTGGAGGGGATGAGCTGGGAGTAGTTGGGGAAGGTGCCCTGGATGAGGGTGGCCACCATCTCCACCGACTTGAGCCGCAGCAGCACCTGGGAACGAGCGCCGTTGACGGCCAGCTCCAACGGTTCCTCTTCGTCCGCCAACAGGCGCATCAGCTCACGCATGGCGCGGGCGGGTATGATCACCTCTACCTTCTCCGGCACGTCCTGGTCCAGGGCCAGCTTATAGACGGCGAGACGGAACCCGTCGGCGGCGGCCAGGGTAAGCTCGGAGTCCTCAAGCTGGGTATGGATGCCGGTGAGGACGGGGCGGGTGTCATCGATGGCGGCGGCGAACTCGACGTGCTCGACGGCGGTGCGCAGCGCCTTGGGATCCAGCTTGAGGCGAAAGCCGTCGTCCACGGAGGGCACCGGCGGGAAGTCGGCAGCGTCCATGCCGGCGACGGAGGCCTCGTTGCGGGCGCAGACGAGGTTGAGCTGACGCCCGCGCGACGACAGCGACAGGTCGATACGCTCGTTGGGGAGGGAGGTGACGAAATCGGTGATCAGACGAGCGGGGACGGTGATCTCGCCCTCCTCCTCAACCTGGGCGCCGATCCAGGCGGTGATGGCGATCTCCAGGTTGGTGGCGACCAGCTTGAGGCGACCTTCGTCGCTGGCGAGAAGGACGTGGGAGGCCTGGGGAAGGGTACTGCGGGTGCCCACCGCCCTGCCGACGATAGACAGCCCCTTGGCAAGGTTCTCCTGGAGGCAAGATATCTTCATAGCGTCACCTACTTAATCGCTTATACAGAATTGGGGCGCGAGGTCGCACAGTAGTATACCGCCTGCCCTTGGGGTTGACAACATCCGCCGGTCCCTAGCGGATGCGAGCCAGTGATTCCCGCGCCGCCTCGAACGTTTCCCTCAGCTCGTCGTCAGTGTGAGCGAGGGAGACGAACATCGCCTCGAACTGTGAGGGGGGCGGGAAGACGCCACGAGAGAGCATCTGGCGGAAGAAGGCGGCGTAGCGCTCGGTGTCGGAGCGCCGGGCGGAGGCGAAGTCGGTGACGGTGGTGTCGGTGAAGAATATGGTGAGCATGGAGCCGACGCGGTTGATTCGTACTGGAGTCCCGGTCTCCTCGGCGGCGCGGCGGAGGCCGTCCTCCAGGAAGATGGCGCTGATCTCCAGGCGTGGGTAGGCGGCCTCATCGGCCAGAGCGCCCAGGGTGGCGAGGCCGACGGCCATGGCGAGGGGGTTGCCGGCCAGGGTGCCGGCCTGGTAGACGGGGCCCTGGGGCGCCACCATCTCCATGATCTCGCGCCGGCCGCCGTAGGCGCCGATGGGCAGACCGCCGCCGATGATCTTCCCCAAGCAGGTGAGGTCCGGCTCAATGCCGAACATCGTCTGGACGCCGCCGTAATGGAGGCGGAAACCGGTGATCACTTCGTCGAAGAGAAGGAGCGAGCTGTGCTCACGGGTGAGCTCACGCAGCCGCTGGAGGAAGCCGGGCGCGGGCGGCACGACGCCCATGTTGCCGGCGATGGGCTCCACGATGACGGCGGCGATCTCCTCCGGATGCTCATCGAAAAGGCGACGGACGGCCTCCTCATCGTTGAAGGGGACGACGAGCGTCTGGGCGGCGTACGATTCGGGGACGCCGGGGCTATCGGGCAGACCGAAGGTGGCCTGGCCGGAGCCGGCCTTGGCCAGCAGGCCGTCGGCGTGGCCGTGGTAGCAGCCCTCAAACTTGACGATCCTGTCGCGGCCGGTAAAGGCGCGGGCGAGGCGGAGGGCGGACATGGTGGCCTCGGTGCCGGAGCTGACGAAGCGGAGCATCTCGACAGAGGGAATGGCGTCGCAGATGGTGCGGGCGAGCTCGACCTCCAGCTCCGTGGTGGCGCCGTAGGCGGTGCCGCGTTCGATGGCGCGCGTGAGCACGTCGGTGACGGCGGGATGAGCGTGGCCGAGGATGAGGGGGCCGAAGGCGGCGACGTAGTCGATGTAGGCGTTGCCGTCGACATCGAACACGCGGGGGCCTTGCCCGTAGGAGATGATGGGCGGGCGGCCGCCGACGGCCTTGAAGGCGCGGACGGGGCTGGAGACGCCGCCGGGCATGTAGCGCCGGGCGAGGTCGTGCAGCCGGCGGGAGCGGCGGTGGCGCGCGTCGGCCCCGGCAGCCGAAGCGTTGGCAGAGGAGGCTTCGGGGAGAAGCACTGGAAGAAGCTCCATGAGGTTGCGGACGCGGATATCCGGCGGCGGCACCTTGCGAGGACGCCTGGCCCCAAGGCGGTTCACCCAGGCGACCTTGAGGCCGGCCTGACGCGGGCCGAGGAGATCCGGGATAGGGGTGTCGCCGGCGTAGAGGATCCGCGCGGGCTCCAGCTCCAGGCGGCGCACGAGGTGGTGGAAGATGGCGGGGTCCGGCTTGATGGCGCCCGCCTGCTCCGAGGTGACGACGGTATCGAAGCTGAGGTTGTTGCGCCGAAGGGCGGCGGTCAGAAAATCGTCATCGGAGTTGGAGAGGACGGCGAGACGATAGCGGGAGCGGAGCGCCTCCAGCACCGGGTAGACCTCCGGAAAGACGGTCGCTGTGGCGAGCTTCTCGCGGAGGTAGGCGGCAGCGCCCTCGGGGTCGCCGGGGAGCTTGAGCTGCTTGAAGACGCGCTGGAACTGGACGGCCCAGGCCTCGTCGTAGCGGCGGTAGACGGGCTCGCGGTGGTTCTCGGAGCGGAAGTGGAGAGCGGCGCGGAGGAAGCGGCGCCAGAGGTCGGCGGCGTCGGCCTCCAACCCCTGGAGGGCGCAGATCTCGGCGAAGGTGACGATGAAGTCCGGCTCCATGAAGTCGAACAGCGTGCCGTAGCCATCAAAGGCGATAGCCTTGATGCCTGCCACAGAGAATTTGGCCGCGGATGGTCGCGGCTTCCTCACACGAGCCAGCGGGCGGCCTCCTTGGCGTGGTAGGTGATGATGATGTCGGCGCCGGCGCGCCTGATAGCGGTGAGGATCTCCAGCGTCGCCAGCCGCTCGTCGAGGTAGCCGGCGGCGGCCGCGGCCTTCACCATCGCGTACTCGCCGCTGACGTTGTAGGCGGCCAGCGGCAGGTCGAACCGCTCACGGGCGCGGGCGATGAGGTCGAGGTTGGGGAGCGCGGGCTTGACGATGACGATGTCGGCGCCCTCCTCGACGTCGGCCTCGATCTCGCGCATCGCCTCGCGGGCGTTGGCGGGGTCCATCTGGTAGCCGCGACGGTCGCCGAACTCGGGGGCGGACTCGGCGGCGACGCGGAAGGGGCCGTAGAAGGCGGAGGCCTGCTTGGCGGCGTAGGACATGATCGGCGTGGCTGCGAACCCGGCCTCTTCCAGGGCGACGCGGATGGCGGCGACGCGGCCGTCCATCATGTCGGAGGGGGCGACGATGTCGGCGCCGGCCTGAGCGTGGGAGACGGCGGTGCGGGCTAGCAGGGGGAGGGTCTGGTCGTTGTCGACTTCGCCGTCCACGATAACGCCGCAGTGGCCGTGCGAGGTGTACTCGCAGAGGCAGACGTCGGTGATGACGGCGAGGTCGGGCGCGGCCTGCTTGAGGGTTCGGACGGCCCGCTGGACGATGCCGTCGGGGTCGTAGGCCTCGGAGCCGGCCTCGTCCTTCGACGCGGGCAGGCCGAAAAGGAGGACGGCGGGGATTCTCAGCGAGCGTAGCTCCTCGGCCTCGGCGGGGAGCTGATCGAGCGAGAGCTGGTACTGGCCGGGCATGGAGTCGATCTCGCGGCGGACGTTGTCGCCGTGCGTGACGAACAGAGGGTAGACGAAGCCCTGGGGCGAAAGGCGGGTCTCCCGCACGAGGTCTCGCAGCGCCTGCGAGCGTCGGAGCCGTCGGAAGCGGCGGAAGGCTTGGGGGAGGGTGCGGGTGGTGGTCATGCTAATGCTCGGGATAATACTGCGAGGCGTGACTGCCCCGCCCGCCCTTCGAGAGCCTCAGGGTGAGCGGGACGTAGCGTCCGGCGGAAGACGGCGGGAAGGGTTCGGGTGGTGGTCATATGTTAAATACCTCGTCGTCTTCATCGTAGTGCTGGTGGATGAGCGAATGGATTGGCAGTAATGCCTCCGCCACATCCCGTCCCCAGCCCCCGTCAACCCCTAAACGCCAATCCAGAACCGCCCATGCCTTTTCGACATCGGCCGGCCGGCCGTAGAGAATCAAGCCTTGTTTTAGGTCTACGTACACGTCCGCGAGGATATCAGCTAGATCAGCGCCTATGATCTCGTTGTCGCTAGAGTCTACGGGATCGTAAACGAAGTGGAACCGGCGGTGGGTACCAAGCTTCTTGCCGATGCGATCACGGTGCCGCCTCTGGAGCTTCGTGCTTTCGGGGAAGGTCATCGCCAGCGGCCGCGAATGCGGCTTGGTTGGGTCGTAATCCTCGTCGCCAGTGTCCGGATCTTCGGGGTCCGGATCGAAGGGGTAGGGAAGGCGCAGGGCCAGAGAGTAAGCGAGTGGTAGCAGCTCATCCATTCGCTCCAAGAAGTACGGTTTCTTGATGCGGCTCACGTATTCGATAATTCCGCAGAACTCCTCCGCCAAAGCGACGAATCGTTGTACGTCCGCGTGCTGGATGGCCTCGCGGTTCGGAGTGTCCACAACTACGCCTTCGACCCGGCCTGCTCCCGCAGCGCCGCCACCAGGCCCGGGACGGTGTGCTCCGTGGCCACCACGTCCACGCGGAGGCCCAACTCGCGGGCGGTGTCCGCCGTTATGGGGCCGATGCAGGCAATCATGGCTTCTCGCAAACATTCTACGTCGCCGTCCAGCAGCGCCGCCAGGTTGCGAACCGTGGAGGACGAGGTAAAGGTGACGACGTCGATGCCGCCGTCCCGCAGGAGCGACAGCGCCTCCGCAGGCGCCTCCTTGGGCACGGCGGCGCGGTACAGCGTGACCTCGTCCACCTGTCCGCCTAAGGCGGAAAGCCCTTCGATAAGCGCGGGGCGGGCACCCTCTGCGCGGGGCACCAGGACGCGGTCGCCGGGGCGCAGGTGGGGCCGTAGCGCCTCCACGACGCCCTCGGCGACGTACTCCTCGGGGACGGCGTCGGCGACGATTCCGCGCTCGGACAGGGCGTCCGCCGTCGCCGGGCCGATGGCGGCGGCCTTCGCGCCGGCGAAGGCGCGGGCGTCCAGGCCACGCTCCCGCATGAGGCCAAAGAACAGCTCAACGGCGTTGGCGCTGGTGAAGACGACCCAGCCGTAGACGCCCGCACGGAGGCCACTCAGTGCGGCCTCCGTCGCCGCCTCATCGGCCGCGGGCTCGATCTCGATGACGGGCAACTCGATGGGCGCGGCGCCCTCGTCTGCCAGCAGCCGCGCCAGCGTGCTCGCCTGGCGGCGGGTGCGGGTGATGAGCACTCGCTTGCCGAACAGGGGCCGGTCCTCGAACCAAGCGAGCGTCTCGCGCAGGCGGACGACCTCACCGACGACGGTGATCGCCGGCGACTGCAGCTTCGCCGCCCGCACCCGCTGGACGATATCGCCCAGGGTGCCGGTGACGGTGCGCTGGTCGGGCGTCGTGCCCCAGCGGATGACGGCGACCGGCGTCTCCGGCGACCGTCCGCCGGCGATCAGCCTATCGACGGTCTCCGGCAGCGTCTTCACCCCCATCAGCAGCACGAGGGTATCGACGGCGGTCGCCAGCCGCTCCCAGTCGATGGCCGGGTCGCCCTTGCCGGGGTCCTCGTGGCCGGTAACCACGGCGAAGGTCGCGGCGAGGCCGCGATGGCTGACCGGGATACCGGCGTAGGCGGGCACGGCGGTGGCGGAGGTGACGCCCGGCACAACCGCGAAGGGGACGCCGGCGGCACGCAGGGCCTCCGCCTCCTCGCCGCCGCGGCCGAACACGAACGGGTCGCCGCCCTTCAGCCGCACGACGCGCATCCCCAGGCGGGCCTTCTCGATAAGCAGGTCGTTGATCTTCGACTGGTCGTGGTGATCAGGGCTGGAGCCCTGACCTACGGTCATGGAGGCACCGGCGACCTTGCCCATGTAGATCAGCTCCGCCCCGGCCAGGTCGGGGTGCTCCAGCAGTCGCGGGCTGACCAGGCGGTCGTAGACGATTACGTCGGCCTGCCGTACGGCCTCCAGCCCGGCGACGGTGATGAGGCCGGGGTCGCCGGGGCCGGCGCCGACCAGCCACACCTTGCCTACCGGCAGGCGGGCCTTGCCCGCTGTCACGACGCCGCCTCCAAGAGGGCGGCGGCGCCCTGCGAGAGGAGGAGCTGCGCCAGCCGGACGCCCAGAGGCTCGGCGTCCTCCAGCGAGCCCTCGACCTCGCCGCGCAGCAGTCGCCCGACAGCCGGGTCGGCGACGAGCCCGCGCAGGCGCAGGCCGTAGCCGCTTACCTCAGCCAGGCCGGCGATGGCGGCGTGGCAACCGCCACCCAGGTGCGCCTCGAAGGCGCGCTCAGCGGCGGTTGCGCGGTGGCTGGCGGGGTGATCGGAAGCGGCCACGAGCTCGATCGCCGCGCTGTCGTCGGCCCGTACCTGGAGGGCAAGAGCCCCCTGGCCGACGGCGGGGAGCATCACCTCCGTAGTGAGCACCTCGGAGGCGCGATCCAGCCAGCCCAGGCGGGCCAGGCCCGCCGCCGCCAGCACGGTGGCGTCGTACTCGCCGTCCTCCACCTTGCGGATGCGGGTGTCGACGTTGCCGCGGATGTCGGCGATGCGGAGGTCGGGGCGGGCGGCGATGAGCTGGGCGGCGCGACGGGGGCTGCCGGTGCCGACGACGGCGCCTTCCGGCAGCGCGGACAGGCTCGCACCGTCGTGGGAGATGACGACGTCGCGTACGTCGGCCCGCTCCGTGACGGCGGCAACGGCGAGGCCGTCTGTGGTGGCGGAAGGCATGTCTTTAAGGCTGTGCACGGCGACGTCGATCTCGCCGTCGAGCAAGGCCCGCTCCAGCTCGACGATGAACACGCCACGGCCGCCGATCTCGCTCAGGGACGCACGCGACTTATCGCCGGCGGTGCGGATAGTCTGCACCTGGAAGCGGACGTCCGGGCGCGCCTCGCGGAGGGTATCGAGGGTTAGCTCAGTTTGGCGTTCTGACAGGCGGCTGCCACGGCTGCCGACGACGAAGAGGCGATCGGACACAACTTCAGCCTCCGCAGGGGCTAGCGCCGATTCCGTGAAGGGCTTGAACGGACCTCAAACAGGTCCTCCAGCGCCTCCATGTACAGACCCGTATCGGCGCCGTCCTTGAGCCGGGCGATGGGACGATCCAGCATCTTCTTGACGATGGCGCGGGTCATCGCCTCGATGCGCTCCCTCTGCTCATCGTCGAGGCCAGGCAGGCGGCGGAGGGTCCTCTCCAGCTCGCGGTCCCGGATCTCCTCGGCGCGCTCGCGGAGGGCGGCGATTACGGGGACGACGTCCAGTGAGCGCCACCAGTTCATGAACTCCTCGACCTCGTCCTCGACGTGGGCCTCCACCCGCAACACCTCGCGGCGGCGGCCGCGGAGGTTGGCGCGGGAGACGGCCTCAATGTCGTCGATGTCGAACAGACGCACACCAGGTAGGTCGCGTACGGCTGGGTCGATGTCGCGGGGAACGGCGACGTCGAGGAGCAGGAGATCGTTCCCGTTGCGGTTGGCGGCGGCAGAGGCAACGGTCTCCGGGCGCAGGATGAATTCGCCGGCGCCGGTGCCGCTGATGACGATGTCGCTCTCCGCCAGGGCGGTCGGGAGACGCGAGAAGGATACGGTCTCGCCGCCGATCTTGCGGGCGAGGTCGGCGGCGCGCTGCGGGGTACGATTTGTCACCAGTATGCGTTCGGCGCCGCTCTCGGCCAGGCTATTGGCAGCCAGTTCGCCGGTGGAGCCGGCGCTGATGACCAGCACGGTCTTCCCCTCCAGCGTGCCGACGGTCTGTCTGGCCAGGGCCACCGCGGCCGAGCTGACAGAGACGGCGTAGCGGCCGATATTGGTCTGGCTGCGAACCCGCTTGCCCACCCTCAGGGCGGCGTGGCAGAGACGGGAGAGCACGCCGTTGAGCGAGCCGGCCAGGGTGGCGGCGGACATGGCGTCCCTGACCTGCCCTAGTATCTGGGACTCGCCCAGGACCATGGAGTCGATCCCGGCAGCGACGCGGAACAGGTGCCGCACCGCCTCGTCGTGGCTGAGGAAGTAGGTGAGTCGGGGATGCAGTTGAGTGCCCTTGCAGGCCGCCAGGGCGTCTAGCAGGCGGTCCGCCTCGTGTGCTCCGCCGGCCGTGGTCGCGTACAGCTCGGTGCGGTTGCAGGTGGAGATGACGACGGCGTTGCCCAGTTCACCGTGCAGCCGGTTGAGGGCGTCCGGCAGATCGTCGGCGGAGAAGGCGACCTTCTCGCGCTCCTCTACCGGGGCAGTGCGGTGGTTCAGGCCAACACAGGTTACGACGAGCGCTTCGCGTTTCATCGCTCACCCGCTGGCTCAAGCAGAGACCGCAGCAGCCGCCGCTTCGCCTCGTCGCGGCGTCCTTCGCCCAGCAGGCGCTTCAAATCCGCATCCAGGGCCGCATTCCAAGTGTCCGGATCCACCGTCACCTCCCGATCACGGAGCTCCCGCCGCACCTCGGCCGCCAGCTCCAGCATGAGGGCATGCTCCTCGGTCAGGAACGCCTCCAGCTCCTCGCGCATCTTGCGGGCCATAGCCGGACTGCCAGCGCTGGTGGACACGGCCACGATGAGGTCGCCCCGTTGAGCGATGCCCGGCATGATAAAGTCGCAGTTGGGGATATCGTCCACAGCGTTGACCCAGACGCCGCGCTCCCGGCCCTCCTTGGAAACGACGGCGTTGACGGAGCGGTCGTCGGTGCCGACGAAGGCGAGGAAGTAGCCCTTAAGGTCGCCGGGGGCGTACTCGCGCGCCAAGTGCTTGACCCGGCCCAGGTCGACAAGCGTCTTCAGCTCCGGATGGAGCTCCGGGCTGACTACGGTCACTTGGGCACCGGCGTCTATAAGACCCTTCACCTTCTGCAGCGCTACCTCACCGCCACCGATTACCACTACCGGTTTACCGGCGATATCTAAGAAGACCGGGTAGTAGCGCATGCAGGTCTATCCGCTTACGGCCGTCGTCTTCGCCCCTTCGTAAGTCTCAGCGATGGCCAGGAGCACCTGGTCAGCCAGGTTGGAGAGGAGCTCCCACACTTCAACCGCCTCCTCGGAGGAGAGGTCGTTCTTCTGGGCCAGCTCCATAGCGGAATCGTCCAACCCCTTGCGGAAGAACGTGAAGGCCTCCACGGCGTCGCGGATGCCGAGGTTATCTCGGACCAGCTCGCGGCCGTATTCGTGGCCGACCTCGCGCGCCTCATCGATGAGGTGAGAGCGACGAGCCCCCTTGGTCATGTATTCGGAAACCAGGCCGACCAGCCGGCGGCCAATAGGACGCAGACGCTCACGGTCTTCTTCGGAGATGCTGGTGTACCAGGGGGCCTGAGGGCGGCCCTGGCTGAGGCGGCGGCGGATGCGGGTAAGCGCGAGCTGGCCGAGGGAGCTGTAAGGCTCTCCTCCGCCTCCTCCGCGTCCGGATACGAGGGCGTGCAGGTCTTCCTCTGAGAAGCGGCGGTGGCCGCCGGGAGTGCGGAAAGAGCGAACGTGACCGGCATCGGCCCAGCGCCTGAGAGTGGACTCGTTTACGCCTAGCAGTTTGCAAGCTTGGCCAAGAGTGATCCAACGGGTGGTGAACGACTCTGGAGTGTCACGAAAGCGATTAGTCACGGGATAACCTCACTAAAACTGCACGAACATCCGGATGGGGCGCTTTATAGCAATTCTACAATGCTGGCGTTTTTACGGTCAAGTGTCACGAATGCTAAAGGTCCTAATAGACTTCCCATCAGCGTGCCCCATCTAACGCCGCTTTAGTATAGGGCAAGAGCGCCGAAAGCATGTCCACCCGCGATTCCAGCCGCTTGCCCAACCCACTCAATAGCCCGGTTACCCTCATGATCAGCAGGAACTCTCGTGGTATCTCTACGATAGGGTTAGCGCGAATGGCGCGGGCCATGCGCTGGTTCGCTTCAGCGACGAGGTCGGGATCGGCGTAGCCGCGACCGGGCCGGCTGGACTCCATAAAGGCGCGGCCGATCACCAGGTATGGCGTCGGGTCCTCGGCGCGTTTTGCGCGGAAGCCCAAATCGCGGAAGGCCTGGACCATCTCGGGGGCGTTGCCGGTGATCATGGCGTTGACC
>CAZYOV010000050.1:0-15728 GCA_964649215.1 uncultured Dehalococcoidia bacterium
GCCGATGGCGACGGTTGAGGGGGTAGTGCGGCCGCCTTCGGCGTTGGGGATGACGGCGGGCTCGCCGCCCTCCATGACGGCCATGGCGGAGTTGGTGGTTCCGAGGTCTATTCCGATTGCTTTAGGCATGGGGCGTTCTCCTTCTGGGTCGAGGGCCAGGATTGGGCCCACAGATTGGCACAGATTGTTTGACTTGCTCGCTTTGTGTTTTGAACCGTCATCGCTGTCATATCAACCGTTGTAGCTGCAAGCCTTAATGCCCACAGCTACGATTGGTCATCTCCCTGTTTCTCACTCGCTTGTTCGGGCTTGTCGCCGCCTTCAGGCGCTTCCGCCTCTTTCTCTTCCTTCGCTGCCTCTTTTCCCTTGCCCACGACGACCATTGCCGGGCGGAGGACGCGGTCGTGGAGCTTGTAGCCGCGCTGAATCTCCGCCAGAACCTTGCCTTCCTCGCCGTCGGCGTGGGTGACGGCCTCGTGGAAGCTGGGGTCGAACTGCTGGCCCTCGGCCTGGATGGGTGTGACGCCGGCGTTATCGAGGAGGATGAGGAGCTTGCGATGGATGAGGGCTATGCCCTCGAACCAGGTCATCCCTGCGAGGCGGGCGTCGAGGCTGCCGAGGGCGCGCTCCAGGTCGTCGAGGATGGGTAGGACGTTGATGATGAGGGCGGCGGAGGCGAAGCGGCGGCTCTCGCTGCGCTCCTGCTCCATGCGGCGCTTGTAGTTCTGGAAGTCGGCCTCAGCGCGCTGCCAGTTACCGAGGTATTTCTGGGCGTCCTCCTTGGCCTTAGCGAGCTGCTCCTCGAGGGGGGCTTCGACAGGCTCAGCCTGAGCGGACTCGGGCGCAGTCTTAGCGGACTCAGGCGGGGCGGGATCGGCCTCGGTGGGCTCAGCAGGTTCTTTCTTACGGGGGTTATCAGTCATGTCTTCGCTCCAGGGAAAGTCTAGCCGAAGTAGGCATCCAGGAGCTCCTCCATGATGCCGCTCATGTAGCGCACCATGGAGACGGCCCTGGAGTAGTGCATGCGCGTGGGTCCGACGACGCTGATGGCGCCGCGGAGGCCGGAGGGGCGGCCGTAGGGGGAGATGACGACGCTGTACTGCTGCATGGCGTCCTGGGGGTGCTCACTGCCGATTATCGCGGTCACCTCACGCGGACGGGCAGGCTGATTGCCGGCAGCGCGGGCGAGAGGTATCGCCTTGTCGAGGTTGGAGCGTCCGAGGATGTCCATGAGGGCCAGCATGCGGTCTCCCTGGGCGAAGTCCGGCTCGAGGAGCATGTCGCGGAGGCCTTCGAGATAGGCTTCGCCGAATGACTCCGCCTCCTCAGACTCCATCAGATCGAGGGCGGCGTGCACGGTCAGGGCCTCGAACGAGCGGTGCTCCATCTGCATGGCGCGGATCTCGTCCACGGTGCGCCCAGCGTAGAGGGAGTTGAGGTGGGCGGCGACACCGGCCAGCTCAGCCTGGGAGAGGGGCCGGTCCAGGGTGAGTGTTTGCTGGAGGACAAGCGTCTCCTGGAGGACGAGGACGAGGAGGGCCACGAAGTCGTGCACGCTTACGAGTTGGAGCGAGCGCAGCCGGGTCTGAGCGGCGTGGGGGGCGGTGACGACGGAGACGTAGCTGAGGCGGGCGGCGAGTACGGCAGCGGCCAGGTGGGCCCACTCATCCGTTTCGCCGGCCGCCTGGTGGAACTGGTGGCGGATAGTCTGCTGGACGGCGGCGGGGGGCTCCTGAGGACGCATAAGCGCTTCCACGTAGTAACGATACCCCTTATCTGAGGGGACGCGTCCGGCGGAGGTGTGCGGCTGCACGATGTAGCCTTCGTCCTCCAGCCGCGCCATCTCGTTGCGGATGGTGGCGGAGGAGACGGGCAGGCCGTAGCGCTGGACGACGGCGCTGGAGGCGACCGGCTGGGCGGAGCGGACGTACTCGTCCACGATGAAACGCAGCAGCTGTTCTCGTCTCTCGGTAAGCATGTTGCCAACCTTATCAATTAGCACTCGCGAGGTGAGAGTGCTAACTGAGATTCAGCGTAGCACCCCCGTAGAGAAGGTGTCAAGCACGGAGCCGGGCGTAGGCCCTCGCACCGTGTTGACCCGCCTTCAGTGAGCTTGCTATACTCAGCGCGACCCCGTACGAGTCCAAAGGAGTTCGCGTCATGGTAGAAGAGGAGCAGGCGGACACAGAAGAAGCCCCGCAGAAGAAGGGCGGCAAGAAACGGAAGGTGTTCTTCCTCGTGGCCCTGATCGGCGCTGTAATCGCGGCCCTCACGTTCTGGCGCCGCCGCGGCTCTGAGGAAGAGTTCGAAGAGTAGCTACGGGCATTCCGACCCATCCCTTGGTACCTGACATCGCGTTCCTTCGGAGCGAACCGTCCGCGTGGAGATAACCTGGCTCGGCCATTCCTGTTTTCGCATTCGCGGCCGCGGAGCGGCGATCGTCACTGACCCCTGTCCACCCTCATCCGGCTATACCATCGGCAAGCCCACAGCGGACATCGTGACTATCAGCCACGACCATGAAAATCACTCGTACGTGAAGGCGGTGGCAGGCAAGCCGGTACGCATTGATAGGCCCGGGGAGTACGAGATTCACGGCGCCTTCGTGACCGGCGTCGGCACTTACCACGACGCGGAGAAGGGGGCCACTCACGGCGCCAACGTGACCTTCGTGCTGGAGATGGAGGACCTGCGCGTCTGCCACCTGGGAGACCTGGGGCATACACCAACGCCGGACCAGGTGGAGGAGATGAGCGGCGTGAGCGTGCTGCTGATACCAGTCGGCGGCAACACGACGATTGACGGGGCGACGGCGGCGGAGGTGGTGAACATGATAGAGCCTGCTATCGTCATCCCGATGCACTATCGCACTGAGGTCACGAAGGACGAGCTGGCGCCGCTGGACCGCTTCCTTAAGGAGATGGGCGCCAATAACCTGGCGCCCCAGCCCAAGCTGTCGGTGTCCCGCAGCTCCCTGCCCCAAGAGATGCAGCTGCTGCTGCTGGACTATCGCCGCTAGCGGCCGCGGGCAGCCAGATAAACGCCGGCGACAGCCGCCGCTCCGAGCAAGGACGCTGGTATCGCGATCGCCAGCAGGAGGGCCAGGTTGGAGCCATCGCCCTGCTCCTGGGCCAGAGGCTGGAGGCCACCCTGGCCCAGGGGCAGGGCGCTAATCTCTTCCACCGTCGCCGGCGTCATCAGGTCCTTGGGCAGGACCTGCTCCCGGCCTTCAATCGTGGCCAAGACGACCTCGCCCATGAGCGCGTGGCCTTCATCGTTGGGATGAATCTGGTCATCAGCCACGAGCTGGGCGGCGCGGCCGCGGAACAAGGGATAGACGCTGGCCAGATCGGCGCCGAACTCTGTCTGTGAGACCACGCTCTGGGTCAGATCGTTGATCCCGCGGACGGCGAAGTCCGCTATCAGCTCGGCCGCGTCACCTCTGCCCGATAGGGGGCTGTAGAGGTCAAGCACAACGATCTTGGCCCTAGGGGCTACCTCTCTCAGACCGCGAAGCACCGGCGTAAGGTTCTCCTCCAACAGGGCAAGCATCTCCTCGAACAGTATCTGGCACTCCGAGGCGAGAGGGTCAGCGACGCAGGGGGAGTCAGGCGTGGCCAGGGCGAGCACGTCGTTGCCGCCGATTCCGACGGTGATGATCTCCACGTTATCGTCGGAGGAGGAGGTGTCCTCCTGGCGGTCGATGATCTCGTTCACGGCCCGCTCCAGTTGACCGCCGGGCAGTAGGAGGTCAGCGCTGGTAGCGCCGGGTACGCCGAGGTTGATCAGATCCAGGCCGCGGTCGCGGTAGCGCTCGCTCTTGCGCAGGGCGTCGTAGGTGATGGCCACGTAGCCGCCGGTGGCCGGGTCCGAGGCTCCGACGCCGAAGGTGAGGGAGTCGCCGATTGCGACGTAGGCAGGCGCCTCCTTGGCGGCAGCGGGCGTCGCCGGCGCCAGGAGGGTTAGGGCGAGAAGGGCCGCCAGTAGCGGCAAGAGTGTTCGCATGAACCTGCTATGGAATTCTAAGGGAGGTACGCCAGTGGGTCTACCACCGAGCCGCCGATCCAGAGCTCGAAGTGGAGATGGGCACCGGTGCAGTAGCCGGTGCAACCGATGGCGCCGATCTGCTCGCCCTGCCCAACAGCCTGTCCTTGAGCCACGTAGATGGCCGACAGATGCGCGTAGACGGTCTCCGAGCCGTCTGCGTGGCGGATGACGACGTAGGTGCCCAGGCCCCAGCCCAGGTTGGCGGTGAGAACGACTGTGCCAGTGGCGGCGCTGACGACGGGGGCGCCGTAGCGGCCGAAGGCGTCGATGTCAATCGCCAGGTGATAGGAGTTGCCGCCGCGGGACTCGCCAAAGTAGGAGGAGATGGAGCCACTGAAGGGCCAGACGTAGCCGATACTGGGCGGCGGCGGCGGCGGCGGTGGCGGTGGCGCAGCCGGCTCAGGCTCTGGCTGCGGCTCCGGCTGTGGCTCTGGGTTGGTGGCCTCGACGGCGGTGACGGCGGCGGAGATGGGCGGAGGAGGAGGGACGGCGCCGGGAAGAACGAGGACCATCCCCTCGATAACGGTGTCCTCTGAGCTAATGCCATTGGGTACGAATGCGAGGATGCTGGGGACGTCTATCTGATAGAAGGATGCGATATCGGAGAGGGTATCGCCCAGCCTAACGTTGTAGACGAGGCCGTTGAGGCTGGGGATCTGGAGCTTCTGCCCAACAAGGAGCAGATCGGGGTCCTCATACAGGTCGGCGTTGTTCCAGAGGATGTACTCAACATCTATACCAAAGGCGGCGGCGATGGACGCGACGGAGTCTCCCAGTTGAACGGTGTAGACGATGAAGGCAGGCTGCGGTTCGGGCGTCGGCTCGGGTGTGGGTTCAGGCGTGGGCTCGGGTGTGTCCTCCTCTGGTTCTGTCTGCTGTGGCTCAGGGTTGACGATGTAGATGCCGGAAGAGGTTGCCAGAACAACGGCAGGACGGAGGTAACCGGCGGAGGGGCTTTCACTGACCTCCTCCTGAAGGGCGACGTCGGCGGAGACGAAAGGAGCCGCGACCCTCCCGAGGGCGCCCGTCGCGGCGACGCCGACAGCGATGAAGGCCATGAGAAAGAAGAGTGCGTGGAGACAGTATCTTCGCTGTTCGGTTGGGGGATTGCCCGCGCCTTGCGGGTCAAGCATGCGTCTGTCTCGGCCTCCAGGCCGGCGCGGGGGCAACGCTTGCTGGTCCCGAATAATCTACCTCCTGTTTATCTCCTTCTCATGCCAAGATAGCGCCACGAGTGGCACTACCTCAGATCTGCCCGTCTTTACAAATCGCGGGTAATTATACCCCATTGTCAAGCTCTTCACAAATTGACGCGTTATAAACGAACGTGTGACAGGCAGTTAAGGAGTAGCAGGGGAAAAGTCAGTGAATGCCCCGCCTAGACGGCGTCTTTGATGGTGGCCAGGAACTCTTCGTTTGTCTTGGTGCGCTGAAGGCGTTCCAGGATCAGCTCCGCGGCCTCTGTGGAATTAGGTGAGTTCTGGGACACCATGGCGGTCATGCGGCGCAGGAGCAGCACCTTCTGGTATTTCTCTTCGCCGAGCAGGAGATCGTCACGGCGGGTGCTACTGCGCTGGATATCGATGGCCGGGTAGGTGCGCCTTTCGGCCAGACGACGGTCAAGGAACAGCTCCCAGTTGCCGGTGCCCTTGAACTCCTCGAAAATGACCTCGTCCATGCGGCTGCCGGTATCGATTAGGCAGGTGGCGATCATGGTCAGGCTGCCTCCCTCCTCGATGGTGCGGCCAGCGCCGAACAGGCGCTTGGAGGGGTGCAGCGCCACAGGGTCTATGCCGCCGGAGAGGGTGCGGCCGCTGGGGGGTAGGGCCAGGTTGTAGGCGCGGGTGAGACGGGTAATGCCGTCCAGAAGGACCACGATGTGGCGCCCGCCTTCTACCAGACGCTTCGCCCGCTCTATCCCCATCTCGGCCACTCTGGTCTGCTCCTCCACCGGATCGTCGAAGGTGGCGGCGAGGACCTCCGCATGCTCTACGGAGCGGCGCCAGTCCGTCACTTCCTCCGGACGCTCACCGATGAGGAGGACGATGATGTGTATCTCTTCGTAGCGGTTGGCGATAGCGTGGGCGATGGTCTTGAGGAGGACCGTCTTGCCGGCCTTGGGCGGCGACACGATGAGGCCGCGCTGGCCACGGCCGATGGGGGCGACGAGATCGATGATACGGGTGGAGAGGCTGCTATCGCCAGCCTCCAGATCGATAAACTCCTGCGGGAAGATAGGCGTGAGCTGCTCGAAGTAGGGGCGGCGTTTGGCCGCCTCCGGGTCCAAGCCGTTGACGGCGTCCACTTTGAGCAGGCCGTAGTACTTCTCAGAGTCCTTGGGCGGGCGGGCGGTACCCATCACGTAGTCGCCGGTGCGCAAGGCGAAGCGGCGAATCTGGGTCTGGGAGACGTAGACGTCGCTGAGGCTTGGGCGCAGGGCCTCAGCCCGTAGAAACCCATATCCGTCAGAGGCGAGCTCCAGAATGCCGCCGGCGAAGTAATTGCCATCGCGTTCGGCCTTAGCCTGGAGGATGCGGAAGACGAGTTCCTGCTTGCGCAGGGAGCCGGTGCCACTGAGGCCCAGCTCCTTGGCCACGTCCATGAGCTCGTCTCGGGTGCGGGCTTCGAGCTCGACAAAGTTCACTGGGGACTCCGAAATTGTTTTCTCCATCTTGGTAGGCGCATCTAGATCCACGGTTTGTAAATTCTCCGGGCCTCCGCCGGCCCAGGCATGTTTACGGGACACGGTTTAAACAATGGGGAGGCGGAATCAAAATACATCATACTTTCAAGACGCGCAAGGCCTTGCCGGCGTTAACTGGGCGATGATAGGAAGGTTGAATCAGCGCACCTTCCTCGTTCGCGTAGGACATATCTTCCTCTTCTCCTTTAGAGCGGCTTGAATATCGCCAGGTAGGCCATGACCGGCAGCAATAATGTTGCGATGCCGCTGAAGACTATGGGGACGTTATCGGCGAGCGCTTCCTGGAGCTCAAGGGTTGTACCGCCGGCTTTCTCGGCCTGCAGCGCAGCCAATCGTGCTCTTCGCAGGCCCAGGCCTATCAAGGGCACGCAAACCAGGAGACTTACGAGATACAGCGCTTCCTGGGCC
This sequence comes from uncultured Dehalococcoidia bacterium, assembly GCA_964649215.1. Lineage (GTDB taxonomy): Bacteria > Chloroflexota > Dehalococcoidia > SM23-28-2 > RBG-16-64-32 > JADFNQ01. Next base: position 7,160 of record CAZYOV010000050.1, read on the forward strand.
ACCAGCCAGCCGGTGGTGATTAGATTGTAGTCCATCTGCGTCCACATGAAAACCCCACTCACCCCCATGACGATGATGCCCGGCACCAGCAGCAGCCCCTGGTAGTGAGACGCCTCCTCAAAGGCGGTGATCTTCAGCTTCAGATCATCGAAGCGCCAGCCTCTGATGAGGGGGAATTGCACGGCGGCCAGCCCCATTACGTACCAGAATACGGCGAGGAGGTGGGACAGGGTGAGCGCGTTATCTACGATCACGCACGCGCTGTGGGGGAGCGTGCCGAGCGCCGCGAGGCGCCAGTCACGGAATGGGAGGCGCGCCCGCGCGGTAGACGCCGCGCCCGGGCGCGTTCCAGGGCGGCGGCAACGAAGCCATCGAAAAGGGGATGGGGGCGGTTGGGACGCGACCGGAACTCGGGGTGGAACTGAGAGCCCACCATCCAGGGATGATCTCTCAGCTCACAGATCTCGACCAGGGAGTCGTCGGGGAGGGTGCCGCTGGCCACCAAGCCAGCTTCCTGTAGCTGGGCTCGGAACTCGTTGTTCAGCTCGTAGCGGTGACGGTGTCGCTCAATGACTTCGTCCCGGCCGTAGGCGGCGCGCGCTTTGGTCTTCTCCACCAGGCGACAGGGGTAGCCGCCGAGGCGCATGGTGCCGCCCTTCTCCTGCACCCCCTCCTGCTCAGACAGCAGGCTGATGACGGGGTAGGGGCTCTCCGGGTAGAACTCTGTGGAGTTGGCATCGTCGGTGCCGAACAGGTGACGGGCGAACTCCACTACCATCACCTGAAGCCCCAGGCAGAGCCCCAGATAAGGCACGTCGTTCTCGCGGGCGTAGCGGGCGGCCCTGATCTTCCCCTCGAAGCCACGCTCCCCGAAGCCGCCGGGGACGACGATACCGTCCATCCCCGCCAGCACCTCCTCCATATCCGGATTCTCCATGTCCTTGGAGTGCAGCCAGCGTATGTTGATGCCGGTCCGGTGCTTCACGCCGGCGTGGATCAGCGATTCCTTTACCGAGAGGTAGGCGTCCGGCAGCTCCACGTACTTGCCTACGATCGCGATCTCCACCTGACCGCTGGGGCTCTTTAGCTGCTCCACCCACTCACGCCAGTCTGCCAGGTCACGAGTGGCGGCAGGCAGGTTCATCTTGTCCACGATGAGGTCGCCAAGGCCGGCCTCCTCCAGCACGAGGGGCACCTCGTAGATGGTCGGCATGGTGAGAAGGGGGATAACGGCGCCGACCGTTACGTCGCAGAACAGCGATATCTTCTCGCGCAGCTCGTCGGCCACCGGCCGGTCGCTGCGGCAGACGATGACGTCCGGCTGGATCCCGATGGAGCGCAGCTCACGGACGCTGTGCTGGGTGGGCTTGGTCTTTAGCTCGCCGGTGGGGCTGATGTAGGGGAGAAGCGTGACGTGGATGGAAAGCGTGTCCTGGTGGCCTTCCTCGTTGCGCATCTGGCGGATCGCTTCCAGATGCGGCTGGCTTTCGATGTCGCCGACGGTGCCTCCGACCTCGACGATGACCACCTGGGCTCCGGACTCTTGGCCGATGCCGCGGATGCGCTCCTTGATCTCGTTGGTGACGTGGGGGATAGGCTGAATGGTACGGCCAAGGTAGTCGCCGCGGCGCTCCTTGTTGATCACGGCCTGGTATATCTGGCCGGTGGTGACGGAGCTACTCCTGGTCAGGTCCTGGTCCAGGAAGCGCTCGTAGTGGCCGAGGTCGAGGTCAGTCTCGGCGCCGTCGGTAGTGACGAACACCTCCCCATGCTGATAGGGGGACATGGTGCCGGGGTCGACGTTGAGATAGGGATCCAGCTTCTGGACGACGACGGAGATGCCGCGGGACTTGAGGATTCTGCCGATGGAGGCGGTGGTGATTCCCTTGCCAACCGAGCTGACAACTCCGCCGCTTACGAATATGTACTTGGTTCCCATTTATGCCCTATTGGGAGGCCTCCTCAGCCGATGATAATGATACAGGATTGCCAGTGGTAAGTGTCAAGCGAACACGAAGGCTCAAAGGAGAAAAAGAGAAAATCGATTAGCAGATGTTGTGTGGAAAACTCACGGTCGCCCGGGCGCCTCTGGACGGGCCCGCGTGACCGCCGACTCGCCTATCGATATACTGAACGCGACCCGGAGGGCTGGGATGTCGTGACCTCGCCATATTACGAGCCCACTCCGGAGTGTGTATCCGTCGGCTTCGGCCGGCGGAGGCGAGACTTAACGGGTAGCCCACAGGGGGAGACAGCGTACGATGTCAATCACTTGGGAGATCAGCGAACTGGACAGCGGCCTGCGGGTAGTCACCACGCCGGTGTCCACGGCGCAGTCAGTGAGCGTGAACGTGTTCGTGGGAGCGGGGTCACGCGGGGAGGGCGAGCGCACGAAGGGTCTGGCCCACTTCCTGGAGCACATGGTGTTCAAGGGCACGGAGAAGCGCCGCACGGCGATCGACATCGCGGAGGCGATCGAGGGAGCGGGCGGCGTCCTGAACGCCTACACCGCCAAGGAGATCACCTGTTATTGGAACCACGTCCCGTTCGACCGTCTGGAACTGGCGATGGACGTGCTGGCCGACATGTTGACTCACTCCCGCCTCGACCAGGAGGAGATCGACCGCGAGCGGTCAGTGGTGCAGCAGGAGATCCGCCGAACCAAGGACCATCCGGCCGCCTGGTGCGGTGAGCTGCTGGGCCAAGCGCTGTTCGGCGATCAGCCGATGGGCTGGTCGACAGCGGGCACGGAGGAGACCGTGGAGGAGCTGCAGCGCCAGGACTTCGTGTCCTGGCTGGATACCTGGTACGGGCTGGGCAACGTCGTCGTTAGCGTAGCCGGAAACGCATCACCGGACAGGGTTGTGGCTCTAGCGGAGACACATATCGGGGACGGACGGCGGCCGGGAGCCCCCGCCGTTACGCCGGTGGACGGCCCTATACCCGCCCGTCGCGCGATCTGCGACAGCCGCGAAATCTCCCAGACCAACCTGGCGCTAGGCATGCCAGCCTTGCCGCGCGACGATCCGGACCGCTACGTGCTCCAGGTTCTGAACTCGATATTGGGGCGCGGCATGAGCTCGCGTCTATTCAAGGAGGTGCGGGAGCGGCGCGGCCTCGCCTATTCCGTGTCGTCATCGGTAAGCCGTCACAAGGACACAGGGGCGTTCACGGTGACGGCCGGGGTCTCCCCGGAGAAGCTGAGCGAGGCGGTGACCGTGATTCAGGACGAGCTCACCAAGGTAGTCCAGGAGACGGTGCCGGAGGGCGAGCTGACGAAGGCACGCGATTACACGATAGGCAGCTTCCGCCTCAGCATGGAGACTCCAATGGCGCTGGCCCAGCGGGCCGGCGAGCAGCTGATCACGTTGGGTAAGATCGAGCCCATCGATACGGTGGTGGAGAGGATCGAGTCGGTCAGCGCGGATGATATCCTGCGGGTGGCGCGGCGCGTCCTGGTGCCGGAGAACGCCGTCCTCTCGGTCGTGGGGCCGGACCTGGACGAGGAGGTCCTGCTGGGGCTGCTGGCCGCGTAGAGAGATTGCTGGGGAGGCCTCCAGGCGTGGCGCCCTAAAAGGCACGAGGCCCTCCGCCAAAGCGGATGGGCCTCATCGCCGCACCCCAGTGATGCTCACGTTGTTGTAAAAGCGTAGGGGAGACGTGCACGCACCCCGAGTCCTTGCGGACACTTCACCAGCCCCGCAACCGGTGAACTAAGAGAAATCACATCTCCCCTACATAACAGAACAGGTCAGATAGCGCCGCTATTACGGTCGTTCACCAGACGTTAACCTTCAGGGCGCAATTCGCCGCTCTATTGGCCCACCACCGCCCGAATGGCTATACTCTACCCCTGCCTGCCGGCACCTCAGTCTGTACCCTAACCCGTCGAAGGAGGAGACCGTGTCCGATTTCAAGAACATCATCTACGAGAAGAAGGGCCGGCTGGCCTACATCACGCTTAACCGCGAGGAGCGCCGCAACGCCATTGACCCGGCGACCTCGCAGGAGCTGTACGACGCCTTCAACGACTTCAAGGAGGACGATGAGCTGTGGGTGGCGGTGCTGACCGGCGCCGGCGAGGTGGCGTTCTCCGCCGGGGCTGACCTAGTGGCGATGGCGAAGGCGTTCGCCGGGGGGCAGGGGATGCGGTTCGATGTGCCGTTCGCGGGGATCACCCGCGACTTCGAGTGCTGGAAGCCGATGATCGCCGCTATCAACGGCTACTGCCTGGCCGGGGGGCTGGAGCTGGCGCTCTCCTGCGACATCCGCATCGCCGCAGAGCACGCGACGTTCGGGCTGCCGGAGCCGAAGCGGGCGATCATTCCGGCGGCGACGGGCACTCAGCGTCTTCCACGCGCTATCCCGCTGGCGTACGCGATGGAGCTGCTTCTCACGGGCGAGCGCTTCGACTCAGACTGGGCGCTCCGCGCGGGTCTGGTGTCCCGCGTCGTCCCTGCGGATCAACTCATGGCGACGGTGGAGGAGGTGGCAGGCAAGATACTGGAGAACGGACCGCTGGCCGTGCGCGCCATCAAGCAGGCGGCGCTTCAGGGGCGTGACATGAAGATGGAGGAGGGGCTGAAGCTGGAGTCGCAGATGATGACGACGGTGATTCGGAGCGAGGACGCCCGCGAGGGCCCCACGGCGTTTGCGCAGAAGCGGAAGCCGGAGTACAAGGGGCGGTAGCGGCGAGGCGGGCAATCCGAAACTTGAGACTCGGCGGTCCGCTGACCGCTACCGCGCCGCCGCGAGCGCTTCGGGCTCCAGGCGCTCGTGGCGAGTAACGGGGCCGAACAGCTCCAGGACGGAGCGGTCTCCCGAGATGCCACGCAGCCGGCGATCCGCCAGATGCTCGCGGACGAACAGCTGGGCGACCGCGGCCTTTCGGGCGGAACCGTCCTTGGCCAGCTCATCCGCCGCCGCCTCGGTGAGCAACGCCGCCTGGATGAGATCGGCGAGGAGGCCGGTCAGCCGGCGGGCGTGCAGCAGCTGCAGGTCGTTGGGGAGTGAGGCGATGACAGCGAGCGCCTCGACAGCCTCGGCGCGGGCACCCTCGATGGCGCCGCGGAGAGAGGCCAGCGCCGGGTGACCGGCCTTAGCCAGCGCCTCGTCGACGCGACCCAGAAGGGCGTCGTGGGCGTGCTCTTTGGCGATGGCGCGGAGGACGTCCAGGGAGATTATGTTCTCCGTGCCCTCCCAGATGGTGTGGCACTGGGCGTCGCGGAACTGCCGTGCCAGGGGCCAGCTCTCGATGTAGCCGTTGCCGCCGAGCACCTCCAGCCCCTGGCCGGCGATCTCCAGGCCGCGGCGGGCGGCGCGGAACTTGGAGAGGGGCACCATGATGCGGTACAGCCGCCGCGCCTCCTCGTCGCCATGGCGTCCGGCGAGAGACGAAGTCTCGAACACGGCAGCGGCAGCGGCCTCAACTTCGACGGCCATCTGGAGGAGCGTCTCCTGGACCAGGGGCAGCTCGTCCAGCCGGCTCCCGAACGCCTCACGATGGGCGGCGTAGATCGCCGCTTCCAGGAAGCAGCGGCGGGCGATGCCCAGCCCCATGGCGGCCACGCCCAGTCGCGAGCCGTTGACCATGCTCATCATCCGGTTGAGCCCCCGCGACTCCGAGGAGTCAGATTTGGGGCTGCTAAGGATGTAGGCCTCGGCATCGACGAAATCGACCTCGGCGGTGGGCACAGAGCGGGTTCCCAGCTTGTCCTTGATGCGTTTGATGTGGACGCCGTTAGGGGAGCCGTCCGCACGGGTAACGGGGACGACGAAGAGGGCGAGGCCGCGCAGTCCGGGATCGGATCCTTCGGGCCGGGCGAGGGTAGCGATCGCCTTGGCGTCCACGTTGGAGCAGAACCACTTGGAGCCGTTAAGCAGCCAGGTGCGCTCGTCCACCTGTTTGGCCGTCGTATCCGTGGTGGCGAGGTCGGAGCCGCCGCGTATCTCGGTCATGAACATAGCGCCGTCCCAGCTGTCATCGTAGGAGGACGCCATCAGGTGGGCCATCAGCTCCTCTCGGATGCCGGACGGCGCGTAGCGGTCGACGAGGGCGCTGACGCCGCCGGTCATGCCGGTGGCGCAGACCATGCCGGTGTCGGACTGGCTGAGGAGGTAGGTGAAGGCGCTGCCCAGGACGGGCGGTACCTCCTTGCCCGCCGCCTCCAGGGCGTGGGGGCCCTCCTCCCAGATGTAGCGCTTGGAATCGATGGCGTCCGGGTGATGCTCAACGCGGTTGGTCTCGTTGCCCCAGGCGTCGTAGCGCTCCAGGCGCGGCGGGTTACGGTCGATCACCTCAGCGTTGGCGGCGATGGGCCCGCCGCATATCTCGCCCCAGCGCTGCAGCCGCTCCTCGGCCCAGCCGCGATCGTCGGCCGACAGGTAGCGGTCCATCAGCGCTTTCAGGTCGGGGTCGACCTGGTACCAGTTGAGGCCGATGGCGGACTCCAGCTTCGCGTAGTCGATAGGTTCAGTCATGGCGTCGCCTCACAAGCTAAGTCTCTCGGCCCTGCTAGGGTATCAGGAGCGGGGGAAGTTGGGAAGGGCTACGGGCGACCGGGCAGGACTAGCTGTAACGCGCTGGATTCTTCGGTCGTCTACCAACAGTGGGGAAATGCCGCGTATTATCGGGAAGGAGTCATATGTCGACGGTACGTCGGCGCGACAGCAAAGACGACGGGCAAGAGGAATCCAGCGACGCAGTCCAGCAAGCCGAGGCTTTAGAACGCGACGCTGAGGACTGGACTCTGGCGGATATATGGGGCGAGCCTGTGGAAAGCCCAAAGCCCTTCGTCCCGGCCCTCCGCATGCACCGCGAGATCGTCAGGGCCTGGGTACAGCTCACAGAGTTTCCCGGCTTCGGCTGGAAAGACCTCTTTGAGGACGCCGGCACGCAGGACTTTACGCAAGACCCGGAGTGGCACATCAACTTCCACGATTCCGTGGAAGACTACGCGCGGAAGGAGCCCGCCTGGAATGCGGCCTTCCAGGCGCTAATCGAGCAGGCCCAGGCGCATCAGCCGACCGAAATAGCAGCCCGTCACGCGGCGGAACACGCTCTGATTAAGATTCTTTTACTCATTCTGGTGGGCAAATCCAGGCCGGGGCATGAGGCCAAGCTGCGTGAAGGAGAAGGTTGGCTGCGAGGCTGCGCCGAGCAAAAGCTTCCCGAAGTACTAGCTCGCATCGCCCGAGACCATGTCAGCCATGACTACACAATCGTGATGCGAAGGCCGGGCTAGGACCGTGGTACGGAATCCAGTCTGGGCTGCCGGCTGCGGCGGCAGGAGGGATTGCCGTCGCCGGACTAGACGTACATGAGCCGGCAGCGGCTTTACTTCCAGTGGGAGTTGGACATCGTGCAGCCGCGCCTGATCGTGGCGGTGGGAGAAGACGCCCTGCAGATCTTGAGGCGATGGCTCCCTGGCAACGGTAGGGTTAGGCCCAAGCCCCTTCCGCATTACGCCTGGGCGCACAGATACCAGAAACAGGACGCATTCCGGCAGGAGCTGCGCAAAGTGCGCCAGGAGAGAGACTAGCGATCTCCCACGAGGGACAGATGAGCGAACGTGACGCGCGCATTATCGGAGAAGTCGGCCGTAACTGGCCAACTGCCGAAGAGGTATCGCTTGTGGAGCTTCAGTGCACCATCTGCGAGTGGGCCACCCATGAAGGCCACGGTTGTGAATCCTTCACCGATGACAGCGAATGGCATGCCGACGGGGATTAGGAACACACGGACGGGCGGCGCCGCTCGCCAAATCAAGCTCGTTACTAGCACGGGTGCGAACAACACAAACCAGACGATGTAGACCGGGGCGAGATATACGAGGTTCACCAGTGGCAACTTCGTAAGTATTGCCCGCGGGATCGACCACACGAGGTCCATAGGAAGAAGCAGCAACGAAAAGACTGCTCCAAGCTGGTGGTTCACTCTGGCAGTCACCTGGGTGAGCCAGCTCTGCCCCGCCCACTCGTTATTCAGGACGTCTTCGAGGCCCTGAACGCACGCCTCAGACATTCGCATCATAACGATCCGTCCTCTTGTAACTCGTTCCTCGGGTCAGCTCAAATTGTAGCAGCATGCCACCTAACCTGCGCACCCCCCTGCTCCATCCCTGTCTGCAGATTCCCCCTGTCGAGGACACAGCCTCTTGACCCGCCGCCGCGCGGCCCCTATACTCCCTGCGGACTCACAGGAGGAAGGGAACAGGCCTGAGAGGGCCATTATTTATGCCAGTTATTGTAGTGGTAGGCGGTCAGTGGGGGGATGAGGGGAAAGGCAGGGTCGTAGACCTGCTGGCGCAGAAGGCCCAGGTAGTGGCCCGGTACTCAGCAGGCAACAACGCCGGTCACACTGTGGTCAATGAGCTGGGCGAGTTCAAGCTCCACCTGGTGCCGGCGGGGATATTCTACCCCGACAAGGTCTGCGTCATCGGCAACGGCGTGGTCGTCGACCCTCCGGTGCTGCTGGTGGAGATCGAGGAGCTCCAGTCTCGCGGCGTCTCGGTCCAGGGCCGGCTGTTCCTTAGCGATCGCGCCCAGGTGCTGATGCCCTGGCACCCGA
>CAZYOV010000051.1:0-15629 GCA_964649215.1 uncultured Dehalococcoidia bacterium
AGGCGATGCAGAGCCAGGAGCACGGCCACGTGCACATCCTGGGCGGGACGTTCCTTGGGGAGTACGTCTAGGGGGACCGCTCCGCGGTAGTAGGGAGAACGATCCCGGCCTGTGCTAGGGCCGCCTTCTGGACCTCAAACAGGGAGCGGATGCCGCCTTCCGCCAGGCTCAGCAGCTCGTCCATCGCCTGACGGGTGAAGGGGTGGCTCTCGCCGGTGCCCTGGACCTCCACCAACTCTCCCTCTTCGGTCATCACTACGTTGAAGTCGACCTCAGCGCCGGCGTCCTCCTCGTAGTTCAGGTCAAGCAAGGGTATATCTTCGATAACGCCGGCGCTGGTGGCCGCCACGGCGCAGCGCAGCGGGAAGGCGGGGAAAGAGCCGTCCTCGGTCAGCTTGTGCATCGCCTGCGCGAGGGCGACATAGGCACCGGTGATCGCCGCCGTGCGGGTGCCGCCATCCGCCTGGATAGTGTCGCAGTCCACGATGAAGGTACGCTCCCCGAGCAGGTGGAGCTGGCAGATTGAGCGCAGAGAGCGGCCGATCAGCCGCTGTATCTCTGAGGTGCGGCCGCCGGTGCGGGTTCTCTCGCGTCGGGTACGGGTCTGGGTAGAGCGGGGCAACATGCTGTACTCGGCGGTGATCCAGCCGGAGCCGGTCCCCCGCGCGAACTGGGGGACGCCGTCTTCCACGGTCACCGCGCAGAGGACGGTGGTGTTGCCGGTCTTGATGAGCGCCGAGCCCTCAGCGTAGAGCAGGTATCCCGGCTCTATCGTCACGGGGCGAAGCTCATCGGGTTTGCGACCGTCGGAGCGAATCATGGCGTGGGCGAGTATAGCATCCGGAGCGCGACCAGAGCCAGAGGAGCTAGGGAGAGAGCGTGACCGGTATCTGGCCCACGTTGATGGGGCTGCTGTCCCGCGCGCTCGCCTCGTAGACCCAGATGCAGACAGGCGTCCCCTCGTCCACATCGAACGCCAGCTCGATGGAGAAGGGAGCCAGTTCCCCGGCCTCCGCAGGCCCGGCGGTGCCGAACGTCTCCACGATAGGGTTGCCATCGGCGTCAAAGATGCCGATCAGGTAGGTTGCCTCGAACGCCAGGACCAGGCCGCTGATTGTGACGGGGCTGGTCACGGTGTCGCCCTCGCTGGGTTCATCGATCACCTGGAACTCGGGAGTGGCGGGATCCGGGTTGGGCTCGCAGACCTCCGGCTCAGCCGTGGCGGTCTCCGCAGGGGTGGCCTCTGGGGTTGCCGTCTCTTCCTCTGATTCAGTGACCGCTGGAGTGGGCGCGCCGTCCGGCGCCGGGGTCGCGCCATCGCCGCCGTTGTCGCAGGCGACGAGCAGCGCGATGGAAGCGAGCGCCAGCGCAAGAAGCAGTCCGACCTTCATATCCCTCTCCTCTCCGTATGATGAAACTCTAGTGAGAGGGCAAAGGTTATCGCGTCAGCGGCCGGTCTCAATCCATAGCCGCCGTCCGTCCGTGCTGATTGCGACGTCGCCGTGGAGGTCGGTGCGGAAGACGGCGTCGCCGTCCAAACGCTCCAGCACCTCGGGCGCGGGGTGGCCGTAGCGGTTGGCGCGCCCCACGGAGATCACGTCTAGCAGCGGGTCGACCGCAGCCAGGAAGGCGCTGGCGGGACCACGGGCGAAGTAACAGATATCGCGGCCCGAATCTGGTTCGGCCCCGTAGGCTATTGCGCCGATTATCGCCAAAAGCGCGTCTCATCGACCATATGAAGCTGGTCGTATGCCTTTTCCAAGACTCCCTTCATACGGCTCAGGTCCCATCCATTCAGCAGAACGTAGTTCCACACGGGTTTGGAGAACCACTCTGCTACGGCAGACATTATGAAGATGGCTGAAGCTGCGGACAGGTCCTGCTCCACTATCGGGACACCCGCAACTACCCCCGCATTTCGCATCGCCAGTGGCAAGATGGCCCAAGAGCGGCCGTGGGCCAAGCCCGACAGCAATCGGTAAGTGTCTCCCTCGCCAAGCGCATCCGCAAGGTCTGTGAACGCCGGTACGGCATCCGGGAATCCAATGAGTTTACCCTTCTTATCGAGCTTGGGAATAATCCCGCGCTTCTGCGCTTCCACCGAGAGCCCGTTGATTCGGTCTTCCACCTTCGGAATAGCCACCTTGAAGTCCTCTTGCGCCACAGGGCGCCGCTCCAGTGCGCTCCGAGCGTAGGTGAGCTGGTCCCGGAGATGTTTGAGCCTCAAGGACATACTCCGGGATACGCGCGTCGTCGCGTTAATATTGGGCTCGAGCAGCCAGGCCGCGACGGATGCCGATTCGAGGACAGCGCGCGCAAGCACCCACGGAGCAACGGTCATCACGGGCTCCGTAAGGGCGCGTTCGATAGCAGACATGTTGTCACCGACCACAGTGATGGCTAGCGCGGCCTGCGCGTAAGCAGTCAGCACAGCTTCCGCATCTGGGAATGTTGCCGACTCCTCTTCGGCTTGCGAACCGGCTCGCCATCGGTCCTGGTTATCGTTCCTCAGCTCACCGAGGGCCCGCGGCAAGAAGTCGAGGGTCTCCAACATGCGTTTGTAATCTTCTCGAGGCTCAGACATCAATAAAGCACCTCACGGGAGCCAGCGAAGGGGAGAGGCGGTGACGCTTGCTCACGGAAGCCGCCGCCGCGATTCTGCGCCTGTGCGGAATATGCACTATTTTTTCCTCATTTCAACACGCTGGGGAAAATTATACTGCCAGCAGAGCCTTTGCGGGCGCGGCGCCGAAGCCGCCGCCGGTCTTGACAACCGTCTTGGCTAGGCGCATAATCCGTCCGCGAAGGGGGGCGGGAATCCCCACTGCATCTTCTTCGCCCCCCGGGCAGGTCCTTGAAGGAGGTACACCATGGGCAATGACTTTGACAAGGAATTGCGAGATTATTGGGACGCCACCCGGACCGGCTATGGCCACCCATTAGGAGCAGACGTCTACAGGCAGAACCAGGAGATTGAGCGGGGCCGCAAACAGATGGAAGCCGACCAGCTCAAGTGGAGGCTAGACAGGCAGGCTGCGGAGAAGGCTGCGAACCAGCAGGCCAAGGCGGCGAACCAGCAGGCCGGGATCTCGCCACGTACCGTGATTTCTGACCCCCCCGGAGCGACGGGTAGTAGCTGGCTCGACAAGGTCGTGCTATATACAGCCCTGATGCTTGCCGTCGTCGGCTTTGGGCTCGGCTTCGCCGCCGCGTCCCTGGTAGGAGCCGTCGTCGGCGCCGCAGTTGGCTTCACGGCGCCGTTCGGCCTGCGGTGGGCCCTCAACGCCGCGGTCGATATCATCGAGAGCATCCTTCCGAATCTTCTCAAGCTGGCGGCCATCATGGGCCTGGGCGCAATCGTCTATTTCGTGCTTCTTTCGTAGTTCCATAGCGAGGTGCGGCCCGGCGGAAGGCACGCCTGGCCTTTGCGGGTGCCGTATCGGTGTAGTGGTCGGTTGGGGCGCTGGGCCGCGGTCGCGTCAGCGGCCGGTCTCGATCCATAGCCGCCGTCCGTCCGTGCTGACGCTGACGTCGCCGTTGAGATCGGTGCGGAAGATAGCGTCGCCGTCCAAACGCTCGAGCACGTCGGGCGCGGGGTGGCCGTAGCGGTTGTCGCGCCCCACGGAGATCACGTCTAGCAGCGGGTCAACCGCAGCCAGGAAGGCGCTGGAGCTGGAGGTAGCGGAGCCGTGGTGGGGCACTTTGTAGACGGCGGCTTGCAGGTCAGCGCCGGAGCGGACGAGAACGGCCTCACGGGTCGATTCGATGTCGCCGGTCAGGAGGAATGAGGCGCCGCCCATGGTGAGCTTGATGACGATGGAGCCTTCGTTAGGATCGCTCTGCGGCGGCGGAGCGGAGAGCACGTACAGGCGGGCGTCGTTTCCCAGGTCTATGGTCTGGCCGGCCACGGCCTCATGGTATGGCGTGGACCGCGCGCGTAGGGAGTCGCGCCAGGCCCGGTAGACGGCAGAGTCGGCCTCGACGGGGCTGACCAGCGCAGCGCCGACGTCGTAGCGGTTGAGGACAGCGGGCAGCCCGCCAAGGTGATCGGCCTGGGGCTGCGTCAGGACCACGAGGTCGATGCGACGGTCGTAGAAGGGGAGACGCCGGCCCAGGGCGGAGGTGATCGCGTCTTCACTGGGCCCGCCGTCCACCAGTATGCGGTGGCCGTCCGGCCCCTCGATCAGGATAGCGTCGCCCTGGCCTACGTCCAGAAACGTCACCGTAAGGCGACCGGATACCGGCATCGTGATGCTGAGCCACAGCAGCGCCGACGCCAGCGCCAGGAGCAAGAGCATGCCCGGGACGGGGATCAGCGTTTGGGTTGGGGACGGTCGTTGGGGCACAGCCGTTACGACCGGCTCAGGCCGGCGACGCATCAGGAACCAGACGACGACGGCGAGTGCGCCATAGTAGACGATCGCGTGCTCCGTGCCCAGGCCGCGCACCTCGGTCGACGCCAGCGGCACGTCCGCCGCCAGCCGAACGACGGCGACCATGTAGGCGGCCGGCGGCCAGGCCAGCCAGCCAAGGGCTCCAGAGGCGGCGGGCAGGACGGCCCCGATGGAGGCGGTGACGGCCGCGGTCACGGCGACCGCGAGGAAGGCGGGGACGGCCAGCAGGTTCGCTAAGGGAGCTACCAGCGAGACGCGCTGGAAGTTCACAGCGGTGATGGGCAGCGTAAAGGCGATGGCCGCCAGCGTGACCGCAGCCATTTCAATAGCCGGTCGAGTCAAGAAGAACTCATCGGCAGAGGGCCAGCGCTGGGTGAACGCGCGCGCCCGCGCCGCCAGCAGCGGGGCGAGCGACATGAGCCCCAGCGTGGCGGCGAAGCTCAACTGGAACGACACGTCGTGGACGACCTGGGGGTCGATTGCCGTCATTACCGCCCCGGCGAGCGCCAGCGCTATGGGAGCGGAGCTCTGCCGCCCGAGGGCGGTGGCCACAATGTACAGGCCGCCCATAATTGCCGCTCGAACGACTGAGGGCTCGCCGCCGACGAGGAACGAGTAGCCGATGACGGCAGCTAGGGCCAGCCAGGCTGCGGGACGCCGCCCCACAGCCCAGGCGATTGACGCGATCAGCAACCCCGCAAGAAGCGTGACGTTCTGCCCTCAGAACGTGACAGCGCCGATTGTGGCTCCGTCTCGAAGTACAGAGAGTCAGCGACCAACTTCAGCCGCCCGTCCGGTAGGACTGTAATTTTCGCGCCCAGGTGCTCCAGCAGCGGGTCCGCCGTCGTGACCCTCTGCGACAGGTCAAATGCGGCTGCTACAAAGGGGTTATCGAGGAAGCGGAGGTCGAGAGGCGGCTCCACATGATGGGCGAGCCGGACTAGGATTAGCCGGTCTGACTTCAGCCACTCCGTCAGGTCGCTGTCCAATTCGACCACTTCGGCGTGCTGGACTCCATCCTCAGTTGGGTAGAGGACGTTGGAGGGTGAGTGGAAGATTTCGGAGATGGAATCGTCTCCTGCGATTAGCTTCACCGGCATCAGGGTGTTGACCTCTAATATCCCCCTCTGGTCGTTCTCGATGATGTTGCCGAGCCGCCTCTTCTGTTGCCTCAACTCCATGAGGCGGCGAAGCTCTTTCTCGTGCCCATTCAGCCGGTTCTCACACCGCTCTATCTGTCTGTCTAGGTCGGCGATGGTCTCTTCGACCGTCTCCACAGACATCCCAGGTCGGGTTAGGTACTTGACCGCCGCGTTTCGTTTCTCACGAAGGGTCTCAAGGGCTGAATAGGGCTCAAGCCCTGGCTGCAAGGTGACGATTTCCGATTCGACACGGGCGAGGAATTGTTCCACCAGTCCTTGAGGGTCTTTCAAGGCGGTGAGCAACGCTCGCCACAGTGCTGCGTCCGTTTCGACCATTTTCAGGTTCGGTGAGTGGCACTTCGGCGTCCCGTCCAGTCGCTGCGTCTGCGTCAAGCGTCCTGGACAGAAGTAATTCGCTGCCTGCTTTCCCCCGTAGGAGCCACGATGATAGGTGCGGTCACAACTGCCGCAGCGGATGAGACCTTGAAACAACCCCCTTGTGTTTAGCCGCCTAGGGAAGTGGCGGGCGGTCTTTCGACGCTCTTGAACGCGCTCAAACAGCTGAGCATCGACAACGGGCAGGGCGGGCAAAGCGTAGTCCTCTCCCATGAAAGTTCCGGTCATCACTCCGCTCGCATAGTAGTCGCGGGCCAGGATGCGCCCGATAGTGGTGGGTTGCCAGCGTGCCGCTGCCGCCTTATGCCCGCGCTGGGCGTCCGGAGAACCGATTCCCGCTTCGCTGAGGGCGTAGGCTATATCTCTCAGTGATTCTCCAGCGTCATACCGGCTGAAGATGGACTTGATTATCTCCGCCTCGCCACGGACGACCTTAAATTCCTTCTTCTCGTTGTCCCATTTGTAGCCGAAAGGGTCTCTGCCTCGGCCCTTATGGCCCTTGGCCAACGCTGCCTTCGCCCCCATCTGGAACCTACGATTGATGGCCGCTAGCTCCTGGGCAGCGAAGAAGTTCGTTGCGAAGACCATGAAGACCGCAAACTCGTTACCACGGTCGGGCTCGTTGATGGTGAACCGTATGCCATCGCCGTACTTCCAGCTATCGACGATATAGGTTGAGGCCCTTAGGCCGGAATACGCCTTGTCGCGGCAGAACCTCGTCGGCTCCCAGAAGATGATGGCGTCAATCTCGCCCGCTCTAAGCAAGTCCCACGCCCGCCAAAACTTCGGCCTCAAGTTCTTGCGGTCAGGGTCAAGCTCCGTCGCGCCGCTAAGAACTTCACGGAGTTCATCGACGATTTCATAGCCTTCCTGCTGTGCCCACACACGGGCGTGGGCTAGCTGCTCGTCATGTGAGACCTTGTCCTCAGCAGCCTGCTTGTCGGTGCTCACACGGGCTATGGCGATTGCCTTCTTCATCGGTTAGGCTCCCCCCCAGGACGCCAAGATTGGCGGCAGGTCGTCGCACTGCCTCGGTATGGATTGTGCAGCCAGACCGTCCATGTCTAGCATCGTAACGGGGATGGCGCGCGCAGTCTGTTCGGCGTGGTCGTTCCAGTCGAGGAGGTCTTGAGCCGTGTGGCTCATCAAATAATACCGCCGAAGCTCATGATATAGGCCCTGTGCCCATTCGGGCTTCAACAGCGCCACTATGATGCCACGCTCGAACCCAGCACTGAAGCCACAGGCATATCCTGCGCCGATTTCCTCATCCAGGTTATCCAGAGACGTATCGTGCCAGACGGGAACCACCTTCCAATACAATTGTATGTGCGGATGGTCGTCAGGGAGGAGAGCGTCGTTCTCCTCGTGTGCCGCGCCGCTTTTGTCTACCATTACGCCCTCCTTTCCGTTACGCTTCGGTCTATTGCCCCGCGAGAAAGGAGAGGATAGAAAAACCTCTCCCGATAAGGAGAGGTCAATCAGCTTCCGCTCTGTGCGGCCTGTCATTCCCCTCTCGCGGGGCCGGTAGTCCCACCGCGCCCATCTCCTGGGCCGGTTGGGGGCGGGTCATCGGGCCGGTTCCCTCGCCGCCGTCTAGACAGCTTATTCGGTTGTTAGTGTAAGCTTAACACTAACTCTCACCAGGGGTCAACTTCTGCCCCTATCTGAGACCGCATCGAGGCTGCATCTTTACCCAATCTAAACCGGCGCCTAGTGGCAGGCTCGACTCCATCAGTACCGCCACCGCACCTCAAACAGCCGCACCGGCTCGTCGAAACCCTTAAGTGTCGCCTCACCACGGTCGGCGAATAGGAAGTCCTTGCCCTCTGCCAGCTCCCTGACGACGTTGGCCACCAGTATCTCGCCGCCCTTGGCCGTCGCTGTGATACGGGCGGCCCTATTCACAGTCGTGCCGAACAGGTCGTCGTCCTCCGCTATCGGCTCCCCCGCGTTTAACCCCACCCGCACCATGAGGGGCTCCCGCGCGGTCTCGTTTTGCGCGGCGAACGCCCTCTGCATGGTGATGGCGCACTCCAGAGCCTTGGTGGCCGAGGAGAACGAGGCCATGAAACCGTCGCCCATCGTCTTCACTTCCGAGCCGCCGTGGGCCTTCAGCGCTTCCCGCACCATGCGCTCATGCTCCCGCAACAGCTCTCGCGCCCTGGCGTCACCGAGGCGTTGGGTGAGCGCTGTGGAGCCCTCCACGTCCGTGAAGAGGATAGTGTGAATGTCCTCTGGCGCAAGCGGCTTCGCCTGCTCCTCGCCCTCGCTCAGGAACTCGTCGATGGTCGTCGCCAGCGTCTCCATGCCGTCAGGGGACGCCAGTGGCGAACCCCCTTCCAGTAGAACCAGGCGGGCGTCGGGTCGCCTATCTCTTCGCCGGCCTGCGCTCTCATTAAGCTAGTTGAACTCTGGTGTGCTCTCAGTCACTTAGATAGGAGTGGATTTCGGGCAGCCATCCGCCCAGATAGAAGCGGTGTAGCCGGTTGGTGCCGTCTAGGGTCGTGCTTAGGTTGAAGTAGGGCTCTCTGTGGCTCGTTTACGTCGTTTTATGGGCGCTTTGGGGGTCTTCTCTGGCTGCCGCCTTTCGGCACGCAAAATCGATTAGCCAAAGACGCGAGCCCGTCGCATTCGCATCCCCAAGCGGTATCGCAGGCGGTAGAGCATCGCTCTTCTCTAGCACCGGAGGGTCGCTAGTCTTTGTGCCAGGTGCTCACGCCGACGGGGCGGCTACGCGGCGGCGGTGCGGATGGCGTAGAATAGTCCCGCCATGGAGCCGCGCATCCAGTATGACAAGACCGCCGATGGGGTGAGCATAGCTCAATGGACTGGGCAGGCGAGCTAGCCGGTGCTACAATTCCTTAGCCATGGCAAAGCAGCCGCAGTCCTCACCGGTCACGATTCTCTTCACTGACCTCACGAACTCGACGGAAGTGCTCCAGCGCGCCGGCGACGAGCGCGGTCAGCGCATCTTTCGGGCCCACCACAAATCCCTTCAAGACGCTTTAGCCGCTCACCGTGGCCGCGAGCTAAAGTGGGAGGGCGATGGCCTGATGGCCGTCTTTGCTTCCCCAGCTGACGCGGTACGCTGCAGTATCGCGATTCAACAGGCCGCCCGCCGACCCGCGGCTGGTGAAATCTTAGAGGTTCGCGTCGGTCTCAACGTGGGCGAGGCGCTGCTGGAGGAGGCCGACTACTTCGGTACGCCAGTTGTCGTGGCCAGCCGGCTGTGTGACCGGGCAAAGGCTGGCCAGATTCTCTGCAGCGCTCTCGTGGCTGGCCTTCTCGCGGGCCGCCAAGCCTTCGAATTCCGCAACTATGGACGCTTGAAACTCAAGGGCATCACCGAACCTATTCCCACATCCGAAGTACTCTACCAGAACGACCAGCCGCCTTACGACTGGACTGAGGAGGATTCCGAGCAGTTTCGGCAGGTTGCGGCCATTGCGGTGCCCGCCCGAGATGAGCAAATCGCCACGCTTTTGGCGCTGTTACCGTTCGGACAGCATGATTCCTTCGACGTCTTAGAACTGGGCTGCGGCGAGGGTGCCATTGCGTTTGCTATTCTCGACTACTTCCCAAATGCCTCGGTGACGGCCCTCGATGGGTCAACGAGCATGCGAACCCACGCGGCAGAACGCCTGAGCCGGTTTGGCCAGCGGGTGACTGTGGAAACATTTGACCTCGCTTCGACCGACTGGCTACCTCGACTGACATCTGTTGACAGTGTCGTCTCGTCTCTCGTTCTACATCATCTCTCCGATGGTGAAAAGGCACGCCTATTCGCGGCAGTTTCCGACCGCCTCACCGAGCGAGGTGCGCTCCTGATTGCCGATGTGGTTGAGCCACAGCGACCAGAACAGCGAGCGCTGTTCGAAGAGGCCTACGACCGCATTGCGGAAGCTCAGTCGGTCGCAGCAACCGGGTCAGACAAGCTCTTCCGAAAGTACTTTCGTGAGGGCGGGTGGAACGTCTTCCGATGCAGTAATTCGGGGGAGTATCAGTCGCCGTTGTACCAGCAACTGACCTGGCTCGAGGCTGCGGGATTCGAGGTAGTCGACTGCTTCTGGCTTCGGGCGGGGTTTGCAATCTTCGGGGGCTACAAGGCGCGCAGCGGGGTCACTCCGCATGATTGGCATCTGGCACCCGCACTGCACTCGGCGCAGGTCGCGCTGGATGCAACGTCGCGAGCCCACTCCCATCGGCCCACAACGAAGAGCAAGAATAGTTGATGGAGCCGCGTATCCAGTACGCCAAGACCAAGGACGGGGTGAGCATCGCCTACTGGACGATGGGCGACGGCGAGCCGCCGCTGATCATGAGTCCGCCCGTGGGCTGGAGTCACGTCTCGCTGGAATTGCGGGTTCCGGAGCTCGCCCGGTGGTACGAGCACCTTGCATCAAGGCAGAAACTCGTCCGCTACGACATCCGTAACGAAGGCCTGTCTGACCGAAACATCGAACAACTGTCGGAGGAGGAATTGGCCGGCGACGTGGAGGCGGTCATCAAGCGTCTTGGGCACCCTCAGGTCGACTTGCTGGGTTTCTACGGTCTCGGACCGTCGATGCTGCGCGTGGCGGCCGAACACCCAAAACAGGTGCGCAGGCTCGTCCTTTGCAGTCCCTACGTCATAGGCGAGCGTGTCTATGCGAGTGACCGAGGGCTGGCCGTGCGCGGCCTGATCGAGAGTGACTGGGAGCTATTCACGAACACGTTCGCGCACGATAGGCTTGGCTGGTCGACTGAGCAGGCAGGAAAGTGGGCGCGCTTTATTCGGAGTGCGGTCGGACAGCGAGATGCTGCGCTCGCTCTGGATGCGCTTGCCAGGATCGATTGGAGCCCCTGGCTCGCGAAGGTTCGCGCACCAACCCTCGTGCTGCTCGACCAGCTCAACGTCCCTGCCAGTGAAGGGAGGTGGGCCGATATCGCTGACGTGCGGCTCGTAGACCTGCAGGACCGTCTGCCTATGTACGTAAGCGAAGCAGGACACGCCGCGATCGATGAGTTCCTGGGCGAAGGCGCGGAGGCCGCAGCCACGTCCGAGTTACCGGAAGGCATGGCCGTCATCCTGTTCGCGGACATCGTGGAGTCCACGGCGCTCACGGAGGAGATGGGGGATGAGGCGTTCCGGGAGAAGGCCCGCGATCTGGATACGTCGCTGCGGGCGGCGATTCGCGAGTGCGAGGGCGTGCCCGTGGAGGGGAAGGTGCTGGGCGATGGCGTGCTGGCAGTGTTCACCTCGGCACGGCAGGCTATCGAGTGCGCGCTGCGCTGCAACGCCGCGAGCGAGCCCGCCGGGCTGCAGCTCCACCTGGGCATCCACGCGGGTGACGTTATCCGTGAGGAGAACAACGTGTACGGCGGGGCCGTCAACATCGCGGCACGGATAGCGGGCGCTTCCGCTCCGGGCGAGGTGCTGGTGTCGGACACCGTGCGGAGCCTGGCGCGCACCTCGGCGGGTGTGGCGTTCGATGAGCGCGGTGAGCAGACGCTCAAGGGCATCGCGGAGCCGCAGCGGCTGTTCGCGGTAAAGGGAGGCGGCTAGTGGAGCCGCGCATCCAGTACGCCAAGACCAAGGACGGGGTGAACATCGCCTTCTACACGCTGGGGGAGGGCGGCACGCCCTTCGTGTTCATGCCGGACCTTCCTGTCGGCAACATTCAATCGGAGTGGCAGTACCCTCAATACCGTCGCTGGTACGAGCGACTAGCAGAAACAAGGATGGTCGTCCGCTACGACGGCAGGGGAAGCGGCCTTTCCGACCGGGACATCACCGACTACTCTCTAGACGCCCGCGTGCGCGACCTGAACGCCGTCGTGAACCGACTGAGCCTAGAGAACTTCGCCCTGTGGGCAACTCACGACGATGGCCCGACGGCAGTAGTCTATGCCGGACGCCAATCAGAGCGAGTGACGCATCTAGTCCTGTGGTGTACTTACTCCAGGACATCAGATCCACCGTGGGCTAAATCGCTGGACGCCATGACGAAGCCAACGATTGCACTAAGGGCGAACGGCAATGCAATGATGTCCGGCGGGCACGTGTCCCCAAACCCTAGAGATTAGTGATATAATCGTGCCTCTCGGCCCTTCGGGACTGAGGGATTGGCGCAGCGGTGGTCTTTCTTGCACGCAGAGTGTATCCGCTGCGCCTTCGAGGTCGGGATAAGATTACCGGCGGTCGGCCAGTAATTATTACACCAAGTCTATATGCTCTATGTCAATATCACGTGCCGTCGCTATTCGGATGGTTCCTCTGAGGCCGCCCCCTCGCCCCCGAGCATGTATTCGCAGAGTAGTTTGGTGACCAGCTCCTCGGCCTCATGAGGGCCGAAGCCGCCTGCGGCGGTGAACCCCCGCCAGGCCGGGTAGCTCGTGAGCGCTATCGTTGCCCGCTTCGCCAACATCGCGTCGATGGTGAGGCGGTGCGACCAGCGTGTTATCAATCCGCCGACGGCGGACATCCATGACGCGGCCGCCAAGCGTGAAACCTCCAGCAACTGCGGTATCTCGCCAGAGCGAGTGTAGGCTGCCCACATCTCTACCCTATGGCGGGTGTAAACGGCGAATAGCGCTGCCACCAAATTGCGAACGTCCTCCTGGGCGGCTTTTGCCGGTGGCTGGTTCGAAAGCTCATCGGCCAGCGCCTGCGCAGGGTAGCGAAGGGCCGCCGCCAGAATACGATCCTTGGAGCCGAAGTGGCGCTGCACCGTGCGCACCGATACGTCTGCCTGCTCCGCTATATCCCCCATCGTGATGGCCTCGTAGCCCTTGGCGGCCAGGAGTCTGATGAGGGCCCTCTCAACGACACCGCGGGTCCGCTTTGTCAGCGGGGCTCGCCTGGCCATTGAGTAGCGTCGGGGCATATCGCAACGAATATTACTCTCTTCCCAACGCGACGGCTAGTCGATGACGAGGAGGACATTCGCACCCTGGGTTGAGCCCATCGCCGCCCCGTTGACACCCACCCCGCCCAGGGGCACAATCGCGGCGGCGGGCCAGATTCCAATGTGTCAAGGCGATGGCTTGACTAATTATGTTCCGTGTGTTAATAAAGATACTTATCGAGAATGATGCATTTCCGAAAGGAGGATCAGATGCGCATCAAGTTGCTGATTGCGGGAGCGGTCGTGGTAGCGGTAGCTCTCTCGGTTGCGAGCGGGCTGGCCTTTAGTGGGGCCTCGGGGGGAGGGACAGCCTCCGCCACAGGCCGTGTGGTGCAGTCTGTATCCGGAAGTGGACATTTCACCGATGCGGGTGGCGACCCCCGCTTCTTCTCCTTCACTGCCGAACGGTTTGCCGACGGAAGTGTCGATGGCCAATGGGAGCGCGTGAACCTAAGAGGAGACGCTTCACAGACCAAGAGCCATGGGAAGATCACCTGCTTCACCGTCATCGGAAACTCCGCATTTCTCGGTGGATTTGCCACAAGCGGCCGATTAAGTGCGCCTCCTTCCAATGAGGTGGCCTGGCGGGTCGTTGACAATGGTCCGCCATCAGTGAACAATCCGCCCGACCTCAACAGCCTCCAATTCATTGGGGCAGTTCCCGGCTTCGCAGCCGCGTACTGTGCCGCGCCGCCGGCAACTCCAGCCACATTCATCGTCGCTCAGGGGGACATCAGAGTGCGTCCCTAGAGATTACCTACATCCCCAGCCCATTGCACCTTGCTCAACGAGGAATAGGCCGCCTCCGGCCTGATGGCCCCTACCAGCACGCCGTTGACACCCGCCCAGCCCAGGCGCACAATCGCGGCGGGCAGTGAGGTCGCCCCATCCCATGAGGCCCGCCCCATGGTGGCCCTCCCAAGCCAGGCGGTGGCTCCTGTCCGCCTATCCCAGCTGTAATGGCCGCTGGCTTACCCTGTTAACTCTTTGTGGGAACTGGAGCGGGACGGAGGCGAGCCCGCTCAGCTGCGGAAGAGGTGTCGCATGGCCAGTCCTGAGCTGGCGTAGGCACCTCTTCTGCTATACCGCGCAAGACTTCCAGCTGGCCGCTAGGCGAACGCGACAGGGGAGTGCTGGTTGCTGAGGCATACGGTCGGGCGCTTCGAGTCGCAGGATTGCAAATCGCCGCCCGTCCGCGCCCCGTTTGACACCCGCCCCGCCCAGGCGCACAATCGCGGCGGCGGGTCAGCTCTCACCCGTACGCAGGAAGCGACACTAACCCACACTTATCGACAGTCAAGCCCCTCCTGTGCCCGGGCGTCGAGGTCTGATGTAGAATGTCCCCACGGGACATAGAATGAGGACGAGTTGGGGACGCTATACAGCTCAGCGCCGGGCTGCGGTATTGCACTGAGGTCCCCCGGACGCAGCGACCCCTAGGGTGCGGAGTGGCATGACAGAGCTTTCGGATTCAGCCGAACCTGGACGCCAAACGGGCGCCCACGGCCATGATGAGGAGCTGGTGCGTGCCCTGCTCAACGCCACCGGTCAAGGGATCTACGGTGTCGACCTCGAAGGCAACTGCACGTTTGCCAATCCGGCCTGCATGACCATGCTAGGCTACGGAAGTGACCAAGAGCTGCTGGGCAAGAATATGCATGCGCTCATCCACCACACCCGCCCGAGCGGAGATCCCTATCCGGTCGAGGAGTGCCGAATTTATCAGGCCTTCATCGAAGGCGAAGGCACCCACGCCGGCGACGAGATTGTGTGGCGGGCGGATGGCACCAGCTTCCCCGCCGAGTACTGGTCCTACCCGCTATTCCTGCACTCGGAGCTGGCCGGCTGCGTCGTCGCGTTCGTTAACATCACCGAGCGCAAGCGCGCCGAGGAGGAGCTGCGACAGACGGAGAAGCTATCGGCACTCGGAAAGCTGTCTGCCGGTCTGGCACACGAACTAAATAACCCGGCTGCCGCCGCGCAGCGCGCTGCCTCGCAGCTTCGCGACCGGCTGGAGGAGCTTGAGACGCTGTCGGTGCGGCTTAGCCAGCAGGGGCTGGACGATACAAGTTGGGCGCGCCTGCACGAGGCGCAGCAGTCGCTGGCCGCGGGAGGAGATGCGGGGGAATTGAGCGCCCTGGAGCGGGCGGACCGTGAGGACGCTGTTACATCATGGCTTGATAGCCATGGGGTGCACGACGCTTGGCAGATTGCACCCGGTCTGGTCGCCGCTGGCATCGAGGACAGTGCGCTTGACACCCTGGCTAACGAGCTGCCCGAGGCGGCGTTGGCTGACGCTCTCAGGTGGATGAGTCAGTCGCAGGCGATCCGTGATCTAGTCGGGACTATCGCGACGAGCGCCCGTAGCATCTCCGACCTAGTGGGCGCCGTCAAGGAACATTCGTACATGGACCGCGCCCCCCAGCAGGAGGTAAACGTTCGCGACGGGCTTGAAAGCACGCTACGCATCCTGAGCCACAAGTTGAAGCAGGGGGTTCACCTAGTCCGTGACTTCGACCCCGAGCTGCCGCGCATCGTGGTGCTTGCAGGCGAGTTGAATCAAGTGTGGCTCAACCTCATCGACAACGCGATCGATGCGGCTGGCCCCGATGGCGAGATCCGCATTCGGACATTTCGCGAGAACGACCGTATCGTGGTCGAGGTCGCGGACAACGGTGGTGGGATTCCGACGCACATCCAGGCGCGAATCTTCGATCCATTTTTCACCACGAAGGATGTTGGGCAGGGCACAGGGCTGGGGCTGGACGTGGCGCGTCGCATAGTCACTGAGCGATGCGGAGGCGAGA
>CAZYOV010000052.1:0-15617 GCA_964649215.1 uncultured Dehalococcoidia bacterium
ATACCCTGAGTGCCCTAGACATCATTGACGTATACGCCGCGTTGGAGCTCTAAGCCCGCCGCCGCGATTGCGCGCCTGGGCTGGGCGGCTGTCAACGGGGCGCTCCACGGCCGGGGGCTGGCCGGACGGTGCTATAATCCACCGGTGATGATGCGCTACCTGCAGGAGTGGGGCGAGAAGGCGTAGAAAATGGGCGTGCCAACAATCAGCCGTGGGGGGCGGAGCTTAATGCCCTGCTACGTCTTCGTGGACGGCCAATATGTGCGAGAGGAACTCCGACAAGAGGGTCACCCAGACGAATTTGATCCTAGAAAGCCAGCCTCCTTCGTGCAGAACATCGATGTTGCAGGCGCGAAGCTTGTCGCCTCTCGAATCTTCTACTACGACGCCGTTGACGAGGGTGCCTCTGCTGAACAAGTTGAGCGGCAGCGCTCGTACTTGGCACGCGTTCAGCAGTTGCAGGATACGCACGTCGTCGAAGGTCAGGTTCGGCAGGGCAAACGGAAGCCTGAACAGAAGGGCGTCGATGTTCAATTGGCTGTCGACGCACTGCAAGCTGCGAACCGCGGCGTGGTTGGAGCTATAGCCCTGGTAAGTGGCGATGCCGACTTCGTTCCGTTGGCGCGGGCTATTCGGGATGTGGGGCCTCACGTTATTGTCATCGCTTTCAGGGAGTCGCTCTCCAAGGAGCTTAGAGCAGCGGCTGACCGAACCGTCATTCTTGATGAGCGACCCTCCGCTTGGGAGCTGAGCAGTGGCGACTGACGTTCTCCCCTACGCTCTCCCCCTCGCGGCCGGGTTGCTCGGGCTGCTGCTGGCGCCGGCCGTCGACCGCTGGTGGGAGCAGTTCGACCGTTGGATCGACCGGCGACTGGGGCCCACTAAGCCGTGATGTCGCAGATCGTGACAACTACGAAGGGCGGGTCTAAAGCTATCGGCGAGGCGCTCCATCTGTCCGCACCCAATCAATTATCTGGCGGGCGCCCGCAATGAGGCCCAGGGCCACCTTCGAGGTGACGATCAATCCGTCCTGTTTCTCGTGGCGGTCCAGATATGGACTTACGTACCCAGGCGGTTTGAGGGAGTTGAGCGTGAATTGGTTGACTCCGCGGTGAATAATGTTGTTTCGCACCACGAAGATGAATTCCAGTAGTTCAAAGGCTAGTGGCCTATCGTCCGGCGGATTCCGAGGGTGCTCGTCTTTCAAGGATGGCCTGCCAAGCACCCGGAACAGCCTGTCGTAGCCCGTATACACTCCCTTTCGGCGTAGCCGGCGTACCAACTTCGCGTCTGCGAAGTGTATCTCTCTCTCCATAAGCTGGTCGAGGAACACTTCAAGAGCGGCAGCGACATCTAGAACGGCGTGATCCACATCGTCAAGGAGACTAGCTTCGGTCTCGGCCTGGAGTAGGATCTCGTCGGGCAGTTGAATGCCAGAGCCCGGTCGCAGTAACGCGCTAAGTTGCGCAACGCTTCCATTGGTCAAGGTTGCCTTGATGGCAAGGGGGCCCGGAAATACGTGACCGGTGACTTGAGGGAATCCGGCAACCGTTTCGCCGCTGCTTGGATCCACGAGGCGAAGGGCGTAGCCCTCAGGCTTCGTGATCACGCGGCTCTCTAGGTGATGCGCGATGTGGCTGTATGGCCTCAGAAATGCCGCCAGGTAGTCCCACGCCTTCAGGCGCATTGTCTCTTGTAGTCGCCCGGACGCATCCTGACTGAGCGGCAGCTCTTCGCCGATATCCATCTGGAATTCGACCGTCGCCGTGCTGCGAACGTAGGTGCCCTTGCCGTCGTCAAACCCTTCGGCTCGCATACCGTCAGCACGTTCGGGCGCGGGCTTCTCGGTGAACCGCAACTCACACTGCCCGTCGGGGAGATGAACCGCAAAAGCGTGATCGTCGGGAACCTGAATCCTAATAGGTAGGTGAAGCGATACTGTGGCGATCGCTTGCGGTGTATCCTCCATTATCGTGCCCTCCTTCGGGCCGGATTATATCCTGCTCACAGTCTGGCGCAAGGGAACAGGTATCTTGTGGCCATCTTGTGGCCATGTTCTCTGTGACCGCCTGGGAAAGGCTGGGATGACGGGCCTCGCTGCGCTGCCGTTTCAGATACGGAATGGGCCAATGCGGGAGCCTCTGTGACCCGTCAGTAAACGCCCTGACGCCCTCTCAAAGCGGAGATCGCCGATCCGACTCCCGCATACGCCACGCGATTGT
Source organism: uncultured Dehalococcoidia bacterium (assembly GCA_964649215.1). Classification (GTDB taxonomy): domain Bacteria; phylum Chloroflexota; class Dehalococcoidia; order SM23-28-2; family RBG-16-64-32; genus JADFNQ01. The sequence continues at coordinate 2,223 of CAZYOV010000052.1, forward strand.
GCGCCTGGGTGGGACGGCTGGCAACGGGGCGCAGGAGCCTACTACGCGATCACCAGGGTCCACACGATGCCGCTAAGCAGCAAGACCATTGCCAGGGTAGCGCCCCAGACGGCCCACCCTCTCACGGTTGCGCCCCTCCTTCGGTTCATGCCGCGATCGCGAGCCTGGGCCGAGCGGGTGTCAATCGGTGACTCCGTCGGGGCCGAGGGGAGAACCCGCCAGCGACGCGTCTAGATCATACCTCCCCCGCCCGTATATCCCGCGTCAACTGAGCCACTTCACTAATGAGTTCGACGCTCCTGCTGCAGAGCTCCTGCACGTCCGACACGCGGACCCTCCTCCTCCGCGTCGTCCCCCGAATCATCTCCCGCACCATCTCCAGTTCTACGCTCCCCGTAACCTGCCCCACCGTCGCATGCGTCGTCAGATTTCGGTCTCGGTTTACCCGTTTCAGCCGCCGCAGCAGCTCCCTCGCCCGCTTCCGGTGCCCGTCGTCCGACGGAAATCCCTCCTTTACCAGTTCCTGCCCAACGATCAATAGATCCCCGAACCCCTTGTCCCTTATCACTACGCGCACGGCTGCCCCGTGGCCCAGCATCTGCAACACAAGGTGATGCAACGCCAACTCAAGCACCGCGAAGTTACCAGTCACCATCCCCACCGCCTCCCACATCGGCCTCAGATCTTCCCTCTCAACCATCACTCATTCTCCTTGCCGCCGCGATTGTGCGCCTAGACGGGGCGGGTGTCAACGGAGATGGGCTATAATCCCCCCATCGGGCCGAATGGAGGGGGACATGATCATCCGCAATTCGCTGGGCACCGTACTAGCGGCGTTGTTCTTCATCGCCATCGGCGCCGGGGCAGCGGTGGGCGTCATGCTGTGGGAGCCGTGGGATGGCGGTGGGGAGGACAGCGTCGGGGGCTTCTGGCGCGTACACGAGTTCACTGCTAAGGTGGTGCCAACTTGCTGATCCCCCGGTCCGCCGTCAGTCGCATCGCCGTATTGGAGTACCTGAAGTAGCGACCGAAAGTCTAGTCAGCCAGAAGGGAGGGGCCTCGTGGCTCGTGAGAAGGGAGACCTTGCGGACAGGCTCGACGAACACCTGGGGAAAAGAGGTGAAGCCGATAGGAAGTGGGAGGAGGAGGAACGGAAAGCGCTTGAAGCGCTGAAGCGCTTCGCCGAAACCTTCCGCGCTATCTGCGCAGAGAAGATCGTACCGATCTTGGAAAAAGCGCGGACACCGTTCGAAAACAGAGGCCTAAAATCCAACATCGTCGAACAATACGACGGGAACCCGCCCCTCATATACCTCGAGGTTGAGCTACGCGGCCGCAGCCTCCTGATCTATACTGCGTTCAGAAAGGCCTCGGAGATCAGAGTGAGCCGCGGGTACGACTACTATGACGGGTCCGGCGATGAGATAAGACGAATCGGGCTGAATGATATAACGCCGGAAATCGTGCAGTCGCAGGTGAATGAGTTCCTTGAGGCCGGGATCGAGTGAGTGAGGCGGGATGCCTGACTTCCTCCCCTACGCCCTCCCCGCCGCGGCCGGGCTCCCGGGGCGAAGCTAGATGCCGCCGACACGTAAGCGGCGGTCGCTGCACCGGCGGCGCCACGGCAATGGACATCCGCGTAGCCGTAGAGAGCAGCGGGACATCTCGCTGCAGCGGGCGAAGCAGCGCGTCGGACGGGCCGGAGGTAGGACGGCCAGCGGTGACTAATTTTCTCCGGCGATTAATCGGGGGCCGCGTTTCGCCAGAACAGAGGGACGGGGTATTGGCCTTCATGGCTGAAGCGTGGAAGCTCCAGTCGCTCCAGGACGCGGAGGCGGCTCGACACAACGATGTCCTTACCAAATATGGTGGGTCAGCGACTCTCGATAGTTCGGCTCTGGCTGAGATCATCCCGTCAGCCCGACGCCAGTCCCAGGTGTATGCAGATCTGCGCCAGCGGCACACAAAGCTGGGGTCGGTCCCTGATGAGGCTGGGGCCTGGTATTTCAAGTGGGAGAGCACGTACCTTGCCCTGGAAGAGTGGGCCTCGGCAACGCTAGCCTGGTTCGAAGGAACAGAGGCTGGCGCAACACCGCACGCCGGGAGAGTAGAACAATTGCATCTCGCGGAGCAGCGTGCGGAACGCGACGCACGGCGAGAAGAGGCCAAGCTCCTGAAGCGGTTGGGGGCAAGTGCCGAGGACGTTAGACGCCTGATTCAGGAAGCAGAGGCGGAAGCAGCGAGCGAATTAGAGGAGGCCAGCGATGAGTGACTCCCTCCCCTACGCGCTCCCCGCTGCGGTCGGGCTCCTGGCGCTGCTGCTGGCGCCCGCCGTGGACCGCTGGTGGGAGCGGTTCGACGCGTGGCTGGAGGGGCGGTTCAGATGACGCCAAGATGCTGGAGAACCGCCGTCCCGATCATTGACCCCGTGGCGTTGCCCGCGAGAATGAGGGACGTCGAGGCTACTCGATCCTTGATGTTCTGAAGCCACGACTTGACAGCTTCTCCGGGTGGAAGTTCTTCGCCGTCCTTCTCTATCGCTGATTTGAGGGCGTCGATGTCGGGCCCTGGCACGCCGAGCAGTTCCAACGTCTCCTTTAGAGATGACCAGTCGCCAACGACCTGTTTGAAGCCCGTGATGATGTTGTCACTTCCGCTCGCGACAACGTTGGTGCCGCCCAGGATGATCGTGCTAAAGATCTGCTCAACCTTGTCCCGCGACACGGGGGGCTCTTCTCCTGGACTCGCCTCGCCAGCTTCCGGGTTCTCCTCCTCTATCTCAAGTGCGAACGACAATATCCGATTCCTGATTTGATCGAGCATCCCTACGACCGCCCCGCGTGAAATAGCTAGCCGTACGCTCGAACACTGGTAACCCTTGATGAAGTCCTGCCCATACAAGGCGACAAAGTCGGCGGGCCAAGGCTGCGCCAACTCCTCCGAGCCAGGCCTCAAGAGTTCCTCGTATTCGGCGACCCCCGCCGGATATATTGCCGTAAAAAGTTTCTCACGGTATTTTTCGGGAACGGCCAACGGCGGAATGGGCCAATTTGTCAGCTGTGCCCGAAACGGTCCAAGGAAGTTTCCCTTCGCCTCCGCCGAATGCCGCCGATAAGGGGGGAGATCATTAGTGTCCGGGTATCCATTAAGCTCTTGGTCCGCCCACGTTGCGAGAGGTTCGTGTCGGAGGCGCTTGGCAAGTACCTTGCACTTCCGAAGGAGATCGGAGAGTGGGACCGCTTGGTCCGTGGAGCCTTCCTGGATTTCTCTGAGCAAGCTCATTTTGAGGACGCTGTCATTATAGGCGATGGCGCGAGAGAGCAGATAACTACGCCATTATGTACCTGAAAATCACATCTGCCCACGCTAACGGCGGCCAGACAGCCACCGAGACAGCCACGCGCATCGATAACTATCGACGGCCAGCGACGGGAACAGCCTGTTTCGGGTAAACTTAGATATGGCAGCGACGGCTATCGACGCCTATCGACTAGGCTGCACAGACTCAAAATCTGCTGAGGGGCAACCCTCGTGCCGGTTCGAGTCCGGCCTTCGGCACCAGAAAGCGTATCTGCAACCGTCCCCCGAGCCGGTAAAGCTAAGGCCACTATCAGCGCCGAACGGGGCCGCCTGAACCTAGTTGACACCTATTATAATGTGGGGCTAGAATGTGGGCACCTCTACGCATAGGCCGGGCGTAGGCTCAGGATTGGCCACGGCCTAAGCAGCAGTCCTGGGGGGGCCAACCATGCCGCTCGTATCGATGGAGGAAGCGGTCCGCATTCTAGGCGTCTCCGACGCAACCATCAGGAGGCGTATGCGCAATGGCACACTAAAGGGTCACAAGGTGCCCAGGCTCCGGGGCGAGGCGTGGAGGGTGGAGGTGCCCGACGCCCCCAGCGAAGCTTCGCCAGCTGCGGGCTCGTCCTCCGGTGCGTCTCCCGGGGAGGCGGAGGGGCTGAGGGCTCTGGTGGCCACCCTGGAGCGGGAGCTAGACTCCCGCCGCCAGGAGGCCCAACAGCTTCACCAGGAAATCCAACAACTGCACGTTCTCCTCCGACAAGCGCTGGACCTTCTGCCTATCCCTCATCGGGAGGCCACGTCTCACGAAGCGAAGAAGAGTGATCGCTCGGCACCGCGGAGAGAACTACCGGCGCAGGAGGAGAGACCGTTGCCGCCACTCGAGGGGGCGGATGAGGGGCAGCCACGGTGGTGGGCGCTTGGTGTCCAGGTGGAGTCCTCCCAGGAGAACCGGTCCAAGTAGGGGGAGAAGCGGCTAGCACATAAAGAGACCATACTGGGACGACCTCGCTGCCCGAGCACGCAAAAATGGGCGGGGCTCCCTGTTATAGCCGGTCGTAACACGCAACCCCCCAGTACGTCTCTAACCAGTAGATGGGGTTTCGTGAGTGACCGAACCGTGATTGGCATAGATTTCGAGCGCATTGGCAACCTACTACGGTTCCGCTCGTCTTCACCTTCCGAGCCGATGCGCGTGCTTTTCGTAGAGGGCAGTCGCGAGGCCGCGCGAATCGCCCGGCATATGCTGCAGGCGTATAGAGATGTCAAATTTGTGGTCACCCCAGCCACGTCCACCGAAAGGTGCCTTCACCTCCTGAGCCAGGGCACCTTTGACCTCATACTTCTGGACTATAACCTTCCGGGGGAGGACGGGATCGATGCGCTCCTGCGCCTGAATCGCCGAGCCGACCTACCTCCTGTCATCATGCTCGTCCCCGAGGGTCATGACGCGATCGGCACCGAGGCGATGCGCGCTGGTGCGCACGATTACTTCCCTAAAGGCCTAGGCCACGCCATCCACCAGACTTTGGATTGGCGACGCTGGGAAGCCGAATCTACGCGGCTCCGCGATGAGCTAGAGCAGGTCAGAATCACAGACGAGTTGACGGGACTGTTCGCCAGTGGATTTCTCACTAGATCACTCGAGATCGAGATTAGCAGGGCACGACGGTACAGGCGTGAGCTCTCCTTCCTAATGTTGGACCTGGACGATTTCAAGCAGTTCAACCGTGCCCACGGGGACGAGGTCGGCGATTCAGCGCTGAAGCATGTTTCAGCAGCTATTCGGAGCTGCATGCGGAGCACCGACGTTGTTGCCCGCTACAAGGAGGATGAGTTCTGTGTCCTCCTGACCGAAACTCCGCTAGAGGGAGCGCGCACCGCGGCGGAACGTCTCCGTTTCACGATCGCGGCTCACCCAGTTACTGCTGGCACCAGATCGATGCCCATCACGGCTAGCTTCGGCGTCTGCTGCGTCAGTCCACAGGATGGCCTCAAGGCGGAGTCCGTCATCAGAGATGCCGAAGCGGCCCTAAAAGAAGCGAAGCTAGCCGGGAAGAATCAGGTCTCCATTCACTTGCCCTCCGTCGATGGTGGCCAGGCGGAAGCTGACGGCACGGCTGCGGACACCGGCAATGGCGCCACCGCCGCGCACCCCGATTCTGGCGTTGGCGCATCTAGCCGGCAAGGCGGACTCAGCCAACCCTACACAGGGGGTTCGGAAGGAATCTCAGTGATCTCGGAACAGTCACTCGTCAAGGATTGGAATCATCATCGTCTAGAGATGATGTGGAAACTCGTCGGAGACGGGGCCCGACGAACCCTTAAAGCGATGGCAGGCCATCCGGAGGGTATCAGCCGCCTAGACTTGGTTGAGGAGATTGGAATAAGCACGGGGATGTTAGGGGGCTACCTGGCCAACATTCGCTTCGCGTGCAAGAAGTTAGGCGCGGACGTGAGGCCCTACAAGGCCCATGACGACCTGTACACCATGGATCGTAGAGTAGCGGAACTGATTCGTGACCGCGCCGACTAAGACACGAGGCACACGCCCTGTCCCAGCTGTGGCGGTCAATTGGTGGCCGGGAGGCTGTCAACGGGAGAGCCGCCGCCTCTTCGGTTAGGCTCGATGCCGTGAGACGAGAGGCTACTCAGTATGCGTCGATCTCCCGCAGCCTCTCGTCGCTGATGCCAAAGTAGTGCGCAATCTCGTGCCGGACGACGTGGCCGACACGTTCGGACAGGTCGGCCTCGCTTCGGGCTAGGCGCTGGATCGGCTGTTGGAAAATGACGATCCGGTCCGGAAGGGCCATATTGTAGCGTCGGCCCCTTCGGGGCAGCGGGATGCCGCGGTAGACGCCGAGCAGCGTCCTGCCCGGGCCGCCGCCCACTCGTGCGTAATCGTCGCCGCTCGCCAGATCCTCCACAACGAACTCGAGGTTCGTGACGCGGTCGCGAAAGGTATCAGGCAGATCTACGACCGCGGAGGTTACCAGCCCTTCAAACGTTTCCCGATCAACCTTATACATGTCACCTGGATTATAGAGGAAAAAGCCATGGCGCAGGGGCCCGGCCGCCGGCGGATATGCGCCTCGGCGGGGCGAGTGTCAACGGGACTGGTGTGACTGTCTCAGGACGGCGGACGGTAGTTCACTTGACCCGCCTGGCGCATCGCCTCGACTCCCTCCTGGGCGCTGAACAAGGGCGTCGTCTTGACGGCCTTGATAGCCCCGCCTGCGGCGACGGCGATGGCGGCAGCAGCAGCGGCCCCGTTGTCAGGCAACTCGGCAAGTACAACGGCATCATAATCGCCGAACGCGAAGTAGTAGGAGATGAGCTTTCCCCCAACCCCCTGAAAGAGCGTGCGCGCCGCCTCCGTTCGATCTTGCGGGTTCTTCGCGAGCGTAGCCCATGCGTCTGAAGTGAACGCTACCTGATACATGTAGAGCACCATCCTAACCTCCTTCTGGCACGCGCTTCGACAGCGGCATTGTGGGTCTGGGCTGGGCGGCTGTCAGCGAATGGGCGCTAGCAACAGAACTTATGTGACCGCGGCGAGAGAACCCTCGGAAACCTCACTCGCGGCACTGACCACCTCACCGATCTCGAGGTACTGCTTGAGCCCGGCGAGATTCAGGCCCATCTCCTTGTGCATCATCCTCCGAACGGCAAGCGCCGCCATCAGCGCGCCGAGAGGCCCGAACTTCATCCCGAAGTCCATCGTCAGGGTGACCATCGAATCCGCGCCTTCGCCGCTCACGGACCAGGTATTGTTCAGGGACTTCATGGGCATGGGGAGGCCCTTGATGACGTCGTAGCTGAGGCTGGTGCCCTCCTCCCACGCCACGAACTCCTCCTCGATATTGCCCATCCGGGTGTGGTCGCAACTCCTAATGGCTCCTACGCCCCGCTTGGCCTCCGTCATCATATGGGACTCCGTGACGGCAGGGGCCCAGTTGGAGACGGCGCCCAAGTCAGCAAGGGCCTCCCAGGTCTTCTCCTTCGGGGCGTTGATCTTAACCTGCCTCGTGATCTCCGGCATGTGACCCTCCTTTGATTCACTGATACCCGCCAGCGTTCGCCACCTCCAGAATAGACATAGTAGACCCCTTATCGGAGAGGCTGTCAAGGAAATCGATGGGGACCCATCGAGATAACGAAAGCGGCCCCGCTATGGGGACCGCTTGCCGTTCAGTTGGCGACCTAGTCGCAGGAATTGTGCGCCTGGGCTGGGCGGGTGTCAACGGGAGAGGCGACGGGGCCGTGCTAGAAGGACACAGTAATGGACGTGCCGTTGCTATCACCACCGGCGTCGTGGTTATGGGCGGGCTGGTAGTCCAGCCCGCTGTAGGTGATGCCGGTGACCTTGAACTTCACGCTGCCAGGTACGCTGAGTGGGCCGGTTTGGACGAGGCAAGAGGAGGTAGAGCCAGTGGTACAGGAGGTAGAGCCGGAGGCACCTGTCCACTGGCCACTGACTGAGGCGCCTTCGATGGGGTTGTGGGCGGAGTTGTGGACGTAGACCTCTACTGAGACTTTGACCTTCCCTCCTTGTCCATGTTGTTCGACGCGGAGGACGAGATTGCCGACGTGTACGCCACTCGGCGCTGGAGCAACCTTGGGAGTAGGAGTCGGAGCAGGCGTTGGAGCAGGCGTTGGAGCAGGCGTTGGATTCGGCGTGGGCGCCGAAGCTGCGGCGACAGGTTCAGGCGTTGGAGCAACGGTTGGAGCAGGCGTTGGAGCAACCGTAGGTACAGGAGATGGCGTAGGATCAGCTACGACCGCCTTGAGGGACTCGTCCCCCGCCGGTGGCAAAGCCTCGGTTTCTGAGGCCGCTTCCGAATGCGGCCTGAAACTGCTGTCACCAAGGCCGGGATTAAGGAACCCGGCTCCGGCCGCGAATAGAACGAGTGCCGCGACGATGAACCACGACCGGCGGCCCCTTGACCGTGTTTGGGGCATTTCCGGAGGCTCATCGGGCGGGGAATCGGCAGACTCGGGGGGAGGCTCACCCTGCGGCTCGGCCTCCCTCGTTGAGTCCTCGGGCGCCTGCGATTCCTCCTCACGTGCGGCCGCCATAACGCTATCGGCCAGTTCCGCCAAGGTTCGCGTGTCCTCGTGATGAGCGCGCCCAATCCGAGTCGAAGTTAGCGAACTGGAACCTGGATCGTCTAGCAAGCCGTCGAGCCCCTGCTGACTTCTCGCCCGCCTGCTCTTAGTGACCCCAGATGAGGGTTTGGCTTGTCCCGTTCCAGGCTCGGCGTCTTGTGGACGCTCATCGCGGGAGGCACCCGCAGTCGCCGGTACCTCAGCCGAAGGCTGAGGCTCCTCAAGTGTGCTTTCCCCGGCGTCGCCGACACCCGGGACGATAACCTCAGGATCTGTCAGCTTGCGCCGGGCAGTCCCCCGACGTCCTTTGCGCGATCTTTTAGACTTGGACATCTCTCATCTGCCTCGGCAGTAAACCTCTCAATCGACCCCGGTACATTGCTGCACCAGCCGATGTGAAAGCATCGCGATCGATCGCGACTTTACGCGGCTGATTCAGCGGCGAAGATGACATGCTTGTCGTCACGGGCGCTCCGGAAGAGCGACGACATCGAACCACCATTGCCGCCGAGCGCCTCCACGGCCTCCGCCTCAGCCTCAGCTTCGATCTCTGTAGCTTCTGGCTCCACGTGGTCGCTCGCAGAGCGAGCCGGTTCCGTTGTCTTATTGGCCTCGTCGGCTAAGCTGACCACTGGCCGGTAGGTCATGACGAACTCAGCCTCTGAGCCCGTTAGCACCCGAATCCGTTCCTGGTCGAAGCCCGCCTCTAGGAGTGTCTCTACCAGGCGCTCAACCTCGTGAGCGGTGTCGAGCACGGAGATCTCCCCGCGTTTGCGGTCATTCTCGTCGGACACCACCAGCACAAACTTGTCGGACATCACTGCCCTCCTTTATTCGCAGTGTCCCATCGCCCTCCGATTGGTCTATAGCTCAGCCGGGTGAGGATTCGTCGGCCGGGTTATGGGTGACTGGTTAATGGACGGTAAATATGACGGTTAATATGCGCCTGGGCTGGGCGGGTGTTAACGGGAGAGGCGCGGCCGCGTCGGACGATAGGGGCGGGTAAGTCGGGGCCGAAAGGCTTGCTGGTTTAGGGCCTACCTATTCGATATTGCCGCAGCTAATCACGGCACCCACCGTGTCGTTACCACCCACGTGAACGGCGATGTAATGGCCCACTGCGAAGTAATTTAGTTCGCGGTCGGGGTCTTCTTCTGGGAAGTCGGTCGTGGTCGCCTCGGCAACCCCGTCCGCTCCAGCCTGGAGCTCTTCCAGAGTCAGGTGGACTTCGCCCTGTGCGTCGCAGGTGACGTGGTGGATGTGGTTGGCGTGTGGCCCTTCCGGTAGCCCCTCCATCGACACCACCACTCGTGCGGTCCCGTCGTCATCCTCGGTGAGGATGGCTGTCCCAGTCACACCCGATCCTTCCATCTCTGACAGCGTGGCCGTGAGCTCCCTGCCACCGCCTCCGTCACCGCCGTTCTCATCGTCGTCGTCGCAGGCAATGGCAGCTATAGCAACCACGCTAACGAGAAGCCCAATGCCGATTAGTAGCCACTTCGTCCTCATTCGGGTGCCCGCCCTTCTAGGTAGTTCTGTGCTTCCTGCTGATTCTCTACATACGCCACCGTAGCGTCAAGCAGAGTTGTAGTCCAATAAGTCAGGGACAGAGGCAAATGGATTGTTTGCTGAGACCCCCACCGCGACGACTGCGCGCCTCGGCCGGGCGGGTGTCAACGGGGCGTTACCCCCGCCGCGTCCTCACCGCGTACAGCTCATAACGGCTACCCGATATAGGATTACACGGTTGTATCATGTTCTATCCGCTTATGTATGACTGGCTGACGGAGATACGACGATGGCCGGGGCTCGTCCGGGATATAGACCACACACCCACATTGAAGGCAGTGGTACTCCCCGTAAAGGTCCCCGAGCAGCTGGCCGCTGCAGCGGGGGCATACACTGGGTGAGCTGTTGTCGCTCATACGTCCTCTCAATGGACGCCCTAAGATGCAGCACTCGTCTCAGGCCGATAATGGCCGGCAACCCGACCCAGGATGTCACGCAACGCGTAACCCCGAACCGTCGGATGCGAGAAGGGTGCGTCCAGGTTCACTGTGTAGTGGTGGCAACGCCCGTTCTTGCGGATACTCAGCATCCCGGCCCTTCTCAGGTCACCGATAACTCCCCACACCGTCCGCCGAGTGAGACACATGGCCTCAGCCATGTCTCTTATGGTGCACTCAGGGTTGGCCGCAATGTGGAACAGCACAGTGCCGTGACTCGATGAAAGATACCACTGGTTTTGTATGGCACGTAGGCCGGCCGAGGCTCGAAGCTGATTGCCTGCTTTCGAAATCATTTCATCCATATCATGTAATTGAAATCACGAGTATTGTAGTGCATGGACGGCGGCAGTCAAGAGGTTTAAGGGGAAATGCCAGCATTATATAGCGAGCGCTCATTATGCCGAGGAAGCGCTCGCTATGCGACTTGCTGCTGCGCCGGTTTCAGGCGCTTCTGTTAGTCACTTCCAAAGGCTACCCAAGGTAGCCCACAGCATCCCGCCACGAATGTGCGCCTGGGCTGGGCAGGTGGTGTCGGACGCCGTCCCTCCGGCAGGGCCCTTGACGTCGTCCGGCTGAGGTCTCAGGATTGTCCGCAGAAGGGTCAAGGAAAGGCGGAAGGTAAGAGACATGGGAGAGAAAAAGGAAGGTAAGAAGAAGGGTAAGAAAACAAGCAGGAAAGGTGGAAAGAAAGACCGTTAGTGTCTACGTTCGCTAGGTCACCATTTGGCCGGTGACTGCGGCAACGCCCGCTCGCCGCCGCAAAGGTGCGCCTGGGCGGGGCGAATGTCAACGGGACTGTTCTGATCCCCAGCCTGCCCGACTGAGTAGGCGTCCGCGCCATGCCAGTCTGCAGTCGGTCCCGGCGCCTTGGCGCGAGGGGCGTTGGCAAGAATGGCCGCGTAGCCGTACTATAGACGGCGTCGGCAGCGCCTGAAGCGAGGGAAGCGGAAGGGAGCGAGTCGCATGTCGAAGGCAGAGCCGGTCGTCTTCAATCCACTCGATCCGAATTTCAGGATCGACCCCTACTCGGTCTACCGCCGGCTGCGCCAGGAAGGCCCGATTCACGAGGGTCCGCTGGGCATCCGGGTGCTGACCCGCTACGACGACTGCGAGGCCGTCCTGAAGGACCGTCGGTGGAGCAGCGATTTCCGGAACGCCGTCCAGGAGAACTTCGAGCCCGATTGGGACATCCTGGGAGACACGAGGCCGTTCCTCTTTCTGGACCCGCCGGACCACACGAGGCTGCGAGGGCTGGTCAGTAAGGCGTTCACGCCCAGGGTGGTCGAACGCCTGCGCCCGCGCATCCAGGAGCTCGTCGATGAGCTGCTGGACCGGGTGGCCGAGAGGGGGTCGATGGATGTGATTGAGGACCTCGCTTACCCACTGCCGGTCATCGTCATCAGCGAAATGCTGGGCGTCCCCGCCGAGGGCCACGAGACGTTCAGGGGGTGGTCGCGGGAGTTGGCGCGTAGCCTGGACCCCGAGATAGTCGTGACGCCGGAGGTCCTGGAGCGCCGCATGAACGCAATCGCCTCGTTCGACGATTACTTTCGTGGCCTAATAGAGGAGCGGCGCAATGCCCCGAAGGACGACCTGCTGAGCAACCTGATCGCGGCGGAGGAGGAGGGTGACAAGCTCTCAGAGGCGGAGCTTCTGGCGACGTGCAGGCTGATCCTCGTCGCTGGCCACGAGACTACCGTGAACCTGATCGGTAACGGCATATTGGCGCTCCTCCGTAACCCAGACCAGCTCCAGAAGCTGCGAGACGACCCATCCCTTGCCCGCAGCGCCGTCGAAGAGCTACTACGCTACGACCCACCCGTCCAGTTCACCGGCAGGATAGCGCTGGAGGAGATGGAGGTCGCGGGGGCAACGTTCCGAAAGGGAGACAACGTTGTGCTCCTGCTTGGGGCGGCCAACCGCGACCCCGATCAGTTCCCCGACCCCGAGAAACTGGACATCACCCGTGACGACGACCGGCACCTTGCCTTCGGGTACGGCATCCACTTCTGTCTCGGCGCGCCGCTCGCCCGCGTGGAGGGCCAGATCGCCCTCAGCACTCTCGTCCGAAGGTTTGAGGGGCTGGAGCTGCGGACCGAGCTGCCGGAGTACAAGGAGAACATCGTCCTGCGTGGCCTGCGGTCGCTGCCAGTGGGGTTCACCGCCGTAGCATCCTAACGCGGCCCCGCCGCCGCGATGGTGCGCTAGGGATGGGCGAGGTGGGTGTCAACGCCGATGGGCGCCACCAGCGCCTACCTCACCTTGACGCCTCGCCTTCGTGTCCATACGATTCGTATTGCAGCCGCAACCCCCTCTAGAAGGAGCCACCTCATGCCTGCGCGTAACCCTGAAGACGTGGGTCGCCTGATCGTCGAGGCGACTGACAGCCGAGACCTGGAGGCCGCTATGGCCATATCCGGGGATGAAGCAGCTGCCTCCAACGAGCAGGGCGAAGTGTCCTCGGGAATCGAACACCTGGCATGAACAAGCATTTTATGGCAGCTTGGGCCATCACGATCATATGGCTCGCGGTTCTACTCGTGGGCCTATTTGGAACCGAGATTCGAATCAGGGACGTTGTCATAGACGTCGTTGACGTGCCGTCTGTCGTCGTAGTAGCGCCCTCCGCAGCTATTGCAACGGCCATCGTGGCCTGGTTCGGCTTCCGAGATTAACAGGCCCGGCACTGCTGCACGACTACTGAACGTCCACGATAACGCAATCCTTTTCCAGCGTGGCGCTAAAAGGCAGCCACCGCGATCGCCACGCGGATCGACGGCCATCGACGGCCGGCGACGCAAAGCGAATGTTTCGGGTAAACTTGGATACTGTGCCGACGTCTAGCGACCGCTATCGACTAGGTTGCAAAATCTGCTGAGGGGCAACCCTCGTGCCGGATCGAGTCCGGCCTTCGGCATCAGGCGAAAACGGAATGCGATACTATAGTGCGGAGTGGTGTAAAGGTAGCACACGGGAC
>CAZYOV010000053.1:0-13948 GCA_964649215.1 uncultured Dehalococcoidia bacterium
AGACGCGGGGGTTGAATACGAGGCCGATATGAGTGCCTCCAACTTCGTGGTTGAGTGATGGGTCCGGCTCCAGGCAGTTTCGCCAGTCGATCATGCCGTCGTCGTGGCTGTAGAGGGAGGCGCGGAGGATGGAGGGAGGCGGAGTGGGGACACAGTGATCGGACGCGCATTCGCAGTCGTTGCGAGCATGGAGCTTGGACGGGCTGTGGCTGCTGCCCCCGGGTTGCGGGTGCACGACACGGTCGGTCACCCACTTGGCGGTGGCCATGAGGGCCGGGTGTGCCTCCAAGGACCGAATGGGGGCGCCAAGGGAGATGATGTGGCTGACGATGTCCGGGCGGGCAAGGGCGAGCCTGCGGGCGAGGACGCCGCCGAGGCTGTGGCCGATGATCCGGACGGGCCGGCCCGTCTCCGCGTGAACGTCCTGCACCGTTTTGTCCAAGCGCTGAGTCAATCTGTGGACGCAGTCGGCGTTGATGCCGATGCCGGAGAAGTAGGGGGCGTAGCCTATGCGCCGCAGCCAGAAGTACATCTCCACCAGGTAGGCGTCCGTTGCCAGGAAACCGGGGACGAGGACCACGGGGCTGCCGTCGCCCCGAGGCACGCCAAAGCCCAGGTAGACGGGCGAGAGACGTAGCGAGAGCCAATCGAACAGCCACAGGGCCTCTCGCCAGATGAAGGGCCCGCTCTCGCGCTCATGCGTCGGTCTGGCTTGGCGGCGCGATCTTTTCAGGGCACTCGTATTTGCGGTAAACATCGAAGTTATCTATGCCTCGCATAGACATAGATGCCTCGGCTGCCGGAATCGTTGCCGCTGAGTCAACGTGGCTTGGCCTTAGCGCGGCGACAAATGGTAGTGGAGGCTCGCTCGAGCTACGGTGATGAGGGGAAGAGGCCAGGACCGCAGATGGCGCCGGAGCGCTACCGGGACTCAGGTGAACGTTGGGTAAAGGTCAGGCGGGGCGGCGGTAGCGCCGGCAGGCGACGACAACCGGGAGAAGCAGCAGCGCGCCCCAGGCGTATCCGCCGAGCGCGTCGCTGGGCCAGTGGACGCCCAGCCAGACGTTGGCCGGGCCGGTGAGGGCGAGTACAGCGGCGGCCATAGCAGCCAGGGCGGCGCGGGCTAGGGACGGCAGGGGAAAGAAGATGGCCAGGTAGAGAAGAAAACCGTAGAAGTAGGTCGCGCTCATCACGTGCCCGGACGGGAAGCTGGGGCTGCTGAAGGCGGCGCGTAGCTCCACCAGGTCCGCGGTTGGACGTGGTCTGTCGACGATCTCCTTGATGCCGGTCTGGAGCAGAGGTAGGACGATAAGGGCGGCTGCGAATACCAGCGCCTCCAGTCGGTATCCACGAAGCCAGAGCAGGAGAGCCAGCGCCCCTCCCGCGGCCAGGAGGAACTGGGTGGAGGTTATTGAGCGGACGGTGTCGGCCAGCGATTCGCCGGGGAATGGGAGGCCTTGCAGCCAGGAGGCTGTCCCCGTGTCGCCGGGGAGCTTATCGTGGATCGAGGCCAGGGTGGAAAGGGCGATGGAGAGGGCAAGCAGCACTAGCCACAGCGCGGCGGTAGAGGCCAGCAACCGTTCAGACATCGCAGCTAGATTATAGGTGGCTGACGCTACAACGGGTCGATGTTGTGGCGGAGCGAGTAGTGGCCTGTCAGGGTTGGCGGGAAGCAGTCCTGGAACCGAGGCGATGCAGGGTTGTAGTGAACCTCTAGTCCCCTGTGTAGTGGAGGCTTAGTGATGGATCAAGCGGCCGCGGTTAGCTTGGGGAGGGTGAAGCTGAAGCGGCAACCGTTGCGGGAAGAGTTTTCCACCCAGATGCGCCCGCCATGCGCCTCGACGATCCCCTTGGCGATGGACAGGCCAAGCCCGGCGCTCCTGCCATCACGGATGCGCGCGGGATCACCACGATAGAACGGTTCGAACAGGCGATTAATATCCCGCTGCTGGATGCCGCCGCAGTTGTCCGTTACCGACACGGCGATATCTGCCTCAACCTCTCTTGCCTCCAGGCTGACGGCGCCGTCGCTGGGCGTGTGGCGGATAGCGTTCTGCACTAGGTTCAGAATCACACGCCGGACCTTGAGCGGGTCAGCAAGAATGGGTGTGAGGTGAGATTGGCATCGGCCGGAGAGCTGGATTTTCTTCAGGCGGGCTTGATGGTTCATACTTTCGACCGTCTCGGAGATGAGGTCAGCGAGAAGTGTGGGCTCTAGATCGAGGCGAACGTTACCGCTATCAATCAAGGAGAGTTCAAACAGATCGTCGATCAGTCCGCCTAGTCGTTGCGCTTCAGCCTGAATGCTGCTGAGATACCGTTTCACGGTGGGAGGGTCGCTGACCACGCCGTCACGCAAGGCCTCTGTGGCGGCCCTCAGCGAGGCCAGCGGTGTGCGCAGGTCGTGGGACACCGCGGCTACCAGGGAGCGCCGGGCCTGCTCCAGTTCGGCCTGGCGATGGTTGGCCGCCTGAAGGTGCTCGGCCATCTGATTGAACGTGACGGCCAGCCGAGCGAACTCATCCGAGCCATGAACCGGCACGCGGATGGAGAGATCGCCGGCGGCCATAGCCGAAGTGCCACGGCTGAGATCGGATATCGAGTCGCCAAGGGACGCCGCGGTGACTAAAGCCAGGGGGAGTGCGACGGCCAAGGAGAAGATAAGCAAGGCGATGAGAATGGACAGATCATGGCCCGAGATGAACATGAGCTCAGCGACGATGAGGATGCTAGCCAGCGCCAAGATGGAGCCCAGAACGGCGGCGCCACCGATACGAGCCTGAAGGCTGGCGAACTTCAGGTGGGGGGCGAGGGAGATCGCGAGGTGGCCGAATATGGTTGCCGCGAGACCGAGCAGCGTCATCAAGGCAGCGAGGAAGGCCAGATCGCTCAACGGGGGGTGTAAAGCCAGTTGCGTTATCAGCAAAGCCAGGCTCGTCGCTGCGGCCACAAGCGCGAGATGTGCGGCCAGAAGGGTTAGATTGAGGGAAACTTTGCTCATGGTACAAACTTATAGCCGATGCCCCAGACCGTCTTGATGTAGCGCGGGTGGTCCGGGTCGGCCTCGATCTTCATGCGCAGACGTCTGATGTGGACGGTAACGGTGCTGGCGTCTCCTGCGTACTGGTAGTCCCAGACCTGGTCCAGGAGTTGGGCGCGGGTAAACACATCACCTGGGTTAGAGGCCAGGAACCAGAGCAGGTCAAACTCTTTGGCCGTGAGCTCTACCTTGCGGCGGTCCACGTGCACGTCTCTAGTCCTGGGGTTGATCAGCAGCTGATCGAAGTGAATAGAGTCGCCCGATGCCGGCGCCGCGGCGCCGCCGGCGCGGCGTAAGACGGCCTTGACCCGGGCCACAACCTCGCGGGGGCTGAAGGGCTTTGCGATGTAGTCGTCGGCGCCAGTCTCCAGGCCGACTATGCGATCGGTCTCTTCTCCCTTGGCGGTCAATATTATGACCGGAACGGAGGAGTGAGAACGGATCTGGCGGAACGCGGTCAGGCCGTCGATCTTCGGAAGCATAAGGTCGAGGAGTATGAGGTCGGGGGCGCTTTCCTGGGCGGTGGCGACGGCTGCTTCGCCGTCTGCAGCCAGTAGCACTTGAAAGCCTTCACGGCGGAGGTAGCGCTCCATCACGTCCGTCACCATGGGCTCGTCATCAACGAGAAGAATCTTGGCGTCCATGTACCCGATTATACGTCCGCGCATCGCTCGCCAGACGCGTCAACCCTTAACAATCCCTTAAGCCCTTCACTAGCTGGCCATCTTTAAGAGCCCTGTAACCTGCTTAAGGATTCCGTAAGGATTCGCGGCCTAAGCTTGATTTTCAGAACCAAGCCTTTGATTCGCACGAGGAGGTCAGTCATGCAAGCTATCGGTTTACGGAAATCGGCTCTCGCCGTAGCCGCCGCCATCGCCGTGGCGGCGCTAGCGCTGGTCGCGGTGGCGGCGTCACCTGCCGCCGGCCAGCAGAACGTCACGTACAACGTCACAATCGAAAACCTGACCAGTGGTCAGCCGTTCACGCCCCCCGTGGTGGCCGCTCACACGAGCGGGATGGACGTGTTCAGTGTCGGTGAGGCTGCCTCCGCAGAGGTTCAGGCGATCGCGGAGAACGGCAACAACGAGCCCCTCGTGGCCCTTCTCGGCGGCTCCGCTGCCGTCGTGGATTCGGCCACCGGGACCGCTCCCGTCATGCCCGGCGAGTCGGCCACGATTACGGTTGAAGCGCCCGCTGGGAGCCTCCTCTCGGTTGTGTTCATGCTCATATGTACGAACGACGGCTTCAGTGGCGTCGATTCCATGACCTTGCCCGCCAGCGGATCCGAGAGCGTCGACGCCAACGCCTACGACGCTGGCACTGAGAACAACACTGAGGACTTCGCCGACATCGTCCCGCCCTGCCAGGACCTGATCGGCGTAAGTTCTGACGACGCCGGCACCGGCGAGACCAACACGGCGCTTGCTGAGGGCGGCGTCATCACGGCTCACCAGGGTATCCAGGGCGGCACCGACCTGACCGTCAGCGACCACGGCTGGACCGACCCAGTCGCCCGGATTACCGTGGTCGCGGAAGCGGCTGCCCTCCCCGACAGCGGCGGCGCTCCTCCCGCTGGCAGCTCCGGCGGCCTGTGGGCGCTCTACCTGAGCATCGCGGGCGCGGCACTCATCCTTGGCGGCGGCGCGTTCTTCGTCGCCAGCCGGCGCCCTGTCCGATAACTGACATAGTCCAAGGCGGGACGGCCACGGATTCCGTGGCCGTCCCGCTAGTCTCCGCGCAGCGCTTCAGGCGCCGTTTCTCTCGACTCCTGCGGAATCGGAGCATCTTTAAGCGCGCTGTAACCTGCTTAAGGGCTCTGTAAGCTTCGCGGTCTAAGCTTGAGTCCAAAGTATGTTTGGTAGTGGGTTCATAGGGACCCGGAAGGAGGACCAAAGTGACGGCACGTTATCGGAGCTACGCGATCGTTGGTGTGGCGGCCTTGGTGCTGGCCATAGCAGCGCTGTGGGTGGCTGTACCGTCAGCCAGCGCGGACCAGCCGCAGGGCCCACAGGGCTCAGTTGTCTTCATCAGCGTTTACGCCGACGATACGCTCTACGGGTCAGTCGTGGCGCCAAACTCGTTGCCCGCCAAGGGTAATTTCGACGAACTGTACGTCTTTCCGGGCACCAGCTTCACTATCGTGTCCGATGCGGCCCCAGGCGACCAGGACTACAATGGGGGACGCTGGCACGTCAATATGGTGATAGGTGCCGCTGAACAGTTCACCAACGCTGAGGATGTCCTGGCCTCTGGCCTTACGATCGTCTCGACCGAGACGCACTTCTCCTGCCCGCTGCTCCCCCGCTGACCATTCGGGGCACGACTGAGAAGAGGGTGCGGCCTGCCTGAAGGCCGCACCCTCTCAACTCGTCTGCGGGTTCGGCAGTAGGTGGTTCATCGCGTCGCCGACGAACGCCTCCAGGGCCTGTCGACGCTCTTCCGGCGTGGCCTCGGGCGACACGTGACGCCCCATCAGGGTGTCCTGAAAGGCCATGAGGATGAGGTAGATGACCTGACGCGCCATCGCCTGAGCCGAATCACCAGGCAGCTCTCCCTTTTCCCTGTAGCGTTGGAGGACGGTGGTGAGGGCGCTCTCCCAGAGGTCCACCAAGCGGTGGTACTGCTCAAGGGCGGACTCATCGCCGCCCAACCCCTCCATGATTATCAAACGCAGGAAGTCGCGGTTCTCGTCCATGATGTTGCTCGCCCCTCTGGTCATCCAGAGGAGAGTCTCCCGCAGCGGGAGATCGGTGGACACGCGCTCCAATTGCTGGAGTCCGGCGACGAAGCCGCGCTCCTCGACCAGCGCCTCCAGCACCTCGCGCTTGGACTGGAAGTGGTAGAAGATGGCAGCGTCGGTTATGCCCGCCTCGCGGGCGATGTCCCGGACCGTGGTGCGGGCGAAGCCCCGTCTGGAGAATAGATGCAGCGAGGCGTCGAGGATCTGCTTGCGCGTGTGTGGACCGCGACGGGTTTGTCTCGTGCCGTCGGTCTTGTTTGAGGCGGTGGTGTTGGCTTTCATGCAGGTTACGACGCGTTGGTGGCGGTGATTGCAACTTAGCATCGCCACTACGCCAGGGTCAATAGCGGGCCCTGCTAATGGCGTTGCGACGGCGATTGACGCAGCCGGATCGGTGTACGTCCAGGGGGGCAGAGGGTCGCTTGACAAGTCAGATAGGGCGTGCTACAAATTAGTTACCTTAGCGGTTGCTAATTTTGCGGGTTGCCAATCCGGAGGTCTTTTTATGGCCATAGATGCTGACACGTTGCAGAAGATGCATAGCGAACCGGAGGTCCCTGAGCTCGATCTTAGCTGGCTCAATCTGGGCGAGGAGAGTCATTGGGGCATACGCGCCAAGCCCGGCAAGCGCGGCCTAACCCTGGATGAGATCGAGATCGGCCCTTACGGCGAGGTGCCGGACCACACCGATAACCGCAGCCTGAAGCCACGCGGCGCCTTCGCCCGACCTGACGCGCCCCGTCTGCCCGCCACCTATACCAACAGCGCCGATACGTATTCGGCGAACACTCGCCTTCTCTATGAGGAGGGGGTGCAGCGTCAGTGGTCTTCGGCTACCGACATTCCCTGGGAGAGCATCGAGCCCCTTCCAGACGACATGGAGCGGGCGATGTGCCAGCTCTGCACGTTCCTGACTGAGGTGGAGTTTATCGCCGGCGACACGCCTGCCCAGTGGATGCCGAAGATCAACAGCGAGCACCACGAGGTGAAGCTGTTCCTTCTCTCCCAGATCATGGACGAGGCACGGCACCTGGATGTGTTCCGAAAGCGCGCCCTGGTCAATGGCGGAGGACTCCTCTCCTCGCTCCCGCAGGACGGGCTGCGCGTGATCATTGAGGCCAAGGACTTCACGGAGATGTCGGCCATCATGCACGTGGCCGCTGAAGGCTTCGTGCAGTCCCTATTCCGCATGGGTGAGTACATCGGTCAGAACGAGGCTGAGAAGCGCATCTTCCGGCTCTGCGGCCAGGACGAGTCTCGTCACCTGGGCTTCGGCGTGATGCACCTGAAGCACGTGATGGAAACGGAACCGTGGCGGCGGGAGGAGATCCACTACTACCTAGACAAGGTCGAGTCCACGCTGGCGCCCGACCCCACCGATGACGCCGGATCCTTCGTCCTGTTCGAGGCGCTGGCGATCCTCATGGGCGGCGGCGTCAACGAATTCGACAAAGGCATCCAGATGTCCCTGGCGGTGCAGCGAAAACGGGTGAACGAGTACATGCACCGCCTCACGGTGGCCGGTCTGGGTGATCGCAGAGATCGGATGTACCCGATGCTGCGTCAGTTCCTGGACCCGCCGAAAAACTAGGCGTTATCCTACCAGAGACCCGACGAGCTCCCGGACACAGCTTCGGGAGCTCGATCTTATCCGCTTCAACGGCCGGCGGCTCTCAGTAGGGCATGACGAAGCGGGCCAGGGGCAGCTCTGTGTCGCCAACTGAGTAGGTGGCGGAGATCATGTTCAACGGCGGGAGCAGGTGCCAGGGAGCGTCCTCGCTGGGATCTGGGTAGGTGAGGCGAGCGCGGCCGCGAACGGCTTCCGTGATCCGGTAATCGGGGTCGATCTGCACAACCTCCAGCAGCGAGTGTCTCTTTCCTTGGTGGAGGTTGTGGACGAGGCGCAGGTTGAGTAGCGGGTCGAATCTGATCAGCCCCGGGTCGCAGGTCTGGGCGCGACTCAACCGCAGGTCCGCCAGGGTGCGTCCCTCGGCTGTGACGCGGGCGCTGGCTGCGCGAGGGCCTGCGGAGAGCCGTACACGGCCTAGCCGGGCAGGGAAGCCCCAGATCTCTCGCAACGCCACCAGCGCCCTCACGTTATCTGTGACGGCATGAAGCGTGTACGCGCGGATGAACAGGCGCGCTCGGCAGCCCAGGTATTGGGTGGCGAGGGAGAACGGCCCGATGGGGCTCTCTGGGTAGTGCGCGGCGGTGATGATAGCGTAAGCCGGCGAGGTGCGACCCAGGCTGGGCGGAAGCCAGTCCAGCGCGGCCTTGGCGTCGGTCTCGAAGACCAGTTTCAGGGTTCGCGCGCCCGGCAGCGGCCAGGGTGGAGGGGGGTACAGCGGCGCGGTGATCGGCAGCGTATGGGGGAGCCGGTGACGCTTCAGGCGGCCCAGGTCCGGCATGGCGCTAGGCGGAGCTCGCTGCCGGCTTCTGTCCCATCACTATCTCCACGGGCAGCCCCAGAATGCTGGAACGGAAGCGGCTGAGGCGGCCGTAGGTGCGTTGTGCCTCACTGCGGCTGGTCTGGGCGGGGAGCACTTCTGATGGGCTATCGGGGGACTGAGAGGTCATGGCGTAGCCGGCGCGGCCTGTTTCCGCCCACGGACGCGAGCCTTCGTCTTGGTGGCGCGTGGCCCCGGTTCGAAAGCGGGCATGACGTGCTCAGCGAACAGACGCAGGGAACGCAGGACGCGTTTTTGGGGGATCTGCTCGCCGGTGTTAATGATGAACACCATGCGGTCGATGCCGATCTCCTGCCACATCTTCAGGTTCTTGATCACCGTCTGGGGGCTGCCGATCGCCATCCCCTCGCGGATGGCGCCCCCGCCGGCGGGCCCTCGTTCCTGGGTCTCCCGCCGGATGGAGAACAGGAGGCCGGGTGTCTTGTAGGCCGGTGTCGGATAGACTTGGCCTACGCCCAGCAGGTGCGCCGCGTAGTAGGAGAAGGTGAACGCCAGCCGGGTGCCCCATTCCCGCGCCTCCTCGTCGGTCTCGGCTACGTAGAGGAAGGTTACCCCGTTCACCTGCTCGTTCACGAACTCGCCCACCGGCTCGCAGCTGCGTATGACGCGGCGGTAGTCCTTTACGCGCTGCTGGTACTCCTGGGGTGTGCCGATGGAGACGCCGAGACAGCCGATGCCACGCTCGGCGGCCTGGATCGCCGTCTCGGGGCTGGACACCGCCACCCACAGGGGTGGGTGCGGTTTCTGGAGCGGCTTGGGGACGATGCTCCGCGGCGGCATGGAGAAGAACTTACCCTTCCAGGAGAAGGGCTCCTCCGTCCACATCTTGGGGATCGCCCGCACGGACTCGTCCCACATCTCTTTCGTGAGGTCGGGGTCGCAGCGAAAGCCGCCCAGCTCAGTCCAGGTGGCGGAGCGGCCGGTGCCGAACTCCAGCCGTCCGTTGGAGACGATGTCCAGGGCGGCGGCCCTTTCGGCGCAGCGGGCCGGGTGATTGAACGGAGGCAGGACCACGCTGATGCCGTGGCCCAGGCGGATGTTCTTGGTGCGGGCGGCGGCGGCCGCCAGGAACACCTCCGGCGCTGAGCAGTGTGAGTACTCTTCCAGGAAGTGGTGCTCCACGGCCCAAGCCTGGTCGAACCCCAACTGATCGGCGAGCTCTATCTGCTCCAGGGCGTTGTGGTAGACCTGGTACTCTGAGCGCTCGTGCCAGGGTTTGGCGACGGATAGTTCGTGGAAGATGCCGAATTTCATGAGCGGCGGCCTCGTGGGGTGCGTCCCATGTTAGCAGCGGCCTGTGAGGCTGGTCAATGCAGCGCCTCCCGCAGGGCGGCGACCGCCTCGCCCAGGGCGCTATCGCGGTTCTCGGGCGTGAGGCTGATAAGGCGGACGTCGTCTCGTGACTTGACCATGTCCGCGAACGGGTGGCGCGAGATCATGATGGAGGCGAGGAGCGGCGTTGTGCCGTCGAGCGCTCGCACTACCGCCTCCTGGAAGGGCGGGGAGAGCAGCTCCATCTTGCCGATCTCGTCGATGACCAGAAGCTTTGCGTCGGCGTTCTCCAGGGCGGGCAGGCCGACGGTCTCCAATGCCTCCAGGTCAACGCCGTACTTGGAGACGCGGTGGGGGCTGTGTATTCTCACCGAGGCCAGCGTCGCCCGGCGCCCGTCCAGCGCGACCAGCGCGAAGCCTTCGCGGAGGCCTGCGGAGCGGATCTCCTCGGTGTAGAAGCCGGCGGCGGCCAAACCGAGCTCGGTGATGGCTTTGCGGATAAGGGTTGTCTTGCCGCAGCCGGGCGGGCCGGTGATCAGGACGGCGGACATGGTTCGCCGTCAGTATACGGGTCTACCGGGATTGGGCAAACAGGATCGCTAAGAGCGCAAAGCCGTCAACTGTTTGCGACGGCCGTCTCGCTGCGGTGCCTGCGCTGTGATGTCACCCAGGATAGCGCCGAGGGTGAATCTCTTGAGGGTGGGGTGACGGAGAGGAGCATCAGGGTTGACGGTGTAGTGGTGTCTACGCCCCTCTTTCCGGACGCGGAGCATGCCCGCTCGACGCAGGTCGCCGACGATACCCCAGACCGTGCGAGTGGTCACGCATAACGCCTCGGCGATCTCTTTGGTGGTACAGTCAGGAGCCGCGGCGATGCAGTAAATCACCGCTCCGTGGCTGGAGACGTGATACCAGTTTTGCTTTCCCATATCTTATGTAAAGGCGCCTCTAAGCCTGTGTTGCTCGCGGGGGTGCGGCGATGAGACTCAGAAAGCGCCACTTGTGATACGAGGGCTTGTGACGGGCGGATTCAACGACCGGCGCTACGGTGTCTGATCGATGAGGAAGGCGCGGGCGGGCGCGCCCTCCGCGCCGACGACGTTCAGGGGAGCGCAGACCAGGAAGTAGCTGCCGGCCGCTACCCGGCGCAGGTCCACCCCTTCCAGGATGACCACGCCGCTGGCCAGCAGCGTCTCGTGCACCTCGTGCGGGTCGGCGTGGAAGCGCTCGATGGACAGATAGTCGATGCCTACCAGCCTTATGCCGCGCTCCGCCAGCGCCCGGGCGGCGTCTGGCGCCAGGGCGATGAAGTCCTTGTGGAAGGCGGAGTCGTCCCAGAAGCGGCCGTTGCTCGTCTTGAACAGGACGCGCTCGCAGTCGGCAGGGATTGGCATCGAATCCAGCTCCGCGGCCGAGATGTGGCTGTCGCCGCCGAACTCGGCCACGTAGGCCGGGCCTACCAGGGCGTCCGGCGACAGGCTGTCCACGCCGGGGGCACCGTCCAGGAAGTGTGAGGGCGCGTCCACGTGCGTCCCCGTGTGCGAGCCGAGAGAGAGGACGCTCACGGTGGCGGAGTCGCCCTTGGACAGCAGCTTGCGAAACTCCAGATCCGGGCCGGGCTCGCCGGCGTACGTGGGCATATCGCGTCGCAGGGGAACGGAGATGTCGTGGACTGCCATGGCGGCAACCATTATGGCACGCCCGCCGCGCGTCGTGCTATCCTGCGTCTCGGTAGTGAGACGATCTGGAAAGGTGGGTTCCGATGGCCGAGCCCAGGGTGCTCTCAGAAGCCGAGATACAGAAGGGGTTGGCGGAGCTATCGGGGTGGGAGCTGCGCGACGGCCGCCTGCGCAAGCAGTTCCAGTTCCGGACATTCCTGCGGGCACTCGCCTTCGTCAACTCCGTAGCCTACCTGGCGGAATCCGCGGGTCATCACCCGGACATCACGATCAACTACAACCGCGTTACGCTGCGTCTGATCACTCACAGCGAGAAGGCGCTGACTGACCGCGATTTCGCGCTGGCGGGGGAGATCGAGGCGAAGCTGGTGACGAACCTTGTCATCCCGCCTGAGCCGGCGACCTAGAGCTGGTTCAGCGACCAGTCGTACTTGTAGAATCCGGGGCGCCGGCCGTTCTCTATCAGGGCGCGCGCATCGCCCTGTTCGAGGTAGCGCAGCAGGAACTCCCGCACTCCCTCCCGACCGCCGAAGTCGCGCCTGTACCAGCGGAAGATCGGCGATAAGCAGAGAAGGCCTCCATCCTCCATCTGCGCGCCGCCCGCATTGATGAAGGTGGAGCAGGCGAGGTTGAGCTGCTCATCGATGCGCTGCGGCTCGTAGGTGGCGATAGGAGGACAGGAGCGGGAGGCGCAGACGAGGGCGCAGTGTATACGCGGGTCCGGTGGTTGCAGGGAGAGCGCGAGGCGGGGGTCGCTGGGTGCGAACTGGGGGAGGAGGATGGCGGGGTGGTAGTGGCGGCGGTTGCCCCGCAGGATACCGTGCTCGATGTCATCGGCGGAGTAGCGGCGTCCGCCGATGACGTAGGCGGCGCGGCGGAAGAACCCCCAGTCCTCCCGGACGCTCTTCTTCAGCCGGAAGGCGATGACGGCATCGATGATGAGGGCGTTGTAGAGGTTAATCCAGAACGCCAGGCGCTCCTCGCGGCTGCGGAGAGAGGTGGGATCGAACGTTTGGAGACGGGCGCTGCAGGCGCGATAGCGGGCGTAGGTTTCGCTGCCGGCGAGGGCGGCGTAGTCGAAGCAGTTACAGCTGGGGTCGTAGGACTCGGCCTTCATCGCCTGGACGGCCGCGAACAGCTCCTGCCCGATGTCCATCCCAGCGGGAGGCTGCTCGTCGACGCGGTTGAGGGCGGAGGACGGGTCGACACGCAGGGTGAGGTTCACGAGGCGGTGGTAGACGCCGTACAGGGGGGCGATGAGATCAGGCATGCCGTTCCGCTCATAGGATACGCCATGCGGCGATCCGGGGATGGGTCAGGGCAAAAAGAAGCGCTCTCCGAATGACCTTCGCTGCTGCGGCTTCCGGTTCTCGCTAGGGCTTCCGGTTGCCCTTCCGCTCCGCGATCCCCTTTGTCCGCTCTCGCTACGTACCGCTCGGAGAGCATCGTTATTTTCGCTCTATACGGAGAGGTTGTCAAGGACTGGTACGACCTCCATCGTCACTTGGCAGCCCGCCACGGACATAGACGATGCATATCCTCTCGAAAGCTAGACGGAGCGCCCCTATCCTATTGACGATGGCGAAGACTGAAAAGAAGGTGAACCCTTTGGTTAGCGCAAAAGCCTGCCTGTCCGGTAGGCGGGCGCTAGGGTAGGAGATCGTGCTTCAGGACGGCGATGAAGGGCAGGTTACGGAACCGCTGCCGGAAGTCCAGCCCATAGCCGACGACGAACTCATCGGGAATCTCGAACCCGATGTAGTCCAGCGGCACGTTAGCGATGCGACGGACCTGCTTGTCCAGCAGCGTG
Organism: uncultured Dehalococcoidia bacterium; assembly: GCA_964649215.1. Taxonomy (GTDB): domain Bacteria; phylum Chloroflexota; class Dehalococcoidia; order SM23-28-2; family RBG-16-64-32; genus JADFNQ01. The sequence continues at coordinate 13,010 of CAZYOV010000053.1, forward strand.
CATACCCTCAGGGAGGCCGGGCGCTTGGACTGCAGGTACTCCATAATGTGATTCAGGGTCATCCCCGTGTCCACGATGTCCTCCACGAGGATGACGTCACGGCCCTTGATGTTCTCGTCCAGGTCCTTGAGAATGCGCACGGCGCCGGAACCGTTGCCCTCGTAGGAAGAGACCGACATGAAGTCGACGGCTGCGGCGGGGATAGAGATGCTTCGCATGAGGTCGGACATGAAGCAGATGACTCCCCGCAGAATACCGATGAGCACCGGCTCCTTGCCGGCGTAGTCGTGGCTGATGAGGGCGCCCAGCTCGCCGACGCGACGCTGAAGCTTGGTGACGGGGATAAGGACGCGGTCTATCTCGGGCACCTGTTCCGGGGCCAGGGGGCCGTATCCGTACTTAGCCAGCAGGCGTAGGTAGTCGCGCTTTTTGAGCAGCTTAATGTTCACTTCGGGGTGGAGCTGTTTAAGCAGGCGCATCTTTCGGTTCTTCTCGGCGGTGAGGCCTGTCTTCAGTGTGGTGATCTCGACGAACATGTCGAGGTCTGGCAGGTAGAAGTCCGGGGTGAACGCTTCCGCCACGTGGCCTTGCTCCCAGCGGAGGGGGAAGGAGCGGGGCTCGTACTGCCAGGTGATACCGTAGAAGTCTAGGATGCGGGCGAACTCATACTCGGCTGGGTGAGCGAAGGGAGCGGGCACATCTTCGGTGGGAGCGCCGGTTACCGGCGTGCGGGCGCGGGTGGTGGTGAGTGGTGGTCTGGCAGTGACCGGGGAAGGGCCGGCGTCAGCGGTTGCCTTCTTGCCACGTTGACCGCCGCGTTTCCGTTTGGGTTTGGTCTGCGGCTCCTCCGCCGGGGCGATGGATTCTGCCGCCTGGGGCTCGGCTTCGGCGGTGGTGGTCTTCTTGTGGCGCCGCCCGCCGCGGCTGCCGCGCCTTCGT
>CAZYOV010000053.1:14048-15426 GCA_964649215.1 uncultured Dehalococcoidia bacterium
GTGGGCTTGGCCTGCGGTTCGGGTTGCTGCTCCTCCACCGGGGTGGTAGGCTCTGTCGCTTGCGGCTCGGCTTTGGCGTCGGTAGGTTTCTTGTGGCGCCGGCCGCCGCGCCTTCGTGTGGGCTTGGCCTGCGGTTCGGGTTGCTGCTCCTCCACCGGGGTGGTAGGCTCTGCCGCCTGGGGCTCGGCTTTGGCGTCGGTGGCCTTCTTGTGGCGCCGGCCGCCGCGGCTGCCGCGCCTGCGCTTCGGTTTGGCCCCCGTCCCGTTGCCGGTTGAGGTCATGGAGAAGGGGGAGGGTTCGGTAGCTGTTGTGCGCTCAGGTTCCGGTGCGGGGGGTTCTGGAGCCTGTACCGCAGGTGCGGGAAGCGGCGGAAGCGTGAGGTGCGGTCGGCGACGGATGCTGCGCCTAGGAGCTACCGCGTCTCCCGAGGAGAAGTTCTTCGTATCTTTTGTGGCACGTGCCATCCGTCGTCATTGTAGGCGATTTCGCGATTATACGCTATAGCGATTTCATAAATGGTTATCCACACCTGTGGATTAACACGCTCTGAGCTAACTGGTCTTCCTGGGCCATGTTCCCGTCCCGCCGGTTGCTAGGTGCGCGGCTGTCGTATACCATCGGCCCAGCGCCATGGCTACTGCAGCGATCAACGGAGTCAACCTCTATTATCAGGAGCAGGGCAAAGGGCCGGCGGTGGTGTTCGCCCACGGGGCCGGCGGCAACCACCTGAGCTGGTGGCAGCAGGTCCCTGTGCTCTCCAGCACCTACCGCTGTGTCACCTTCGACCACCGTGGCTGGGGGCTTTCCCTGGACGGACAGCGCACAGGCCCGGCAGCGTTCGTGGAGGACCTGCGCGCTCTGCTGGACCATCTCGGCATTGAGCAGGCGGCGCTGGTTGCCCAGTCCATGGGTGGGCTGACCTGCCTGGGCTTCACCATCGCCTACCCGCAGCGGGTGAGGGCGCTGGTAATGGGGAACACATTCGCCGGCATGCGGCGCGAGGTCTGGCTGGCCGCGGACGAGGAGCTGCGGACGAACGCCCGCGCCATATGGGACCGCCGCCGCCGCGACGGGGTGAAGCGGGCGCTGGCGCCCGGTTTCGCGCGACGAGAGAAGCAGAGGGCGTTCCTCTACAAACAGATCCGCCTGCTGAATGAGGAGGGCCCGAACCGCCTCCAGACGGAGGAGGGGGTTCAGCGGCTGCGCGCGCTGGAACGCGACCCAGAGACGGCCGCCAGCCGCGAGCAGCTGGCCGCCATCAAGGCTCCGGTGCTGTTCATCGGCGGGGAGCACGATGAGGTGATGCCGCCCGCGCTCATGGAGGTGGCCTGCCGTCTCATACCCGGCGCGCGGATGGTGGTGGTGCCCGGGGCGGGCC
>CAZYOV010000054.1:0-15246 GCA_964649215.1 uncultured Dehalococcoidia bacterium
GGATAGTCCAGAGGCGTACAATATCCCCGCCATGGAGCCGCGCATCCAGTACGCGCAGACCGCCGACGGGGTGAGCATCGTCCTCTGAACAGATCGGGAAGGGGACGCCTGCCATACCAAACCTGGGGACACCCCCCCGACGTAGAAGTCTACGAAACCACCCGGGCGGGAAGGACCGCCGTGTGCGAATCAATCTAGCGGAACTGATGGAAGGAGCGGAATCATGGCTCAGACGCACGCGGCCATCACGGATGAAAGTGCACTGGATAGCTTGATAGGGAGCGTGCGGGGTGAGGTCATACGAACTGGCGACCCCGGCTATGACGAAGTCCGCACGGTGTGGAACGCCATGATCGACAAGCGCCCCGGCGTCATCCTCCGCTGCTCTGGGGTAGCCGACGTGATCCAGGCCGTCCGTTTTGCCCGCGAGCATGAGCTCCTGGTGTCCATCCGTGGAGGCGGGCATAACGTGGCCGGCCTGGCTCTTTGCGATGACGGCCTTCTAATTGACCTATCCCGAATGAAAGGTGTCCATGTGGACACCCAGCGGCGGATCGTTCGGGCTCAGCCCGGGGCGACGCTAGGAGACTTGGACCATGAGACCCAGGCTTTTGGACTCGCTGTCTCCGCTGGCATCGTTACCACCACCGGAATCGCCGGCCTGACCGTGGGCGGCGGATTCGGGTGGATCACACCGAAATATGGCCTAACGATTGACAACCTCCTTTCAGCGGACGTGGTCACCGCCGAAGGGGAGTTAGTGAAGGCGAGCCCAAATGATAATCCCGACCTCTTCTGGGGCATCCGGGGAGGAGGTGGGAACTTCGGCATCGTCACGTCCTTTGAGTATCAGGCGCATCCCGTGGGCCCCACCGTCTTCTCCGGAGTGATCGCCCATCCTATGGAAAAGGCTCGGGAGGTACTGAGTCTGGTCCGGGACTTCATTGTTGATGCGCCGGAAGAACTCACTGTCATCCCCGTTCTTCGTATCGCGGCGCCATCGCCATTGCTTCCTCAGGAACTCCACGGCAAGCCAGTGATCCTCGTCCTCGCTTGTTACATAGGCCCTCTAGAGGAGGGCGATCGGGTGTTTAGGCGCCTGCGCGACTTCGGCGCGCCTGCGGCTGACACACTTGGGCCGCACCTGTTCACTGCTCACCAGAGCATATTGGACGCGAACTTCCCGGCAGGCCGCAACTACTACTGGAAATCTGAAGACCTGCCTCCACTGAGTGACGCCGCCATCGATACCATCGTGGCCCATGCCGAGAACATCACGTCGCCCTATTCGGCTGTGGGGCTGTTTCAGCTCGGCGGCGCCGCCAGCCGCGTGCCAGAGGACGCCTGCGCCTATAGCCACAGAAATGCCAGGCATGCGCTTAACATCAGCGCCTCCTGGACGGACGAGGATTCAGACAAGCACATCGCTTGGGCGCGCGATTTCGATACCGCCATGCAGCCGTACACCGTCGGCGTATACGTTAACTTCCTCAGCAACGAGGGCCAGGACCGAGTGAAGGCGGCTTACGGCCCCGGAAAGTACGAACGGTTGGTGGCCTTGAAAAGGAAGTACGACCCCACCAACTTCTTCCGCGTCAATCAGAATATCCAGCCCTAGGGCCGCCCCCTATCGCCTAACGCGGCGGCGCTAGCCCCCCGTTGACACCCGCCCAGCCCAGTCTCACAATCGCGGGCGGGCCACCGCCGCACCGAGCCTAGCAAAAATGTATCGACGCCGTGGCTGCTAGGTGATATCCTGCGCCGCATGGAAGAGGAGATGGAGCGGCTTCGCGCCGAGCTCCAGCGCTACCGCTACCGCATGCTGCCGACGGTCAAGATGGGGGAGGAAGAGCGAGAGTGATGGCTGAGTTCAAGCTCGATTTGAGGTCCACCGTTTCCATGCGGCCGGACTTCGCGGAGCAGAACATCACCGGCCTAGGGGACGGATGGAAGATAGCTGAGGAAATGGCTCGACTTCATTCTACTGCGATTCAGCGCATAGCCCGTGCGGCGGGCCCGCATCCGAGTCAGCAGGACCTGGGCACGGTGCTTTTAGGAACCCATGGGCTAAACCTGTTCCTGGAGTTTATGGGCCTCGTCATTCGAGGGCGATTTGACGTCGCTTCATACCTGCCAAGGGCCATTCTCGATTGTCAGTCTCTTGCGTTCGCTGTCCAAAGTGATGCTGGCCTCGCGGCACAGTTCTTTGACGGCAAGCTACGAGGCTATCAGGGTAGAGTGAAGGTAGTGGAGGCGATTCGTCCAGTCGAAGCAGAGCTGGCCGATTACCTTGAGCGTCGATTCAAGAATGAGGCTGGGGCGGCTAACGACCTATCTCATGTAAATCTCACACACCTGGAGAAACTCGTTGATAGAGAAGGAGATTCCGTCACGCCCATAGTAGGGGGCCGAGTGGATCATGACTTGGGCCGGCTCCTCACGGGGTCAGCACTTGAAAATGAGGACTGGCACCTCTCGTGGTTCGAGGCCTTTAGTGGATCAACCGTCGGCCAGGACTGGGTGGATGAACGCTCCGCAATGAAGAATTCGTTTAGAGCCTGGATGAAAGAGGTCTTCGGAGCTACGGGCTACAACGCCGACACAGACTCTTGGGACGAACCTGCCTCTAACTGATAGCGCGAAACCCCTGCGCGTGTTCGAGGTGATGTGGTGGGAGAGTTAGGCCAAATCGCCTGACAGCCCCGTTGACACCTGCCCAGCTCAGGCGCACAATCGCGGCTACCGTAGGCAGCGCCTCCTGGCGTACCAGCCACCGCCTGCTGATAGTTACACCGAGACAGGGATAGTCCAGAGGCGTAGAATAGTCCCGCCCTGGACCCGCGCATCCATCAAAGAAGTGGGGTGCACGCAATGACCGTCTTCTCCGGATACATTGATGGAATCGGAGCCTTCGACGTTAGGCCCGTCGATCTGGGCTCTCTGACCGTTCCGCCGGGCACTCCAATGGGCGGCCAGGTCATACCGGTGCAGGCGTTCGTCGTAGCTCACCCGCAGGGCGTGCTGCTGTTCGACACCGGCCTGGGAGCCGAGTATCCAGCGTTCGATCGGCAGCTTGCTGCGGTACGCCGTCCGATGAAGGAGGCGCTGGCCACGGCAAGCCTTCGCCTCACCGATGTTCGGACCGTGATTAACTGTCATGTCCACTATGACCATGCCGGCGGGAATCCACTCTTCCCGGGGACCCCCACATTCGTTCAAGCCCGCGACCACGCCGCCACTGCCGAATTAGATTGGGTGATTACTGAGCGCCTGGACTTCCCGGGAGTCGACCTGCGCTTGCTGCAAGGCGAGGCCGAGGTTCTTCCAGGCATGCGCGTGATCCCTACCCCGGGCCACACACCGGGGCACCAGTCACTGCTGATCGAGGACAGAGAAGGACCAGTTATCCTGGCGGGGCAAGCGACTTACACCATGGCGGAGTTCATCGATCCGGAGCGCGAACCAGCGCGTGGCCTAAAGACAGCTTACGACCAGAGCGAGTTCCTGAAGTCGCTGGCTCATCTGCGATCTCTCAACCCACAACGTGTCTACTTCAGCCATGACGAGCGTGTCTGGGAACGACCGAGCTGATGCTGATCGCGATGGAGGCGGAGCAGTCGCGGGAAGAACTTCCTGTTGAGCGATCGCGGCGAGACAGAGCTGCGTGGCTTCGAGGACCCTGTCCGGCTTTACGAGCTGAGGTGGCGGGAAGCGGGCTAGCCCCCCGTTGGCACACTCAGCGACCCTTTATTACTGTGTTCTTGGTGATGATGGGCGGCCTCTGCCGCCACATGTAACCCGCCCTGTAGTTCGGCGCGCTGTCTGCCCTTTGCGGCACGGCAAAATGATAGATGGAGAGCGCCGACCTGGCGCAGTAGACACACAACCGCTGCTCGCCCCGCTTGTATCCGTGGTAGCTCACTTCAGCCTACTCCTCACCGCAAGTACACGTCCAGATGGGCCACATGCCGCCCTGTGTGTTGGCTCGTCTCGGCTGCCCATATCGCACTTCCCGCTCACCCTGTAAACAACAGAGAGCCTCCCCTGTTACTGTTCCCTGTGCCGCATTGCTGCGCCCCCGTTGACACCCGCTCCGCCCAGGCGCACAATCGCGGCCGCTATCCTAGAAGGATCAGCCGCCTCATTCCTTCCGCGGTCGCGCCTCGTTCACGGTCAGGGTGCGGCCGTCCAGCATCTTGCCGTTGAGCTCCTCGACCGCCTTGCTGGCTTCGGCTTCCGTTGTCATCTCGACGAATCCGAATCCGCGGGAGCGCCCGGAATCGCGATCGGTGATAACGTTTGCTGACTCCACCGTGCCGGCCTGCTCGAAGAACGTCCTCAGACCGTCTTCGGTCGTGTCGAAGGAAAGACCTCCGACGTATAGATTCTTGGCCACGAGCAGCCTCCTCTTAGCGCGCCCTGTGGGGCATGGTCTTCCGGTCTGGCCCGGAGTCTGCCTTGAACGTCGGAAGACAAGCCGCCGAAGGCAGTGAGGTCGCCACATTATAGCTTCTCTTGGGCCTCGTCGCCACGTTGACACCCGCCGCGCCCGGGCGCACAATCGCGGCGGTGTGCGCAGTACGAGTCGCGCAAGGCAAATCCTGTGTCCGCAACAGCAGTGTGGCGGCCGCATGAGGGAGCCCTACAAGAATTTGCTGCCGCCCCACAACCTTGTGAAATCCGTCTCGAAGATAGTGATCGTAATCACTAAAGAGGGAGGTGGAATGGCATGAAGGATATATTGAACAATCGCCTATTTCTGCCTTTGATCTTGGCGATTGCGGTAGTTGTAGGTTTCGTGGTGGCCAGCACCGGCGGAGGCGATAATGACGGCGATCAAGCCATTTCAGATGATAGCGCCAGCGAGATCACGGCAGAGGTCTTGGGGCCGGGTTCGTCCGGCCTAAGAGCCGGGCTGGCCGAGTTTGATTTCCCGACGCTCACCTGGAATGGCTACTGGTATTCGCGTTATAACCTCGGCAGCCTGGTCATGATGTCGGGTCTGGGGGTCACCTTCATGCCGGACATGGAAGCGGTGATGGCGATGGTGGCGGCCGTGGATCAGGGGCCGGAAGATGGCGAGCACGTTACGGTGCCGAAGAACCCGGCGCTGCTGCAGGCCGTGTACGCCGGCGGAGACCCGGCGTTTACGCAGGCGTTCAACGGCGACCCGATGGACCTGGCGAACTGGCGCTGGGACTCCGCAGGCATGGACCACACGATAACTCCATCCTCGCAGGCGCAGACGATTATCAAGGAGAGCCAGTGGGCGAAGTTTTTCAACAGCCCCAGTTGGTCCGGAGCCGTGACAGATGACTTCGGTGCCATGGACCGGTTCAAGGGGATGGTGTTGTTCGCGGAAGCCAAGATGCAGGCGAACTTCGCCCTGACCCAAATGCGGAACGCGGACGGCCTATTCGTGGCCGCCGTGCAGCACCACGACGGTACGACGACCGTGACGGACCCGACGGTGAACGTCAGCGACCAGTTCCAGATGCTGCAGGCGCTGGCGGACATTCACAGCGTCCTCCACAACCCCGCGGATTACAACGACGTTTACGGCGACGAGGACACCCACGCGATGATCGCGCAGGCCGCCGATGACCTGCTGCGGGCGATCGCCGCCCTCGAGCCGGAGAGCATTCGCGACTCCTCGCTGGGCGCGCAGGCGATGGTCTGGTACGCGTCCACCACGCACGACGCGGACCTGCGGCAGCAGGGGCTCGACCTTCTCGCCGACTACGGCGACTCGCTCGTTGGCAGCAGCCCGGCAGACGTCGTCGAAAGAGCGCAGGCGGTTCGCGGCCTGGCGGAGGCGGGTCGCATCAGCGGCGAGACGGAGTACCTGGACGCGGCCGCCGCCCTGTTCCGCGAGATGGCGGACGAGTACAATGTGGCGACGGGCTACTTCAAGAGCCGTACGGAGCTGACCAACTCGGAGGTTGGCGACATCATCGGGGCGCTGAACACGCTTTTCCGCCACGTCGGCGACCGCGTGGATCGGGACGAGCTGCAGCGCGTAGGCGGCGGTGAACCGGAGCGGGCTGGTGCAGGCGGTGATCCCGAAGGAGATGGAGGCGAGCCCGTTTGAGATAGCGAAAGCGGGGAACGACATGTTCTTCGCCTACCCGGGGATTCCGACGCCGGACGCGGCAGGCGGGGAGTTCGGCCGCGCCGCCGTGGACGCCGCCGAGATCACCTTCGACGAGACGTCCGGCCGCTGGGCAGTGACGGACGACACGTTCGATAGCGCAGGGGCGATGCACACATCCAACGAGATGATCTGGACGTTCGGAGTGATCAGCGGCTTTCCCGACGTAGAGGCGTCCTAGGCCATCGTTACCATGCGCCGTTGACAACCCGGTAGCCCAGGCGCACAATCGCGGTGCAGCATCGGCATAACAAGGAGGTCAGTATGAGCGCCAGCGAGGTTATAGCCATCGTCTTCGGTGTAGTCCTGGGCGTCATGCTGATGATGAGCATGGCCTACGCTATGTGGGCTGCAATGCGAGCCCAAAACGGCGACTAGCCCCCGTTGACACCGCCCAGCCCGGGCGCACAAAAGGAAGCGGCGCTCCTAAGTCCATGTAGTCGCGGGGGTGCGGCGATGAGACTCAGAAAGCGCCAACAGTATTAACGCCAGGACGCGTTCATGGTTGCAGGGGGTTGAAGGGTCGCGAAGAGCGGCATCCCCCGTTGACGCCCGCCCCGCCCAGGCGCACAATCGCAGCGGCTACGTCGCAAAGGAAGACTGTCAGAAGGGGGCTACATGATCGCGTCTACCTCAGACTTTCCAGTTCGCCGGCAGAGCATCTGGGTGATAGTGCTCTTGGAGATCGTTACAGTGGGCGTTTACGGACCGTACTGGTTCCTCAGTAGGCGCTCTGGCTTCCACTCTCTTTCGTCCGAACAACGCCTCCCTGAAGTGGCTCTCAGCCTGGTGCTAGTAGCGGCAATTGTGAGTGCCGTGCTTACCGTAGTTCTCTTTTTCCTGTCCGACCTGTCTTCGATCGTGGCGATTTTCCAGGTTGTCCAGGTCCTCGATTTAGCCATAGGAGTGTCGCTTCTATTCTTTGCGTTCCGGGTCCGCGGAATCCTTCAGGATCATCTCGCCGGCCAAGGGGTAGGTGAAGCGGGGATATCCGGATTCTGGACATTCTTCTTGAACCTGGTCTACTTGCAATACAAGGTCAATCACATCCCCCAACAGCTGGCCGAAGTCGACGAGAGCATTCGGGATGAGTCTTTGGCAGAGCAGCATTTCGCGAGAGGGCTAGAACTTGGTGACGAACGTAGGTGGCAGGAGGCGATAGCCGAGTTCGACGCGGCCCTTAGCCTGAATCCTGACCATGTTAGTGCCCACGCCCAATGGGGATTTGGTTATGCAGAGCTGGGGGAGTTTGACCGAGCTATCGCCGACTACGATCGGGCCGTCGAAATGGTGCCCGACGAGGACACCTACGGCTTCTCCGTTTACAACAACCGAGGACTCGCCCACGCTGAGATTGGCAATAAGGAGCAAGCCTTCGCGGATTTGGAGAAGGCTATCTCCCTCACCCGCGACCCTGCCATCATCGCTGACCTTGAGGACACCATCAAGGAGTTGCGTGAGCGCCGTTGACACCCGCCTACTCCAGGCGCACAATTACGGGCGCTTAGGTCCCTAAAGCGACGTTAAGGATGCCCTAAACGACCCCGCTTCTACCTAAGAGCACCACCAAACGACACCTCCCGCCCAAACCGCTTCAATCTAGGCTGCAGAGCCCCAGAATTCCACTCCTATCTGTACGGACGGTTATATCGCAGAATTACGTGCATTAGGATGAGAATTACTATCTGACTAGAACAAAGCACCGACCATCCAGGGGCCGGTACAGCCGCTCTCACCGGAGGAGAGTTCGTTCCTGACCGCTCGGACGGAGGACGTTGCTGGTTCCAGTCGGAAGTCACCAGAACGGAATTCTTGACTTCGCCGGTGGTATTATTGGCCCGACGTGAACGAATATCCGTTCGACGAAAGCGCCCACGCCGAGGGTTAAGGCAAGCATGACCCCATTTGGGCCTCCCTATACCGAAGTCAGGTTCACTCTGCCGTTTTCCCTCCCCTTCAGCGACGAATTCAGTTTCGACTGGCAGGGAGACTCATTCTGGGTGAAGGTGGAAAACGTGCAGGTCTTCGACCTGCGGAGCGAGGAGGTCACGGGCTTCAAGTTTGCCACGTCTGGAAGCGGCTCCGTCAGCTTCAGAGGGCCGCATGGCTTGTCCCATCTGGCGAAGGTAACCGTACGGTTCCGTGTCCCCTCGCCACAGAAGGACATCAAGGCCGTTATGGAGGCGACCGGCGATGCGAAGGAGAAAGCGTGCGAGGCGCTGAACAGGGTCATCGAAGCCTGCCGTGAGGCGACCAGCGACTTCCGCGTAAGGCGTGTGATGCCGGAACAGGATGTGATTTCCTTCCATTCGGAAACCATCGATGAGGAAGGCCAGGGGTTCGAAGGTTTTATGATGGGCGGCGGCAGTCTCACCTACCCCGTGAAGGTGCAGGGCTACGAAGAGGCCAAGGAGCGGATGAACCTCCTTCTGAGGGAGCACGTCTCCATTCCCTTCTGGCGGGATTACCTCCATGAGGCCCGCCGCTTCTACGAGCAGCGGGAATTCAGAGTAGCCGTCATACTGAGCAACGTGGCGCTGGAGTTGATGTGGGCTGAAACGCTGAATGCGGGGCTGGTCGCGCAGGGCGTCTCAGCAGATGAACTCCGGACTAGGATGCGCCGGTACACGACTCCCACAAGCACGAAAGGAACACTCACTCGCCTAGACCAGGGCCTTCAGGAAGTCTTCAAGAGGTCGATGAAAGACGAACAGTCGGACTTGTGGAAGGAGCTTGACGAGCAGGCGCGGACGCTAAGGAAGAACGTTCTCCACCCGATGGTCAAGCGTCCACGCGCTGAAGAATCACTCCGAGCGATGAGCGCGATTGAACGCACCATCCAGTGGCTGGGCAAGGAAATAGTCCCTCTACTTGGTTCCCGCGATTCGCCAGCAGGATGACTCCCTTAGATTTCATCTCAAGCAGCGGATAAATCCGGTAATGGCTCCGAGGCCGAGCCGGCCGTCCGTCGTGCTCAAGAAACGTCGCTATCCGCTGCTCCTTCCAGTCATCTGCAGGGTCTTCAATGTCCTCGCAGTCCGAGACGTTTCGGAGGATTTCCTGGCCGGCGGCTCAGTGAGCACTGCCGTAGCCAGCAACTCCTCTATCTGCTCCGGCGGAAGCTCGGCAACGTCATCCGGTATCACCTCTAGCTCGTCGTCGTCCTCATCCACAATCGTCAGCTTGTCCCACTGGACGGCGCAGCAGTCGATACCGTGCAGAGTGACGAGACTCTTCTCGGTTGTAGCCTGACCGCCCTCGTCGTTGTCGAAGGCCAGGATGACCTTCTTGGGCTTCAGGCCTTCCTTGATGATGCGGCCCTGTTCACGTCCCAGGCGGCCGCCACCCATGATGGCCAGAGAATTCCCGTAGCCGTGTTGTCGGAGCCACAGAACATCCAACGGGCCTTCCACCAGGATGAGGGAGCCGTCCAGGCCCAGGGTCACGTTGTGCAGGCCATAGAGTGTGTTGTGGGACTTGAATCCTTTCGTAAACTTGTACTTCGGCCCGACCCTGCCAGGGTTGAACCGGTAGATGAGGGCGCGAGACTGGAGCACAGGGATGACCAGGGCGTCATAGAACGGGCTGTAACCGCACTGGTACTCCTTGAGGATTTCTTCTGAGAAGCCCCGCTCCAAGACCCACGGGGGCACGCGGGTGATGTCGTAGGGAGGGCAGGGCCGCTGCTTGGGTTTGTCGCCATGCTCCCGCTTCTCCTTCCACTTCGCCACTGCTATCTTGAGCTTTGGGCCCCCAGGGCGCACGGCAGAAGGTATCCCCGCCTTCTTGAGGTAGTCCTTGGCCGCCTTCTGGCCTATGCCTCGCATCCGCGAGACAAGCTTCCACAGACCACCTCCACCGCAGCCGGCGTAGCATATCCACGCACCAGTCTCCATGTTGATGGAGAAGCTCGGGTTCCGGTCGTCATGGAATGGACAACAAGCCGACAGCTCATCACCCTTGACCCTGGCCCTCTCCAGACCCAGCGATTCCGCGATTCGTTCGATGTTCATGATGTGCTTCCTCTGCAATTCGTTCTACAAAAAACTTCATTTTACCTTCTGGGTTTTGTGAAGTTTACTGTAGAGATATTGGCTACAGTTTCTCTTCCTCCTCGGTTGTGTCCAAGTCCGGAGTCTGTTTGGCCAGAGAATAGCCCCTACTAGGTCTTCCCTCGTGGCCATTGCGGATGTTGGCATAAGTAATCTCGCCGAGCTTCCTCAGCGAGTTTGCAATCCCAATGACGGTCTTCGGAGTCAGGCCAGTAAACTCACAGACGTATTCCTGCGGCGCGGGGCCTTCATTCTCCTCAGGCCAGGCGGCGATGGCATCGAGTACCTCTACCTGAGTTGGGGATAACTCCGGAACTTGCTGCTCCTCGCGTGTGAAGCCGTCGGTCAGGGATGCAGGCACAGACTCTGGCCGCACACGGTCTATGGTCGTTGCTGTCGGTGTGAACTCATCGTCCCACACGATGTGCAGGAAGATATCGTCCTGCTGGGCGGCGATGTTGTGCTTGGCGTTCCACATGCGCACGAAGATGCCAGGCTTAACCTCACCGTCGGGGCTCGCCTCCTTGCTGGCCGCGCGACACCACCACATCCACCTGGAGGCGTTCTTCTTGTAGACGCTTCCGAACGGCCCCTCCTCGCCCTTGCCCCGCTTAGAGATGTGGTCGATGATGACGGACGCTGCCGGTATCTGGGCGATGCGTGCCATCTGTGCGGTCACGTCCGCCTGCGCGTTGGTGTCCATGCCAGTCATGGAGAAGCCGAACGAGTCTATGATGAGCAGGCCAGTGTCGTTGTCCTCGCATTGCTCTATGATGTCGTCCAGATGCTCCTTGAGTGGCCTGTGCAGGCGCTTGTAGCCAAGGTTGGGAATGCCGTCGCTCACGTCCATGCCCAGGCCCTTGGCGATAAGGCATATCCGCTGCCTAAACGTTTCCTCGTCCATTTCCCAATCTAGGTACAGCACCTTCATCTTGGAGGCAGGGATGCCTAGGAATTTGCCGCCGGTGGCCACGGCCAGGGCCAGGTAGACGGCTAAGTAGCTCTTGGCTGACCCGCCCGCTCCGTAGAAGAAGGTGGCCCACTTGTCGGGGACAAGCCCTCGAACTACCCACTTCAGGGGCGGTGGAGCGTCTATAGCGCCCTTGTACCACAGCACCTGTCCGTTCTCGACACTCCCAGGTGCGGCCACGTCCCGCAGGCGGTTTCGGGTCGTGCGGATGCTCGCATAAAACTCCTCGTCATCAACCTCAAGTTTGCCTTCCAGCCACGGTATCATGTCGGTGAGAACGGACTCCACTTGGGCAACGGCCGTGGCGCGGACAACCAGGCCAGAATACAGTGTAGGGTCGTCGGCTCCCTCCGGAAGGTCAACGTCGTAGGCCCGCTGGATGTCCTTCTTGCTTATCTTCTTGCCGGAGCGTAGGCGGTTACAGATGTACTGGAACACTTCCCAGCAAGTCTCCACGCCGGCGAAACAGGCTTCCGTAATACCGGCGTCCAACACCCTATCGATGTCGTCCTCGTGGTGAATGGACGCCAGCATGCAGCGGATGTTCAGCAGGGTATCATTGCCAGCCTGTGCGGCCTCGGCAACAGAGGTGCCGTTTGAAGAAACCATAGTTGTGCCTCCCTTTGTCTTGTGCGCTGCGCCAGGAGGCACCGAGGCCGTCGAGACGATACCGTCGGAGGTCTTGACACTCCGGTCAAGTCTCCTGTATCGTTCTTGCTGACAGGGCGGAATCCTTCAAATCTGACCTGTCTGCGTGACGGCGTCGTGCCTTCCAGCACGGCGTCTTCCTTATTACTAATTCAGTGTATCCGCCTCAGCGGCAGCCATCAACCTGCGTTTTGTCGCATAGCGCCCCGTTGACAGCCGCCCAGCCCAGGCGGACACTCCCTCTGTACTAGCACAGGAGGAGGTTCGCCATGAAGTTCACAGCCCTAGCGGTAGTCATCCTTGCCCTCGGCATCGTCGTTGGATTCGCGCTTGCTGGAGGCGCATCAGAGGGGCCAGCGTCAGCAGCCCCGCCCTGCCCAGGCCCGTCTGCACAGTGCGCCACACCCACGCCGACACCGCCGCCGCAGCAGCGGGAAGACCAGATTTCCATTGCTGGCGGCAGGTTCACAGTCGATACCACCGCCCCCGATTGGATTTTCGTAGGCAAGCAGGCGGAAGATAGCATTGGCCTTGATGCTTCCGATTATCCTGCCTTAGCAACTTTTCGCCTTGAGGTGGGCATCACGCTCCCTGCCAACGCCAACAATCCCGTATCGGCCTGCGTGCGCTTGCATGACAACACCGCTGACGAGCCTGTTAGCGGTAGTGAAATCTGCGTATCGGCTGGAGTTGGAGAGGAGATACATGAGCGAGTACGCTCAGCGCCGCTTACGCTACCAGCTGGCGAACGGGAATACGCTGTCCAGGGCACGGCGACGTTCTCTTCCTTTGTAATCCAAACTCGGCTAATTGCCGAGTGGGCGGAGTAGGCATCGCTGCTGCTGGTTCAGGGCGTGCACCCGAAGGTCGTTCAAGAGATGCTCGGCCACAGCACGGTTAGCCTGACACTGGACGTGTACTCTCACCTCATGCCCAACTTGCAGGCGGAGGCGGCTTCCAAGATGGAGGCAGCCTTGGCACTGTCTAGCGGGTAGAATGTTCGTGTCATGACAGAGACGGAACGGGAGTGGCTACAACTCAATCAGGATTTGGAGGGCGTGTGCACTCGTGTCCTTGAAGGAATCGACGTGCAAAAGTCAATCCCCGCCGAGGTGGCCGCGAGGAACCTCCGTGGCTTTCTTTTGAAGAGCACTCGGACTCTCAGCGCGGTCAACCTCCTCATGTCCGAGCGCCTGTACGAGCAGTCCGAGGCGCTCACTAGAGTACTATTCGAGCTGAGAGTAACTTTCGACTGCTTTTGTCAAATGTTAGCTAGTGTCGGGGGCGAGGCGAATAAGAGAATCCTGCACGCCATGATGCTGGAGAAATTCCGCCAGCTTCAGGCCGCGGATTTCTTTCCTGCGATTGAGGACGTGAACCGGAAAGATTGGGAGCAGGCAATCGACGAGATAGCTGCTGAATACCCCCCGAAGGAACTTGCTCGCATGAAGCGCCACGGCTTTACCGGCCTTTCCATGGAACAACGCGCCAGAGCCACCGGACACCTGAAAGCCTACAATGCCGTGTATCGAAACTTCTCGAGAAACATCCACTCGACGGACTACGTCGAGCACGTAGGTGTTGGAGTCCTCCCCGAAGAGGGGTTCTCTTCCTACCTCCACAATCGCAACATCGTCATCTATCACACCGCGCATGTGTCTGCTGGCGGCGTCGCGGAGGCGGTCAACAACGCGTTCGGCTGTGGTCAGGAGTCGGCTATTGCAGCGCTGGCGACGCGACGAGCGGCGTTGCAGCAAGCCGAGTAGAGTCACTGACGCGGAAACGGCGCTCGTGACTGAGCTTCAAGCCAATCAGCTTATCGTCACGCCGCCACATAGCACTGAGCAGTCGGGTCAAGTCAACCGTTCGGGCAAGGTGCGACGCGGTTGGCAGTCATATCTCCCTAACGATACTCTTCTAGCGCGGCGGCTCTCCCGTTGACACCCGCCCCGCCCAGGCGCACAATCGCACTATCTGCCGAACCTAGGAGGGGGCCGCGGGCAGTCACGACGTTCCTGAGAAGCTAGATATTGGGGCGGCTAATCGGCTCGTACTGGAAGCGATTCTGGGAGCTGTCTTGGCAGTGGAAGGGGCCGACTCTCTGCGCGGGCCTCCTAATGCCACTAGTGGTTGCCGCTCTCGTCTTCGCTATGAGAGCGGGGGACGAGCCCGCAGTTGCAGGGGATGTCCAAGCGCCCACTCTTAGCCCCACGTCTCCGCCTACCCCAACACCAATCCGCACGCCAGCTCCCACGCCCACGCCTACGCCCACACCGACTCCCATCCCCACGCCCACACCGACTCCCATCCCCACACTACCCCCGCTCGCTGCTGTCCCGCCGGCTCCAACTCCCATCCCCACACCTTCGCCCACACCCACTCCCACGCCGCAGCCCGTATGCACCAATGTGCGACACTTGAGCTGGGTCTGGCAGTTCGAGGTTGACGGCTCGCCGGAGGAGATCGCGGCGGTGCTGTCAGACCATAACATGGGCATCATCCTCAAGACGCACAAGGGCACCGGCTGGATGGCGGAGGAAGACGACTCTCCCGATGCCGTCAGCGGCCCTGAGCAAGTGAGCGAGCTAGCGCAGTACTTCGAGTCACGCGGTGTGCCGTTCCACGCATACACTGTCGTGCAAGGTATCGACCCGAAGCGCGAGGCGCAGATGGCCGCTGAGGTGCTGGCAGCCGGAGCCCGCAGCCTCTTCATCGACCTGGAACCCTGGTCAGGGTACTGGCAGGGGACGCCGGAGGCCGCCAACGAGTTCGGCAACGAGCTGAGGCGGCTTCGCCCGGGCGCCGTTATCGTCACCACAGTCGAGCCGCGCCCGTGGGCACTAGACAGGCTTCCGCTGGCCGAGTTCGCCTCCTTCAGCGATGCGCTGGGCCCCCTAATCTATTGGGAGACGTTCAACACTCAGCCGAACATAGATCGGTACGAGGCCAGCGGTTTTCCGCCCGGTCCCGATGGGATCACCCCCGAGTTCCTGCTCAATGTGTCCGTGAGCTTGCTGGGGTCGTACAGTTTGCCGCTCCGGCCGGTCGGCCAAGGAGCGTCGCCGGACATGGACGCGTGGTCACGCTACCTTGATTACACCTCTCAGCTGGGCATGCCGACCGGTTCAGTGTTCCGGTACGGCGTCACGCACGACGACGCTTGGCCTCTCCTAAGAGAGTGGACCTGCGGATAGGCTTGTGTTGCCCAGGCCAGGAGCCGCCGCCGCCAGAGGGGTGGCTGGCGTACCAGAGGAGGCACATCCGCCAGCCTCCCGTTGACACCCGCCCCGCCCAGGCGCACACTCGCGGCGGCCAAGAGGCTGGCTCTTTTGCGAGAGCTTCCGCCTGTCTGATACAATCGGCGTGGCGTTGCGGGATTGTGTAACGGTAGCACGGCTGATTCTGGATTGCTGCGGACTAAACGC
>CAZYOV010000055.1:0-15218 GCA_964649215.1 uncultured Dehalococcoidia bacterium
CGTAGTCATCTCGGTGACCAGGATGTCGCCCTCGGTGATCCTGTCGATCTCAGACGGGTTAAGGATAATCTTCACCTTACCGACGGCGACGCCGGGGCTTGCCGGCGAGCCCTCCAGAAGGATAGGCGCAGTCTCTGCCACCAGGCCGTTTCCCTCTGCCGCTGCTTCTCGCGTAACGGTGACCGGCCGCGACTGCACGAGGTACATCTCCCCCTTCTCCTCCGCCCACTCGATGTCTTGCGGCGTCCCGTAGTACTCCTCCACCCGCTTCCCAATCGCCGCCAGCGCTACGATCTCCTCATCGGAGAGCTTCTGTAGCTGGACATCGTCCTTAGGCACCTCCACCCAGCGGTTGTTTTCCTCGCCGAAGGTGGTGGAGTCCTCGTTGCGGAGGAACTGTTTCTCCTGCCGGGCTACTGTCTTCTGCAGGATGTTCAGCGATTCCTTGTCCAGAATGTACAAGTCGGGCGTCAATGCGCCCGACACGACAGCCTCGCCGAGGCCGTAGATGGCCTCGATTACTATCTTCGTCTTATCTCCACTTACCGGCTCTATGGTGAACATCACGCCGGAACGGTTAGACTGGACCATCCGTTGCACCGGCACGGCCATGCCAACCTTCAAGTGTTCGAAGCCCGCCTGCCCGCGGTAGAAGATCGCCCGTGCCTCAAACAGTGATGCCCAGCAGGCCTTCACAGCAGCGACTACGTTCTCCTCGCCGATGACGTTAAGGAAGGTGCTCTGCTGTCCCGCGAAGGAGGCCTCCACCAGGTCCTCTGCCGTAGAGGAGCTGCGCACCGCTACCGGCCCTTCACCAAGCTCGCAATAGGCGCGGCGGATCTCGGCAGCGACGTCATCCGGCATCTTCGATTCCGTGATCAGACGTTTGATCCCAGCGGCCACACGCTGAAGGCGGGCGCTATCGTTGGGGTCAAGGTCAGACAGAAGTTCAGAGATCTTAGGCTTCACGCCGGACTGCCCAAGGAAGTCTAAGTAGGTGTGAGAGGTAACGATAAACCCAGGCGGGACGGGTATCTTGGCCTTAGTGAGCTCGCCCAGGTTGGCACCTTTGCCGCCGGCCAGGCCGACGTCGTCCTTGTCCACTTCCTGGAACCAGACCACTCGCTTCATCTAGCGCTCCCCCTTTAGACACCCTTACAGGGCGGTCCTCCTGAGGATCCACGACTGCCAATTATATAGAACAAGTAAATATCTGTCCATCTAATAACTCAGGAGGCGAGCGATAGACGCTAGCTATGGAAATAAACCACTTAGCGTATTCACAGAGTGGCGTCTGACTATTCGACGGTGACGGTCTTAGCCAGGTTTCGCGGCTGATCGATGTCACAGCCGCGGCGCAGGGCGATGTGATAGGAGAAGAACTGCAAGGGGATAGTAGTGAATATGGGTGAGAGCAGCGGAGACGCCTCAGGGACGTAGATGACATGGTCCGCCTTGGCGGCCAGCTCTTCGTCCCCCTCTGAGCCCAGGGCGATCACCGTCCCCTCGCGCGCTTTCACCTGCTCGATGTTGCTCATCATCTTGTCGTGCATCTCGTCGTTAAGCGCGATAGCGATGACCGGCATCTCTGGGTCTATTAGGGCGATGGCCCCGTGCTTCATCTCGCCGGCCGGGTATCCTTCGGCGTGGATGTAGCTGACCTCTTTGAGCTTGAGGGCGCCCTCCATGGCCACGGGAAACTGGATGCCGCGGCCCAGGTAAAGGAAGTTGTTGTAGCGGTGAAACTGGTGGGCCAGCCGCTCGAACTCTGCCTCCCGCTTCGTCACCTCGCCGGCCAGGTAAGGCACCCGTGCGAGCGGCTCCAGGAGCCCGCCCATCCGCTCTCGATCGATTAGACCGCGCGCCTGACCCAGATAGCAGGCGAGCAGGTACGACGCCGTCACTGAGGCGGTGAATGTCTTAGTGCTGCAGACGCCGATCTCCAAGCCGCAGCGGGTGTACACTACGCCATCGGCGATGCGTGTGGCCTGGCTGCCTGCGACGTTGCAGATGGTGATCTGCTGCGCACCCTGTCGTTTCGCCTCCTCCATGGCAGCTAACGTATCCACCGTCTCCCCGGACTGGCTCACCGATACGACTAGCGTGTCAGGCCCAATTATGGGCGCGCGGTAGCGGTATTCGGAGGCGTTGTCCACCTCCGCTGGTATCCCCGCGATGCGCTCCATGTAGTGACGGCCGATCATAGCCGCGTGGAGGCTGGTCCCCATCCCCACAAAAACCACCCGCCGCACCTTGGCGAGCTGCTCCTTGCTGAGGGGGATGTCCTCCAGTTGGACGGCTGGCGTGTCGAACTGGGCGCGGCCTCGTATGGTGTCGAGAATGGACTCCGGCTGCTCCATGATCTCCTTGAGCATAAAGTGCTTATGTTGCCCCTTGGCCGCAGATACGGAGTCGTACGGGATCTCCTGTGGCTCTTTCCCTAGAGGCCGTCCTTCGCTGTCCCAGTAGGCAACGTTGGTTGCCGTGACCTGGGCCACTTCCCTGTCGTTTAGGAACACCACGCGGCGGGTGTGAGGAAGAAGAGCAGGCAGGTCGCTGGCCAGCAGGTTCTCGCCGCCGCCGTAACCAATGACTACGCCCCCCGCGTTACCCACTCGCGCCGCCACGAGCGTCCCCGGGTGCTGGCGGCTCATCGCCACGATGGCGTGCGCGCCTTCCAAGCGCCCGATCGTCTTTCTGAGGGCTGTCACTAGGTCCTCGTTCTCGCCCAGGTAGTGCTCAAGAAGGTGGGGGATAACCTCGGTGTCCGTCTCCGAGGAGAAGCTGTGCCCGGCCATCGCCAACTTCGCCTTGAGTTCCAGGTAGTTCTCCACGATCCCGTTGTGGATGACCGCCACGTCGCCGGTGCAATCGGCGTGGGGGTGAGCATTGATGTCGCTGGGCTTGCCGTGGGTGGCCCAGCGAGTGTGGCCTATGCCTTCGTGTCCAGTGGGCCAACGGTCGGCAATGGCAGAGGCCAGGGCTTCCAGCTTGCCGACTCGCTTGTGGATGGAGAGGCCGCCGTTCTCAGCAAGGACGGCGATGCCGGCGCTGTCATAGCCACGGTACTCCAGCCGTCCCAGCCCATCGATGAGGATCGGGCCTGCGGGGCGGGAACCCACGTATCCCATGATTCCACACATTGGCCAAGTCCCCTTACTGTCGGGCGTTCTCTAGTAAGTAACGTCAGGCGATGGCTGGGGTTATGCCCACGTCGGAATTAACGGCGGCTGCGTGCGCCTTCCAGTTCCGCGCCAAGGCGTTGGATGCGGCGGACCACCGATTCGACGGTGGAGTCCGGCGTCGAGGCGCCCGCCGTAATGCCGACCCGATTGCAGCCCTTCAGCCATTCCGCCTTTACCTCAGCCGGAGACTCAACGTGATAGGCGTTGGCCCCCTCCTCACGGCAGACTTCCAGTAGATGCTTAGTGTTGGCGCTGTTATGGCCGCCTACCACTAACATCAGGTCAACCTCCTCCGCCAACTCGCTGGCGGCCGCCTGCTGGCTTGACGTAACATCGCAAAGGGTATTGATGACCCGCAGCTCACTGATCGCATCTACACGTTCCCGCATTAGTCTGGAAACGAAGTCGGCAAAGCGCTCTGGGCTCTGTGTGGTCTGGGATATGATAGCTAGCCTTGACGGTAGATCATCTGGGATAGGGTCTCCGTCTCGTAGGGCCACGCCGTGTGAGCCGGCCCATCCTAGGACACCCTTAACCTCGCGGTGGCGGGCGTCACCGAAGATGACGACCGTGAAGCCGGCCTCCGCCATCTTCTTGGCCCAGCGCTGAGAACGGGTGACGATAGGGCAAGTGGTGTCGATCACTTCCGTGCCCCGCGCTCGCGCCTCTTGAAGCACCTCTGGGCCCGCGCCGTGGGCGGTGATGGCCACGGGCAGAGAGTTGTCGTACGGGGGCTTGTTAGAGGCGCGCACTCCCTTGTCTTCCAGTTCACGTACCACCTGCGGGTTGTGGACTATGGGTCCCAGGCTTACGATTTCGCCCCGCTCCTCCGTCGCCTTCTCCATGATATCGATGGCGCGGCGGACGCCCCAGCAGAAGCCCATATCCTTGGCCAGGAGTATCTCCATCGTTACTGCATTGCCCCTTTGGTTGCGATCGCTCGTGGCTCTGTATCAGCGTATATCCCACGGTACCTCTGGGGTAATAGCTCCGCGATTCGCCTCATGATGATCTCGGCTCCCTCTTCCACCGCTTCCTTGGTGAGCCGCTCCGGTCTGGGCAGGTAGAACGGCTCCCCGTAGCGGATGTGGATCTCTGTCCGCCGAAAGAAATCGCGCGGCAGCTTGATGCCCTCCGTGCCCCAGATGGCGACCGGCAAGACGGGCGTGTTGGTGCGCATGCCGATGAGCGCCGCGCCGGGCTCGCCCCGCCCCAGACCGCTCTCGCCGCTCCGTGTGCCTTCGGGGAACATGCCCAGCACCAGGCCGCGTCGCAGCGCTTCCTGGGACTGCCGCAGCGCTCGCAGATCAGCCTGGAACCGCCGCACCGGGATACAGCCGAACAGGTGGTACAGGATGCCGAACACCGGGATATCGAACAGCTCTTGCTTGGTCATCCAGACGATGCGCCGTGGCGTGATCCCGGTGAGCACAGAGGGATCCCCCACGTTGAGGTGGTTGCTGGCCAGGATCAGAGCG
This sequence comes from uncultured Dehalococcoidia bacterium, assembly GCA_964649215.1. Classification (GTDB taxonomy): domain Bacteria; phylum Chloroflexota; class Dehalococcoidia; order SM23-28-2; family RBG-16-64-32; genus JADFNQ01. The sequence goes on from CAZYOV010000055.1 coordinate 4,664, forward strand.
CCTTTACGAGGGATATGCTGCAGGCCCTTGACGTCGCGCTTGACGGCCAGCAGGACGAGCAGCTTCACCCAGGTCATCACGTTGACCCAGTAGTAAACGGTGTGGAAAAGGTTCCTCACGCTGAACCCTCAACGATCTCCATCAGCCGCTGCACAACTTTCTCAAGTGTTAGGCCATCAGTATCCAGGATGACCGCGTCCTCGGCGGGACGGAGGGGTGACACGGAGCGCTCCGAATCGATCCGGTCGCGGCGGCGCAGGTCTCGTAGCACGTCCTCCTCCGTAAGGTCCATGCCCAGGGCCGATAGCTCCGCGAATCGGCGCCGCGCCCTCTCCTCGACTGAGGCATCTAGATACAGCTTCAGGTCGGCATTCGGCAGCACCACCGTGCCGATGTCACGGCCCGCCATCACCACCGCGTTGCGCCCGGCGAGATCCCGCTGCACCTTAACGAGGGCATTGCGTACCCCTGCTACCCGAGATACAAGCGATACCGCCGCTTCTACCTCCGGTTGGCGGAGAAAGCGAGTGACGTCTTGCCCGTCCACGAAGATGGTCGACGGCTCGATGCTTACCGGGGTAGGCGGTCCGACGTCTATGCTGAGGGATGACGCCAGCTCGCTGAGGGCGTCCTCGTCGCTGAGGTCAACGCCGCGGTGCAACGCCGTCCAGGTCATAGCCCGGTAGATAGCTCCTGTATCCAGGAACGGATAGCCGAGCTGGATGCCGATCTCGCGACCGACGGTGCTCTTGCCCGCCGCCGCTGGCCCATCTATAGCGATAACCCGCGGTGTGCCTGTACTCTGCCCCGAGCCTTTCGCTTTCATAGACTCGGCTGCGGTTGCCCTATCACTCATCGATATTGATTATAGGTGACGTTCGTTTCTCTCAGCAAGGCGAGCTCTGCGCCAGGCGCTGCTCGCCATGACCGTGGGGCTGGCTGCGGGCACTCCGAAAGCGAGAAGCAGCGGCCACAATGACCCGGCGCCGCGAATGTGCGCCTGGGCTGGGCGGGTGGGAACCAGTTGAAAGACGCTGCCAGCCCCTTCATCAGACCGCGCCACAGGCGAGCAGCTGCGCACCCGCTATTCGAAGCTCCCGCTCCAGCGCACTCCCCGATAGTTGGTCGGCCAGGTGCTGACCGATGAGCCTAAACAGCCGAGTAAACTCGGGCTCACAGCCCTCGAATCTGTCCAACGTGGCAGCGATGAGGGCGTCGATTCTTTGGTCAATGTTCTGCCCAGTGATTTCATCTCCCGTCTCGCCCCCATCGTCGCCAATCTCATACGCAGCGTAACCGGCTCCGAACGCCGCGCCTGCCACAACCACAGTGTAGAGGATGACTAGGGCAGACCTGAGCCTCGTGTCGCGGGTCATCGGCGTTCTCCTATATCGGCTGCCTTGTACATTTCATTCCGAGAGGTGGCCCCTTGCCCACAGTCGTGAAGGCGATGCTCACCCAGTCCGTGGTCTTGGCGTACTGGATGCGCGGCTCCATGGCAGGACTATTCCACGCCAATGGGGCCGAACTGGAAGCTGGCACCCTCGGCTCCGGGCACGAGTTCAAAGGGAGGATCAAACTCTCTCAGGCCTTCTTCAATGAGCTTGTCGAGCGCCGAGTCGTCGTGAGCCGGATCGTGGTGGAATGTGACGAGCCGCTCCACACCCGTGGCGGAGGCGAATTCGAGAGCGTGACGGATGGAGCTGTGACCCCACCCAACGTGCATCTCATACTCGGCATCGCTGTACTGGGCGTCGTGGATGAGCAGGCAAACGCGGGAGGCGAGGTCGAACCCAGAAATCCAATCGCGATCCTCGGGAATTTGGCGGGCGCCAAGGGCAGGCTCATGGTCGGGCAGATAGGCGATGGAGGTGGCATCCTCCGTGATCCGGTACCCGAGGGTCGGCCCGGGGTGGCACACGAGGTCCGCCGTCATGCCCAGGCCCCCGATCTCAAAGTTTCCCAACGGCACGTTGTGCAGGGTCAACCGGCAAGGAAGGTCGCGAAGTCGAACAGGGAAGAGAGGCGGTGAGAGATACCTTGCCAGGCGCTCACGCAGGTCGAGGGTGGTCGATGCCGGACCCCAGATGTGAACCTCCAGGTCGGGCTGGTAGAGGGGGTCGAAGAAGCCGAGTCCCTGGATGTGGTCCATATGCAGGTGCGTCAAGAGGACGTCGACGCGTGAGACACCGGCTCCCAGGTTCGCGCCGAGACGGCGGATTCCCGTCCCGGCATCCAGAATGAGCAAGGCCCCATTGTCTCCTCGTACCTCGACGCAGGCGGTGTTGCCGCCGTAGCGCACGGTCTCCGGCCCGGCGTCTGGCAACGAGCCCCGCGTACCCCACAGCCTCACTCTCATTAACTCTCGACCTCCCAGAAGATTGCCACCGCGCCCAAGTTCCGGCCGGCCTGTCCCGCCAGCGGGAAGGCCGTGACCTCCACCGTCCTCCATACACCGTCGCGCCCCCGACCGCGGAGCCGCCGGTGGGATGGCCGATGGTCCCTGAGGGCGACGGTAGGAGGAAAAGCCTCCCACAATAGTGGCGTTCCATCCTCGGTGGTTAGCTGGAAGTAGGCGGGAAGTTCCTCTAGCGTCAGTTCGGGGGCCTCGTCGAACCGAAGCCCCAGGATCGCTTCGGCGGGCTCGTTGAAATAGAGGAGGTTCTCGTCTGAGTCCGCGATCCAGATCGGCGTCGCCATGTAGCTCGCCCATTGCCGCAGTAGGATGAGCTCGATTTCCTTCTGAGCCATACACCGCACCTAACTAGCCGTCGAATTGGCTTCGACGGATCTCAGGGCACGCCGAAGCGGGAAGACGTCAAAGCGAGCGGACAGGACCCGCCGCCGCGATTGTGCGCCTGGGCTGCGCGGGTGTCAACGGGGCGTGCGGCTGGCTGATACGCCGGCCGGCGCCTGCTACGGTAGAATTGCGGCGGAAAGTATGAGCTTTTGCCCTGTCACAGGCTGAACAACTGAACTCGCAAGGCAGCTTCGCATTAACAGAACACCAGCCACATCACGTTGGTTAGCTCAGACACGATAGACCTGGACTTGGCTGTGCTCATCATCGTCCGGGACGAAGGCGAGAAAGAGGTCCGGATAGGCGAGTTTGTAGGAGAATGCGTTGTTGACCAACAACCGACCGCTGCGCGTTCGCGTGGTGACCATGATCCGATGGTGGGGCAGCCACGTCGTGGCGTCAATAAGGTCGAGGCCGCCGATCTCCACCTGTTGGCCGCCCAAATCGAAGGTCCAGACACCTCCACAAGCGAGCGTGTTCCCTCCTACGAAATCCATATCCTGGTACGCGACGTTCTCGATCGGGTTTAGGTTCATATACAGGAGGTTCCACTCGTAGTCCCAGATATAGATCTTCCTAGCAGCCCAGGACATGCCGAAGATCCGCTGGCGCTCGGGATCGATGGACAGGGCTCCGAGGTGGTCTGGGAACTGGACCGGCTCGCCGAGGACCTCGAACTTCCCCACATCGACCTTGTAGATGTGACAGGAGCTGTTGGGCCGGTACTCACTCACCGGGACGTAGATGACTGTCCCCTCACTCGCCATGCCGCCCGGGTGGTAGACCAATCCGTCGCAGAGTTCGAGGCGGCCCTTCTCCTTCAGGGACTCACCGTCTTGCTCGAGCTCTATGAGAAAGCCTTGCCCCACGGTGGAGGGGTCGGGTTCCCCCGCGTCCGTCCTCTGGAACCGGACGCTCGAGAGGAACCAGCGATCGCCGACCCGGAGCAGCCCCTGTGGATGATCGCTCTCGAAATTCAAGTCTAAGCTATGGACCAGCTCCCACTCACTTGAATCCGTGGTGCTGAGCAGCTTCGACATTACGGGATCGACGTTCATCATCGCCAGCGACAGCCGAAGCGCGCCGCCCGAGCCAACTCCGATTCGGAGGGGGGTGGTCAGACGGCACGCTCGGCCTCTTTAACTTTAGCCGCCTCCTGAGAGTCACTACATTGCTAAGGCTAAGTACCTTCGTACCTATTTTTCGGTAGCAATGGGACTTTGGGCTATTCAAGCAACTGGCTGAGGACAAGAAGTGTACGCTCGATCACCGGGGGAACGGCACATCGTGCGTTGGATGACCCTGCGCGGCTGCGGAGGGTCACGCAGGCCCCTGTCTTGTCTGCCGTCCCGCCGAGCACACTCTCGATAACGATAAATAGGTACGAAATTAACTAGTCCTCACCATGCGGCGACGCCGCACACCGTTAGAAACTGATCTATGTCGATCGGGAGCGCGATGTCCGAATATTGCTGTTAGGGCAAGGAGGGCGCCATGACGAAGGTGTTGTTACTGATGGGTATCGTGTTCGCTGGGACGATGGGTCTGTCGATCGGTTCGGCGATCGTGGCGGCGATTGCTGTTCGCCGCGCGCTGCCGCCCGAGCGGCGCGCAAAGATACGCGAGCGCGTGTCTCGAGCGCCGGGGGCGGTGATGGAGCGGATGATGTGGCGAATGCCGTCGGGCATTCGCCATCTACAGGAGCAGAACGAGGAGCTTCTGGCGCTGCTGCGGGAGATGGCGGCCCATGGCAAATACGGTCAAAACACGGACCTTGCCAGCATGCCGGAGAGCAAGAAACAGCAGTTGATGGCGCCCATCAAGCAGGAGTAGCCGCCCCCGGAAGGGAAGCCGCTACAAGCGCATCGAGTGCTGCCGCGATTGTGCGCCTGGGCGGGGAGTTCAGCGTCAACTACTGCCGGCTGTAAACTCCCATCGTCTCTGTCGAGGCCAGGATGTGTCCCTCCATGACGCGGAGCACCTCATCTTTGCTCGCGCCGGCGGCCAGTTCGAGCTCGGCATCCAGCGCGTAGAGCTTGAAGAAGTAGCGGTGGGTGCCGCCGGGCGGGCACGGGCCTCCGTAGCCTGGGCGCCCCCAGCTGTTCTGGCCGTGCCGGCCGCCGTCAGGGAGGTCAGCATCGGATGGTACGGCCTCCGGCAGGCTCAGCGTCGACCCCGAGAGGTTGTAAATCACCCAGTGGACCCAGGTGCCCACCGGTGCGTCGGGATCATCGCAGATGAGGGCGAAACTCCGAGTGCCTTCAGGCGGGTCCTTCCACTGCAGCGGTGGGGATATGTCCTGGTCGTCGCAGGTGTATTTCATCGGGATCGGATCACTATTGGCGAAGGCGGTGCTGGTCAGCTCAAAAGCCATCGCAAACCTCCTCTCTGGACTTCTTCGCCTATCGCCGCGATTGTGCGCCTGGGCGGGGCGGATGTCAACGGGGCCCCTGGCTCTCTCGCCACCTCACCTCGAACAGCCGCACCGGGTCAGCCTTGGCTCAAGTACCCCGCCGAGATATACTTCCCACAAACCTGCTCCGCCACGGAGCGAACTGACGCCCGCCACGCCAGCGATATGGGAGGGTCACCATGTCAATATTTCGTCGTGTCTCGTTCCTCGGCTTCGCATTGGTGTCGCTGGTCGCACTCGCCGCCTGCGGCGGCAACGGCGCAGGCGGCGTCCTCGTGGTCGGCGGGGGCGAAGAGCCCCTGGTCATCACCAGCGACGACGGCAAGCTGATCCTCACCATCCCGCCCGGCGCCCTCGACGAGGATGTCGAGATCACCATCACCTCTGTGCCCCTGGAGGAGCTCCCCGAGGAGCTTCAAGTCGTGCAGGGAGCGGGCGACGGCTACCGGCTGGAGCCGGAAGGCCTCCGATTCTTGGGGCCGGTGACTGTCAGCCTGGAGCTGGACCGCGATGAGCTTGAGGACGAGCCCGAAGGCGAGATCACGGCGTATGCTCTGGTCAGCCTGACCGAGGACGGTGAGCGGGAGCTGCTGAACGAACCGGTGACGGAGGCGACGCTGGGCGGGGACACGATCGTGGTGCGAGGCGAACTCAGTCACTTTAGCTGGCTGACCAGGACGAAGAGCTCGCTGACGTTTTCTTTGGAGAAAGTAAAAAGAGAGCAACCAGTGGGCGGTAAGTTCATGGCCAAGATGAAGGCGAAGAATACCGACAAGTCCGGGACGGTCACGCTAACTTTCGTTGGCGGTAACATATTGGCTTTCGGGCGTGTTTCCCATGACCGGGTGCTTGATTCGTTTGTCTTTGGGGGGGGGACGGCGGGAGAGCTTGGCCTGAAACCCGGGGAGGAGACAGACGAGCGAACTGAATCGTTTCTGTGCGCCGAATCTCCGGGGAGGGGCACTTACGGAGTCCAAGTAACGAGCGTAAGCTCGGTGATTGTGCCGGATCAGCCTGAGGGAGAGATCACAACAATTATCAAGTTGGTCATAGACAGCGTCATCGAGTGCGTCGCGTCGGCCACGCCCACGCCCACCCCCACGACCACCGCTACGCCCACGCCCACCCCCACGACCACCGCTACGCCTACGCCGACCCCAGAGGCCACGCCGACGCCGACGTCCGGTACTGCGCCAGACGACGATGATGCGCTACTCGAATTCAGCGATCCCCTGGACGATGCGACGGACTGCGCTACGGGCGCGGCCGTGGACGATCCGGCAGTTGAAATCAGTGGAGTAAACGTAAAGAAGGTGGGGGAGACTATTGTGGTGGAGGTCGTCCCAGTTCAGTCGCCGACGATTAGCTTCGAGCAGGCCTATAGCATAGCGGTCATACTATTACTGTTCGGCTGGGAAGGCTTAGCCGAAATTCACGCTGGAGAGCAGAGACAGGGTCAAACTGACAGCAGTGGGAACGTCATTTCCGGCACTGAGGGTAGCGTGACGGTGACGGATGACGCCGTGACCTTTACCGTGACCGACGGTGAATCTATCCCCAAGGGTTCTCTCGTGGAGGTCATGACGTTTCATGCGGAGACAGAGGGGGGCAACGTGAACTGCGATACGTTTATGACTGTGTATCAGTGTTTCGGCAGGTGTGACGACTGATCGGATCGCCGCGAAGGGAGATCGCGCCTCTAAGTTGAGGTGGTCTGGGCGTACTGAATGCGCGGCTCCATGGCGGGACTATCCTGCACCACCTGCTGCCAGCCGCGTTAGCAGATCCTCACTCGCTCAGTTGGTCCACGATGGGACGCAGGTCGAGCTCGGCTTCAGAGGTCTGGGCACCCAGCTCCAGGAAGCGACGCATGAGGCGCCGGCTGGCTTCAGATGCGGCCAGGCGATTGAACAAGTGGGCCTCCTCCAGCAGCCCCTCAACTGTGCCTATCTCGGCGGCGTTGTTCACGGATTCCTTGGCGAGGGCAATGGCCTCGGCCGGGAAGTTGGCTATCCGGTAGGCTAGCCCGTCCACAAAGGGGCCAAGTTCGTCCTGAGGAAGGGCTCGGTTCACGTAGCCATACCGCTCGGCGAGGTCCGCCGTGAAGTCATCGCAGCCAAGAACCACCTCCAGCGCTCGGCCGCGGCCGATGAGCCTAGGCAGGCGCTGGGTTCCGCTTCCGCCGGGGAGGATCCCCAGCGCCACCTCGGGCTGGCCTAGGACCGCCTTCCCCAAGGCCGCGAACCGCATGTCGAGCGATAGCAGGAATTCGCTGCCGCCACCACGGGCCCGCCCCTCGATCTTGCCGATCGTGGCCTTCGGCATAGTCCGGAAGCGATCGACCATGGCGTGAAAAAAGCCCAGCTTGTCCGACTTCGGTGCCGCCTGCGTGGGCAGGCTGAGGATCGCGTTGATGTCCGCGTGGGCGATGAAGAAGTCCGGGTTCGCGCTGTCGAAGACGACGACTCTGACCTCCTTGTCGGCCTCGATCTCCTTGCCAATTCGGTTCATCTCCTGCATAAGCTGGATGTCGAACAGGTTCATCGGCGGGTTGTCGATCGTGACGAACAGCACCCCTTGATCGAGCCGCGTCTTCAGCAGCTTCAAGTCCGCATACGCCATTTTTCGCCTCCTGGCTGCCTCAACCTGCGGCTAGAGCGTAGTATGCCTAGATACGGCGATCGTAGACCTGGAGCGGGGCTCCATTGGGCGGCCCTCCTAGCAGGGGAAGCATAGCGCCCAAGGGGGAGACAGTCAAAGCACATTGGGTGCGTTCGACCCCTCATCCGGCTCTGCCTGGTCGCCGTGTATTCCCTGGTGTTGTTAGAGGTGGGTATGGTGTTGGGCGCGGTGACGGAATAGCTCATCGCTATTGATCTATAGGTGACGTTCGTTTCTCTCGGCAAGGCGAGCTCTGCGCCAGGCGCTGCCCGCCATGACCGTGAGGCCGGCTGCGGGCACCCCCAGCGCGAGGAGCAGCGGCCACAGCGGGCGACCGCCGCTATCGGCCAGAGTAGCAGGCTGCTTTAGTTCCTCTCTGACGTTGACGAGATCTGCTGGGCCTGCCGACAGGTTCAGAACCTCGGCGTCCGCCGGCAGGACGTTCCCGGTCGCCGCGCCACCCCCGTCTTCCATCGCGCTTCGGATCTGCTGCCCGCTGGCCGGGCCGCCTTCGGGCGGCGGCGCGGCCGTTCCCTCAAACCGCACGTCGTCGAAATAGACCACAGTGGGCGAAGCCGATGTCGGCCTAAGCAATAGCCGGACCTTGGCGGACCGCGCTTCGGGCGGCGCTCGTACCGGGCCGGTATCCAACGCGACGAACTCCGGCGAGTCCTCCGCCAGCGCTGACGAGTCCACCGTGCTGAGCTGGCTTCCGCTGCCGTCAGCGTTTGCGTACCAGGAGACGCGTAGCAATACCTCCCGTGCCGCCGGGTCGTTCTTCAGCGCCATCGCTCGTAGCTGGTAGAACGAGCCTCCTTCCACGCTTACTGCTTGATACAGCCACTTCGTCGACTCTGTGCGGCTCAGCAGCGACGCCGACAGGTCTCCCTGAGAGCTAGTGGCGCCGCTGGCGCTCATCTCGCCGCCAATCTTTCGCCAGCCGTACGGCGTGCCGTCTTCGCGGACATCCTCGAAGCCGCCGTTCACCAGAGCGGGGAAGAGCGTGGGCTCCGCGATCGCGTCAAGGAGTGGTTCGGGATCTGAAGATGGTGACGAGGGGGACGGCTTCGGCGTCCCTGCAGACTCCGGCGCAGGCGTTGGGCTGGGGGTTGGTGTGGGAGTGGCGCAGGCGATAGGCGTTGCTCCCGGCTCAAGGGAGAAGTCTAGGCTGGAGACATCGAGGGCGCCAGTATCGCCCTTGACCACCACCCCGTAGCGGGCGGATCGGGCAGCGCACGGGGCATCGGCGTTGGTCAGGGAGAGGCACCGCTCCGAACCGATGAGCCAGGGGTTTCCGGGCCACTCATCTTGGTGGATTGAGGATCCGTAACCATCTGGGTCCTCATACCAGGCGACACGAAGCGATACGTATTCGAGTCCTGAGGTGGTGACAGTGAGGCAGCCATCGAGGCGGTAGACCTGGCCGGGGGTGATGCCCTGGACGTGTTGCTCAACCCAGGATGTCTGGCTCGTATTCGGGATGGCCTCACTGCGGACGGCCGTGAGGCCGCCGATGATGAGGGCTGCCCCAAGCCCGGCCAAGAGCAATGCAGTCCGTGGCACGCGAGCATCTCAGGAGGAGGGACGGAGTCACGCCCATTCTATGCTGGCCGTGAAATTTGTCAACGATGTGAAGGGGACGCCGCCCGGGCCAACGACAGAGACGCCGACAGGTCTCCCTCAGAGCTAGTGGCGCCGCTGGCGCTGATTTCGCCGCCAATCTTTCGCCAGCCGTACGGCGTGCCTTACGGGACAGTCTGATGATACGTTGGCCAATGTTCGCTGTCACAGCGCGATCTACTCGTAGCCTAGGGTTAGGCTTGAACAGCAACCCCTCCCTCAATTAGCGCTTCAGGTCTGCTATTCAGTTTGAACGACTTTGGGTTCTCTCCTTTCCAATAGGCCTCTGCCCAGCCGCCGAATGACTAGCGTGCTGTTCGGCAACTAGGCCCTTTGGCTTGTTGACGGTGGTCGGATTGCTGTACCATCCGGTCGGGCTGTTGGAGTTGCCGACAGCGTATCTGTCTGAATCATGTTGACGGGAGGGGTCGCCCTCGACTCTCACCGATAGAAACTCATGGAGGCCATGGGGGAGACAACCTGGACCGGCAGAGGTTTCCAGCTCTGCCACTCTCTCAGAATCTCCCGCGTTACAGGCGTCGGTTACCGCCTGGAAAGTGTCGCGGATGGCATCTTCATCGTTTCCACCACCGTCGTCGCCGCAGGCGATGGCCAGGATGCCCAATACGAGCAGACCGGCGACGAACAGCAGTACAAAGAGACGTGGCGTCATGACGTAGCCCCTTTCGCTCGAACGTACTGCGTGGAATATACGCCGCCGCGATTGTGCGCCTGGGCTGCGTGGGTGTCAACCAAGCGTCAGACTGTCCCGTAAGGGGTGCCGTCTTCGCGGACATCCTCAAAGCCGCCGTTCACGAGAGAGGGGAAGAGCGTGGGCTCCGCGATCGTATCAAGGAGTGGTTCGGGATCTGAAAATGGTGACGTGGGGGACGGCTTCGGCGTGGGTAGAGGGGCGGTTCAATAGTCGATAACTTGGCTGTATTTGCCAGCGTCCCTACGTAGGGTCGCACAGCGCGTAGGGCGGAATAGCTCATCGCCATTGATTTATAGGTGACGTTCGTTTCTCTCGGCAAGGCGAGCTCTGCGCCAGGCGCTGCCCG
>CAZYOV010000056.1:0-14704 GCA_964649215.1 uncultured Dehalococcoidia bacterium
ATGATCTACGTCGAGCCGGCGTCGGACTCCGACGAGGACCGGCAGGCGGCCCAGCTGTTCGACCAGTACTGGAACGGCTACTGGCTGGAGGGGATCAGAGACGGCGTCGTCGGCCCGCCGGCGGCTGGTGGTGAGGAGGCGCCGGGGCTGAAGGGGACGTGGGATATCATCGGTCTGAACAACTACTCCCGCAGCGTGATCGCGGCAGGGCCGCCGCCAATGGGCCTCCGCCAGGTGCCGCCGGGTCCCGACGCGGAGACGAGCACGATGGGCTGGGAGGTCTACCCGGAGAGCTTCTACCGCGTGCAGGTGAGGCTGAAACCCTACGGGAAGCCCATTTACATAACAGAAAACGGCATCGGAACCGACGACGACGATCAGCGCCAGCGCTACATCGTCCGCCACCTGCGGCAGGTCCACCGCGCCATCAGCGAGGGCGTGGACGTGCGCAGCTACCTTCACTGGAGCTTCCAGGACAACTTCGAGTGGGCGGAAGGGTTCCGCCAGAAGTTCGGGCTGATCGCGATGGAGGAGGGGACACGCAACCGCCTGCCTCGGGCCAGCGCCTACATGTTCCGCGACATCGCCCGCGCCAACGGCATCTCTGACGAGCTGCTGGCGCGGTGGGGGGAGTGAGGTCTAACGTGCCGGCGATCTTCGTTCACGGAGTGCCGGATACACACTACCTGTGGGACGGAGTCCTTTCGCATCTGTCACGGGGGGATACGCAGGCGGTGTCGCTGCCGAGGTTCGGCGTGGACGCGCCGGAGGGGTTCGGGTCGACGAAAGAGGAGTACGTCGATTGGCTTATCGGGGAGCTGGAGAGGATCGGCGAGCCCGTCGATCTGGTCGGGCACGACTGGGGGGCGCTGCTCACCGAGCGAGTGGTGTGCCTGCGGCCGGACCTGGTCCGGACGTGGGCGGCGGGCGGCGGTGCGCTTGACGAAGCGTACGAGTGGCATCCGGTGGCCAAGATGTGGCAGACGGCTGGTCAGGGCGAGCAGGTGATGCAGGCGATGACGCCCGATGTAATGGCACAGGTCTACATAGCGGAGGGCGTTCCGGAGGAGCTGGCGCGGCAGTTCGCGGCGAGGATTGACGACCGGATGAAGGCGGCGATCCTGCCGCTATACCGGTCGGCGGTGGGCGTTTGGAAGGAGTGGTCACCGGACGTAGACAGCGTCGAGAGGCCGGGGTTGGTCATCTGGGGCAAGGACGACCCGTTCGGGCCGATGGACCTCGCCCAAAGGATGGCCAAGCGGACCGGCGCGAGATTTGTGGCGTTCGAGGGGTGCAGCCACTGGTGGCCGGTGCAGCGCTCGAAGGAGACAGCGGAGGCGCTCGAATCGTTCTGGGAGGAGCAGTAGGGCGTCATCGCTCCGGCCAACGCCGTGGCGAACGAGCTGCAAGGGCGCTGAGGGGAGTGAGAAGGGCCGACGTGCTGCAGCGAGGGCGAGACTAGACCACTGGGGGACACCTGCCCCGCTCATCCTGAGCCTGTCGAAGGATGGGCGGAGAGAGAGTTTGAGGTGAGCTTCTACGTCTACATGCTACGGTGCGCCGATGGCTCCATCTATACAGGGCATGCAGACAACCTGGAAGCCAGGCTGGCGGCGCATCGGACGCGCGTCTTATCCGGATACACAGCGTCCCGGCTGCCAGTGCGCCTGATATTCCAGGAGGAGTTCGCACCCCGGGACGAGGCTTTCGCCCGTGAGCGCCAGATCAAGGGCTGGTCGCGGCGGAAGAAGCTGGCACTGGCGAGCGGCGATTGGGCAGCAATGCAAAGGTTGTCCGCCGCTCATGGTTCGACAGGCTCACCATGAGCGGGAACGCCGCCTCTTCGGCGAACGTTTCATGGGTGCCAGCGTAGTCATTCTTGACGGGCGTCATCGCTCAGGCCGACGCGGGCCGGACGATCTCCTCGAATCTACAGGTATGTGATCCTGGTCACTTGACAGTCCTGCACCGTGCTGGTATTGTTATCACAAACCCCCACCCAGGGGGTATGGGTAAGACCCACACGGGCAAGGAGCCGAGCTATGAGAGCAGAGACGAAGAAGGACGCCCTCAAGCGCATGAGCTACATCGAGGGGCACTTCCAGGGGATCCGTCGCATGGTGGAGGAGGAGAAGTACTGCGTGGACATCCTCAAGCAGACGTACGCCGTGCGGAGGGCGATCGAGAAGCTTGAGGGGAAGATTCTCGATAACCACCTCCACACCTGCGCCATCGACGGCATCCGCGACGGCCGCTCGGAAGAGGTGATCGGCGAGCTGCTGCAGCTGTACGAGCTGTCGAATAAGTAGCGAGGCAGGAGAGAGGCGACACGATGTCTACGGAGGCCACCCTGAAGATTCCCGCCATCCACTGCGGCGGCTGCGTGAAGACGGTGACACGGACGTTGGAGGCGCTGCCCAGCGTGAAGGTCACCGAAGCCGACCCGGCGACCAAACTCGTGCAGGTCCGGTTCGACGAGTCGGCCGCCAGCCTCGACCGGATCCGGGAGGCGCTGGACGAGGTCGGGTTCAGTCCAGAGGACTAGAGCCCAGGGAGAAGCTCAACCCAAATGGCTATATCTACAATCGCGGAACAGACCAGGTCCTTATGGGCCCGCGGGGGCCAGACGGGGCAGTTTCTGTTCGCGCTGGCCGTGGGGGCGGGGCTGGCCCTCATCAGCTGGCAGGCCGGCGTGCTGGACACAAACATCTTCGGCGGTGTCTCGGACTCGGCCGTCTCCGCAGGCGGGCCCGGCTCTCTGGTGGCGATCGGGGCGGCGTTCGTCATCGGCGCTGCCATGATAGTGCTACCCTGCGGCTACCCCTCGGTGTTCGTCGTACCGTCGATCCTGGGCTCTCGAAAGGGGCTGGCGCAGCGGGGTGTGCTGAGCGGGCTGTTCCTGCTTGGGAGCGCTCTGCCCCTGGCGGCGGTGGGCGTAGCGCTCGGCTTTGCCGGCGAGGGCGTCCTCGATCTGTTGAGCGAGGAGTCGGCGAGGATGAGCTTCGCCGTGGGCCTCTACGCCGCTCTGGGCCTCCTGGCCATCGCCTACGCGCTTGGCGAGCTGGGGCTCTTCAACGTGCCCAGCCTTCTGGGCAGGATCACCGGCCCCAACCTGCCCGACCAGGAGAAGCCTTACAGGCGCGCGCTGGTGCTGGGCGGCACCTTCGGGGGCGGCCTGGGGATCGGCTGCCCTATGCCCACCTACTACATCCTCCTGGGCTGGGTGGTGGCGGCCGCGAACCCGCTATACGGGGCGGTTCTGCTGGGGGTCTACGGCCTGGGCCGGCTGGTGCCGGCGGTGGCCCTCGGCGCCCTCATCACCGCCGGGATGGAACGCCGCAAGGTGTCGCAGGGGATGACCTCTTTCCGGGAGAGGACGAGCGGGCTGACCAACGGCGTGCTGGCGGCGATGGGCTCCTACCTCATCGTCCTGTTCGGCGGTGTGGTGTTGTATAGAGCAATGACGTTGTAAGCGTGAGGTAGCGAGATGATGAAGCAGACTAGAGATGGGTGACAAGAGCACCTCGTCCCAGACGATTGAACTGGCGCCGGAGACGACGGGCCGGACGATAAGAAGCTGGGCTCGCTTCTATGATGCTGTCTCGTGGCTGATCTCCTTCGGGAAGGCGCCTGCCATCCGGAAGAAGACAGTTGCGTTGGCTCAGCCGGCAGCCGGGGAGAAGGCGCTAGATGTAGGTTGTGGCACGGGCACGCTGGCGATCGCCCTGAGGGCGAAAGTCGGCCCCGGCGGGGAAGTCGTGGGAATCGATGCCGCCCCAGAGATGATCGCAGTCGCTCGCGACAAAGCTGCGAAGCAGGGCGCCGACATCGATTTCCGGGTCGGCCTGATAGAGGAGATACCTTTCCCGGACGACTCTTTCGATCTCGTCCTGAGCAGTTTCATGCTCCATCACCTTCCTGATGACCTCAAGCGCAATGGGCTTGCCGAGATCCGCCGCGTCCTCAAGCCGGGCGGCCGGTTCCTAGTCGTCGACCTGACGGTCCACGGCGATTCCTTCGTTGGGCACGTGATGACGCTCATCGGCCACGGGGAGCGGGGCCAAGCTTCGGAGCTTAGGGCGATAGTGGACGACGCCGGCTTCGCCGAAGTAGAGATACTGAAGTCGCGATTCAAGCAGTTGGCGTTCGTACGGGCGCTACCGTAAAGAGGTATCTAGGATGGCGGAAGAGTCGGAGAAGCGGGAGACGGAGGAGCTGACCGTCCCCGTGGCGGGGATGACCTGCGCCGCCTGCGTCATGACCATCGAGAAAGCGCTACGCGGTCTGCCCGGCGTCAAGGAGGCGGCGGTGAGCCTGGCCGCGGGCAAGGCCTCCGTCAAGCTGGACCCCGAGGCCTGCACCTTGCCGGACATCGAGCGCGTCATTGAGGACGTTGGTTACGAGGTGCCGTGGTCTCGCCTTCAGCTTCTCGTGCTGGGTATGACCGACGGCGAAGGCGAGGAGAGCATCACGGTCGCCCTGAAGGCGCTGCCGGGCGTCGTCACCGTGCAGGCCTCGTCAGCCACGGACACCGTGAGCGTGGAGTTCTCCGACGCTCTGGTGTCCGGAGCGACAATAAAGAAGACGGTTCGCGGGCTGGGCCACGAGGTGTCGGAGAAGGGCGAGGGGGAAGACGCCCTGGACCGCGAGCGCAACCTGCGCCAGAGCGAGATACGGCGGCAGATGCTGAACATGGCGATCGCCTGGCCCCTGGGCGCCCTGGTGATGCTGGGCACGTTCAGCGAGTTCTGGGTGTTCAAGGGCATAGTGCCGGCGTTCATGGGCGAGAAGCTGTTCCTGTTTGCTCTCACCACACCCATAGTCTTCGGCCCGGGGCGTCAGTTCTTCGTCAACTCCTGGAACGGCCTCCGCCGCGGCGTCACCGATATGAACCTCCTCTACGCCACCGGCATCGGGGCCGCCTATCTGATCGCCGTCATCAACACCTTCTGGCCCGGCGCGGGCTTCGGCGGCGAGAAGGCCATCTTCTTCGAGGCGGCGGCCCTCCTCACGGCTTTCATCGTCCTCGGTCGCTACCTGGAGGCCGTCACCCGCGGCCGCACCTCGGAGTCGATCCGCAAGCTGATGAAGCTCCAGCCCAAGCGGGCACGGGTGGTTCGCGATGGCAAGGAGATCGACATCCCGGCCGATGAGGTGGAGGCCGGGGACGTCTGCCTGGTCCGTCCCGGCGAAAGCATCCCCGTGGACGGCGTGGTCGTCGATGGCTACTCCGCCGTGGACGAGGCGATGGTCACCGGCGAGAGCCTGCCCGTCGAGAAACGCGCCGGCGATGAGGTGATAGGCGGCACGCTCAACAAGACAGGCGCCTTTCGCTTCCGCGCCACGCGCGTAGGAGCGGAAACAGCGCTCTCCCAGATCATAAAGCTGGTGGAGGAGGCGCAGATGACCAAGGCGCCCATCCAGGCCCTGGCCGATAGGGTAGCGGGGCACTTCATCCTGGCCGTTCACGCTCTGGCGCTGGCCGTCTTCCTCTTCTGGTTCTTCGTCGGCTTCGACCTCTGGTTCACGGCGGACACGCGGCTGGTGCTCACGCCGTACACGCTGGATGACCTGGGGGTGTTCGGGCTGGCGCTGCTCATCTCCGTGACCGTCTTAATCATCTCCTGCCCCTGCGCCGTGGGGCTGGCGACGCCCAGCGCCATGATGGCCGGCACCGGCAAGGGCGCCGAGTTCGGCATCCTGTTCAAGGGCGCCGACGCTATGGAGGCCACCGCCAAGGTGAAGGTCGTGGTGCTGGATAAGACGGGCACCCTGACCAAGGGCGAGCCTTCGGTGACCGATGTCGTGGCCGTAGAGGGCCCGTCCGACGATGTCCTGCGTCTGGCGGCGGCAGCGGAGAAGAACTCAGAGCACCCTCTGGGCGAGGCGATCGTGCGCGGCGCCGCCGAGCGGAACATCGATGTCCGGGCCGCGGACAGCTTCCAGGCCGTGCCGGGCCAGGGTGTGGAGGCCCAGCTTGACGGCAAAGCGGTTCTCTTGGGCAACCGCAAGCTGATGGCGGAGCGAGACGTCGCTCTGGATGGGCTGCTCCCGGAAGCAGAGCGTCTGGAGGGCGAAGGCAAGACGGTGATGTTCGTGGCTGCGGACGGGCGCACTATGGGGCTGGTGGCCGTCGCCGACACGCTGAAGGAGACCTCGGCCCGCGCCGTGCGAGAGCTCAAGCGGCTGGGCATGGAGGTGGCGATGATCACCGGCGATAACCGTCGCACCGCCGAGGCGGTAGGCCGTCAACTGGGCATCGACCGGGTGCTGGCGGAGGTGCTGCCCCAGGACAAGGCGGTGGAGGTCCGCAAGCTCCAGGGGGAGGGTAAGACGGTGGCGATGGTCGGCGACGGCATCAACGATGCCCCGGCCCTGGCCCAGGCCGACGCCGGCATGGCGATCGGATCGGGCACCGATGTCGCCAAGGAGACGGGCAACGTGATCCTCATCCGCGACGATATCCTGGATGTGGTGGCGGCGGTGCAAGTGGCCCGCTCCACGATGCGGCTGGTGAAGCAGAACCTGTTCTGGGCCTTCGGCTATAATGCCGCGGCCATACCGCTGGGCGCCGGCATCCTCTACCCGTTCGTGGCGCAGGTGGTGAGTCCGGAGCTGGCGGCGCTGCTCATGGCCACCAGCTCTCTCTCCGTCACGATGAACACGCTGAGGATGAGGGGCTACGTACCGCCTATCAAGCGCGGGCCACCCTCGGGGTCACCGGAGCTGGCCAGACGGGAGCCCGAACCCACACTGGAGGTGGCGCGATGAGGTTCAGGCCGGAGGAGGCGGGCCGCCTGAGCGCGGCGATCTACACGGCGCTGTCCGCTCTGGTCGCCGGCATCTTCTTCGCCGTGACCGTGCTCACCGGCGACTACTCCTGGGTGGCGCGAGTGGGGGGCAGCGTCTGGCTGTTCCTGCTGAGCATGATCATCCTCATGCCCACGGTCACTCCCTGGGTGCGGAAGCGGCTGGAAGGGTGAGGTGGGGCCCCGGGCGGGACTCGAACCGGCGACCTACGGTTTAGGAATTCGCTCCGCTACGTCCGCCGGTATCCGCCAGCGTCGCTCAGGCTATCTGACGGGCCACTAATCCCGCCTTTCCGTCCACCGCCGGTTGCTGTCATCCGCCCAGGTTTGCTATCAGCGTTGCTGTCAACGACGGGTCCCCGATCTGCTCAGGTCTATCGCCTGCTCAAACCAGACGGTCTGTTCCTCAATCACGGTATCTCCGGGCGGGAGCCGGAGCTGCGCCTCGCTGCCGCCGCGCCGGATCACGCCGGCAAAGCGTCCCGTTGGCAGAGATTCGTCAAGGAGCGTATCACCGGGGACGGCGCGTTTGCGGATCAGTACATTTTCTCGGATGCTGAACTGGCGCCCGTAAGCGAGGTCAACCTCATCGCCGAGAGGGCGGGCTTTGAAGTACGCGATGTAGAAAACCTGCGCGAGCACTACGCCCTAACGCTGCGCCACTGGGTCAAACGGCTGGAGGCTAGACGGGACGAAGCCGTCAAAGCCACCGATCAAGTGACCTATCGCACCTGGCGGCTGTATATGGCGGCCGCCGCCTATGGATTTGAAGCCGGGCGCATCAACGTAAACCAGACCTTGTTGAGCGGGCCCCCAGGCGGCAAGTCCAATATCCCGCTCACCCGTGCCGACCTTTACGCCTGAATCCCGCCGGACCGCCAGTTAGTTCGGGTCGGCGCTGGTCGTAGTGGGGAGGCAAGTGATAAGAGTGCCCGCTATTATACCTGAACAGGCGTTCTCGTAGCGCTGAGAGGGCTGCAGAGCAACCGTCGATCGCTTATTGGCGTTATACCATTGGCGCTTTCCGAGTCTCATCGCCGCACCCCCGCGACAACGCGGACTTGGGAGCGCCTCTTCCTTTCGGGGCTCAGCCGTAGCGACTGTGCGCCTGGGCCGGGCGGGTGTCAACGGCTGCTACGGACCTATTGGCCCCTCAGCTCTTCGATATATTGGCCGATGTCAGTCTGGATTCAGGTCGAGCTGTTCCTTGACGATGGCTGCTCGCACCGCCGTAGCTGGCGAGTTCACCGGGTCTTCATGCAGGACGGCGACGAAGCGCCGCGTCCCCGAATAATCGACAGCGTGTGACCAAGCGTAACAGCGGGTCGCAGTCGGGTGGCCGGTGAGATCGAAGACCTGCACGGTACCCTCCCAGACAGTCCGCCCCTTATACGTCTCCTTCACTGGGACGGACTCCACCCACGCCGCATCGCAGCCGTGTAGATCGCGTATGGCGTCTCTCAGAGCGTCAAGATTGAGTTCCGACATCGCCTATGGAGAAGATTCGACCACCGGCGATCTAGGGGATGTCCGTTCCGAAGTCGTCGATGTTCGCCGTGATGATCCAGATGATGCCCACGTCCAGCGTCAGGACAGCGATAGCCCATAGCGGCGCAACGAAGATAATGAAGACCGTAAACGACGCGCTGACCAACGCTCCCATGATCGCTATGATGGCACCCATCGTGCTGCGCGAGAAGAGAAGGATCGCCGTGATTAGCTGGGCGACGCCCACTATCAGCCAGAACCAGCCCCAGGTCTTGATGTCGATGCTGTAGAGCACTTCTTGCACCTGGGCGGTAACGGAATCGCTCTCCGCGATAGCGGCAGCCCCGCTCAGCACGTTGTACAGGCCGACGATCAGCACCATTACGGCGGCGAACGTCACCCAGCCTGATTGTCTGCTAGTGGAGTTGTCCATTCTCTGTACCCTCTATCCTTGCCGTGTCCATCGTCTCGCCTCTGGCCGATGGGCTCAGAGGGCCTCCCAGCCGAGCAGCGGCAGCGGGCGGCCCTCCAAGCCACTGTGAAGTATGTGCGCAGGGGAAGAGCTAGGGCATGGCTGATGCTAGGTATATTCGTACCTAATTCTCGTTAGCGAGGGGCCTGATCAAGCGAGATCGCGTGAGAACTGCATCAACGATGCCCCGGCCCTGGCCCAGGCCGACGCCGGCATGGCGAGCGGATCAGGCATCGATGTCGCGAAGGAGACCGGCAACGTCATCCTCCATCCGCGACGACATCCTGGACGTGGTGGCGGCGGTGCAAGCTGCCCGCTCCACGATGTGGCTGGTGAAGCAGAACCTCAACGGGCAACTGCGACTCCTCCATCCCCCTCACCACCGCAGCCAGCACCTCCTGACGTATCAGCCGCCCGCCGCGAGGGTGACGATCGCTCCCGCTGCCGCCGCAGCCGCTGCTTGGGGAAGGTTAGGTTTGGGAAGTCAGCCTTGGCCAGATGCGAGTCAAGAGATTCCAGCCGGTCTTAGCTGCTAGTCACCTCGTCTTCGGCCAGCAGAGGCAACGGCTCCATCCCCAGGACCGCCCGATAGGTGGAGTGGTAGTGGTGTAGTGCGGGCTCGTTGCGGCCAAACACCACATGTTCGAGCGACCCGTCGTCGGCCGCTCGTTGCTGGCTCGCAGCGACTACGTAGTCCTCGTCGCGAATGATCGAGGCGAACACCTGACCGATGCCGCGCAGCGCCTCCTCTTGGGCGCTGTCAACTTCGGTGCCCGGCCATATGTAGAACGAGATGCGGCTCACGTGCTGGTTCGGCTGTCCCGGAGTCGGGTACGCGCGGACCAGGAAGCAACCGAAATCAGACGGCATGAGCTGGACGTTTGGGAAGATCCAGTACACCGGGAGACCCGCGGTGGTGATGCGCCATTCGCTCTCCGGCAGCTTCAGCATCTCGTCGATCGCGCGGCGGCAGAGTATCATGCGATGATTCCGGCCGAAAGTATCGTAGCACTGCACGTTCCCGTGGAACGTCAGGTACAGCGATTTGCTGTGCAGAACCGGGAAGTGGTAGGTCTCTCCAAACGTGTCCATGGCAAGCTTCCAGTTGCAGGCCACTTCGTAGGTGTCGACGCCAATGTTGCGGAGACTGTCGTAGTTCCAGCTCGCAAACTCATCGTTTAGCTCGTCGCCCAAGAGCGACGCGAGGTCGATCGTCCCCTTCGGGTCGGGATGGACCCAAAGGATGCCGTGCTGTTCCACCGCCGGCAGCTCCACGAGACCTAGGCACGAGGTATCGACCTCGCCGAAATGATCCGGCTTGGTCAGGTCGAGCAGCGACCCGTCGAGGCCGTACGTCCAATTGTGGAACGGGCAGCTGAAGTTCTTCGCTTCGCCGCGCTCTCTCGTTACCACGAGGGTACCTCGGTGGCGGCACGAGTTCACGAACGCCCGAAACTGGCCCTCCTGATCGCGAGTCGCCAGAATCGGCACGCCCAGATCGTCGACCGTCATAAAGGAGCCCGACGCCGGCAGGTCTCCTGTTAGTCCGATGACCTGAGGATGGCCGACGAAGAACTCGTTCCACTCGCGCTCCGCCAGCTCGGCGTCGATATAAACGTGCGTCGGGTTGAGCATTAGCCCGCCCCCATCGACATTCGTACTCGCGTCGAGATGAGCCTCAAGCTGCTTGATGAGTTGAACCTGTACCTCGTGGCGCATTGGCTGCCTCCGGTCTAACCCGCGACCCTTTGCTTGGGGAGCAGATGCTCTACCATTTCGTATCCAATCAGGGCCGATAACTGGTCGGGATTGTAGCACATCGCGGCCGCGACAGGCCCGTTGACACCGGCCCTGCCCAGGCGCAGACATCGCCGCGGCGGCAGATGGCTGGAGCCGAGCACCGAGCAGACCGTATGGAACCCCCGGCTATCCAATCTTCGAGAGCCGTTCGTCTCGAAGCCGTTCCGCGTGCTCCGTCTGCCCGCCGTGGCCTCGGGCGGGCTGGACCGGACCTAGATCTCGACGGGCAGGGTGATCACTACGACGAGCGCGAAGACGAACACCACGACTCCCAGGCCGAGGGTCAGCGCCCTGTTGCGCGGTCTGAGCAGCTTGCTCGATAGGCCGGCGAAGAACAGTACCAGCGCGGCGGCCACCGCCATGATGACGTAATTATCGGAGGTCTGATTGGCATCACGAGCCTTTTCCGCGGACTCATCCGCGGCGGCCTTGAGGTCGTTTGCCATCTGCCTCGCTTCCAGCTCGTACTCGGGCATGTCGAACGGTGTGGCGGGGGCGTTCGCGTCCCTGAACGGATCTGTGGCCAGCCACGCCTGGACCGCCGGTGTGAACTCCTCGCGGAACCGCTCGAACAGGAATC
Organism: uncultured Dehalococcoidia bacterium; assembly: GCA_964649215.1. Taxonomy (GTDB): domain Bacteria; phylum Chloroflexota; class Dehalococcoidia; order SM23-28-2; family RBG-16-64-32; genus JADFNQ01. The sequence goes on from CAZYOV010000056.1 coordinate 11,150, forward strand.
CGGAGAGCGTGCCGGGTGTCGGCTGGTACTCTTCCGCGCTCGGAGGGGGCTGCACATCCCCCGACCGGATGTCGGCCTGCAGGACGTTCAGCCAGTTGGTGAACGTGCTGATGTCGACCTGGGCCTGCTGGCCGGCGAGCGTGGAGAACCTCGTGGACTCGGTCCGGGCGGCGCCTGCATCGGAGAAGCTGTTGGCCTGCACACCACCCCACTTGGTGGACTGAAACGCTGTCCAGGCCGTCAGGATGGCCGCGACGGCCATGAGGATGGTCGCGGCCAGCTCCATGTTGTGGGTGAGGGCATCCGGGAGGATCCCGGAGCTTCCTCCGGTGTCTCCCTCAGCATCGGTGGATGAAGTCACGTCAAAACCTGAGCCAACACTAGTTCAGGCCGCCTCCACTTCCTCTCCATGCACCAGCAGACCGTAGATGATAAGGACGTCGATCCCAATGACCAAGACCGACCAGAGCGGGAACGCGGTGATGAAGGCGATCTGGGCGATAGCACTGGCAGTAGCGGCAAGGACTCCCACCATCCGCGCCCAGAGTTGGCCGCTCATCACGGCGAAACCGGCGGTGGTGACGATGATCCCAACTATGAGGTGAATCCAGCCCCAGGTGGTGAAATCGAAGGCTACAATCTGGTCCTCCGTCACCAGATACACCTCGTCGTGTATGAGCGCGACCAGCCCGTCGATGATGCCGAACACGCCCGCCATGATGAGCATGATCGACGCGAAAACTACCCAGCCGCTGGTTCTCATCTGATTGCTCCTCTCCTATCTTTGCGGTGTGTCCGAGACTCCGTTTAGTATGTGTGCAGGGGAAGAGCTAGGGCATGGCTGATGCTAGGTATATTTGTACCTACTTCTCGTTAGCGAGGGCCTGATGAAGCGAGATCGCGTGAGAACAGACTCGCTGCCAAGATAGGCCGTTCCTCGCGGATGCAAAGCCCCGTTGACACCCACTCAGCCCAGGCGCACAATCCCGGCGGTGGTGCTCTGGATGCGAGTTAGCGTTCTCGCCCGCCAAGAATTGGCGGCGCATCAGAGAAAGGGGGAACGGCCCCCGGCAGTTCGGTACGGCATATACAGATTACGAACGCTAGGGCGTGAGGAGGCTCTTTGCGCTAAGCGGGCGAATGCGTATGGGGCCCCGGGCCGGACTCGAACCGGCGACCTACGGTTTAGGAAACCGTTGCTCTATCCTCTGAGCTACCGGGGCGCCAAGCAATATTGTATCTGAAAACGGCCTCGGGCGGTGTAGGCTGGACGTCGGGGCACCCGTTTGACAGCCAAGTTGACAGCCAAAGTCTACACCTTCGGCCGCCGCCGCAGGCTGAGCGCCTAGTTAGCTGTTGTATTATTGGGTCTCCTTACTTCGGGTCGTCGTCGAAGAAGGGCCATCCGGAAGGAAGCTCGAAGAACTCGCCGAGGGTCATCGTCGGAGGAGTCGTCACCATCTCTCCAGTACTGGTATCGAAGTGCCGCTCCTCGCAGAAAGGAAACAGGCCGAAGGGCAGGGGAATCGAAGCGAACGGATGGTGCACAAGGATCATCGGCCTATCCGCGAAGTCCAGGGTGTCGAAGTGGCCGTGCATGACGGCTGACAACGCGACGTTCCGTGGGCCAGCCGCATCGTAGAGGACACCGTTCGGCTTCCTCCCAGCAGTGCCGGTCTTGCTGGCGAAGTCGATGTGCCAGACCACGTCGCCGAGCAGCGCTGTCTCCAGATCGCGCTCCGTTTGGCGCTCCGTGGAGTCGGTCACTACCAGCAGTGGCTTGCCCAGGCTTCCGTACTTGCTGGCCTTGCCGTCGATGGCGGCACGGAGGCGCAGGGGCTGATCGTTCGTGAACGCGTTCGACATGATGATCCCGATGCCGCCTTCATCCTCCAGAGGTTCGCCTTCCGCCGGTATCGCTGAGACTTGAACCGCCCAGCCGCGCTCTTTCCATGTCCACTCACTCGACTGGCGGACCTCTCCCTGATCGAGCGTCGAGAGCCACGCGGTGATGCTACTGCGTAGCTGACGTAGAGGTGCGCTCTCCGCGCCGGCCTCGATGCCGTGCACTCCCAGAATGAATCGTCCGGTCGGCACCTTGTCGATGGCGTCGATCACATCGGCCTTCCGCGCATCCTCACCAACATCCGCCACGCGCCGACCCGTGGCGGTGCACTCTGCGTAGAAGGTCAGGCCGTCGCTGGACGACGCCAGGAAGTCCAGCGTCCGCGTGCCTACGGGCACGTCGATCTGGCAGGAGTACCCCTTGCGCTTCAGGACGGCGAAGGTGAACAACTCCAGGAACGCCGAGAGGAGGTTGTGGTTATCCGCGGACTGGAACCTGGCGGCTAGCGCGGGCTTCTTGTCCTCGTCGTACTGGGAGAACCATCCCTCCCAGAACTCTCGAACACGAGCGACCGATGGCCATGCGGACGCGTCCAGGAACGAGTATATTGGCTCGTTGTACCGCCTGCTGGACGTGCGAGTGCGCTCGTCCGAACTGAACAGTCGCATCATTGATCATCCACAGCGAGATGCCTCGCCATAATTCTCCATTTGCGTGAGGGCGAGTTCATGCTCATCGGCGCCGCTCAACCCACGCATCGAACCGCTCCCACCAGCGGTCCACGGCCGGCGCCAGCAGCAGCGCCAGGAGCCCGGCTGCGAGCGGGAGGGCGTTGAGGAGGGCGTCACTCATCGCTGGCTTCCTGACGTCCGACCCGTCCCGCCGCGCTGCTTTGCCCGCTGCCCCGAGATGTCCCGCTGCTCTCTACGGCTTCGCGGATGTCCATTGCCGTGGCGGCGCCGGTGCAGCGACCGCCGCTTGCGTGTCGGTTGCATCTAACTGCGCCCCAGGAGCCCGGCCGCGGCGGGTAGGGCGTAGGGGAGAAGGTCAGTCACCGCCGGGCTCCTGGATGAAGATCAGCTCCAGACCATCCGGGGCGTTCACAGTGAACATGCGATGGCCCCACGGCGCCATGAGCGGCTCGGTCGCGTCAGCCCCTCGAACCACGATCTCCTCGTACGCTGCCTGCACATCGTTGACCGCGATGACAGCGCCACTGAATCCGGGGCTCTCTTTGGAACCCTCGCCCGTCACAATCTCGATCAATCCGGGACCCATGTGAAACACCGATCCGCGGCCGGAAGGCCTGTCCCAGCTTCGGAAGAGGCTCAAGCCCATCGTGTCCCGATAAAAGGCAACCGATTGGTCGTAGTCCGACGCGCTCATCAGAAGGCGGAACTGCTTACCGAATTCCATGCTCTACCTCCCACCTGGAAGCGGCTTGCCGTCGGCCTCTCTAATCGGGTGTTGACGCCGACGAAATCTGTTTGTCAGCCCGGACACTTCGGGGGCATCAGCTTCTCCTCTCGATCTGCTCCCGCAGTTAGCGCATCACGGCTTCGGCCGGCGCCGCAGGTACTCCGCGACGGCGCTGCGGATTATACACCCGCGCACGCGCCCACGGCCACGATACACTCCGTTTGACAGCTGCCCAGCCCAGGCGCACAATCGCGGCGGCGGACAGGGGGATCGCCTATCTAGGCAGTTTC
>CAZYOV010000057.1:0-14499 GCA_964649215.1 uncultured Dehalococcoidia bacterium
GCAACAACGAGATGAAGTACTCCAACCAGCAGGTAGACGACCTGCTGGAGCAGGCTCGTGTAGAGCAGGATGAAGCTACACGCTATGAGCTATACCAGCAGGCGGAGGAGATCATCGTTCAGGACGCGCCCTGGATCCCTCTATACCACGGCAAGAGCAACGCCCTCGTCAAACCGTACGTCCAGGACTACTTCATCGCCCCGTTCGTTATCCCCAACCTGCGCTACGTTAGCCTGAACCGTTAGAGCGGGGGCGCCTTCATGCAGGGGCTCGCGTCATACATCATACGGCGGCTACTCTGGGCGCCGGTGATCCTGCTGGCCGTCTCCCTGGTCACGTTTGGCCTGGGCCGGTTCGGCCCCGGCGATCCGATCCAGATCCTTCAGGGCCAGTACCGCGATCCGGAGGTGCGGGAGCGCATCGCCGATGAGCTGGGCTACAACGATAACTTCTTCGTCCAGTACGGGCGCTACATGAAGAACTTCGTCACCGGTGATCTGGGCACATCTCTGACCTACCGCGGCCTGCCCGTGGAGGACGTCATTTTTCCGCGGTTGTGGGTGACCTTACAGTACAACCTGGTGGCCCTGGTGCTAATATTCGCTATCGGCCTGCCGGCCGGCATCTGGGCCGCGCTGAGACAGGGCACCTGGACGGACCCGGTTATCATATCGTTCTTCCTGTTCTTCGCCTCCGTGCCGGTGCTGGTGAGCATCCCGATACTGCAGTGGCTGTTCGCGCTCAAGCTGGGCTGGCTGCCTTCGGGCGGCTGGGAAGTGCGCGAGTTCTTCGGCGTCGAGATAGGCCTTCTGAACAAGCGGGCCATCCTGCCCGTGATAATCCTCACCCTTCCCGGCATCGCCGGCGTGGCCCGCTATATGCGCGCCCAGGTGCTGGAGGTGCTGAGCGAGGACTACGTGCGGACGGCGCGGGCGAAGGGCCTGGCGGAGTTCACGGTGGTTAGCCGCCACATCGCCCGCAACGCCCTGCTGCCCCTGGCGACGATCATGGGTTTCGCTCTAGTGGGGTTGCTCGCCGGCTCCATCTTCCTGGAGACGTTGCTGGGTATCCCGGGCATCGGCTCTTACGCCTTCGAGGCCGTCTTTAATCGCGATTACGACAGTATCATGGCGATCGTGCTAATCACATCGGCGGCCTTTGTCGCAGCGAACCTCTTGGTCGACATAACGTATGCGTTCATCGACCCGCGCATCCGGCTGGGTGGGGAATTGGGGCGCTAATGGCCTACCAGGCGGCAAGCGGCACGTTGGAGGCGGAGGACGTCACCCCGCGGCCTTCGTTCCTGGTCCTGCGCAGGCTGGCCCGCAAGCGGCTGGCTGTGGTGGGGCTGGTCGTCATCGTGACAATCTACCTGGCCGGCATCCTCGCCCCCTTGGTCGCCCCCCACGGTTTCGCCGATACCGATTTCGCCAACACATTCGCCGGCCCCAGCCTGGAGCACCCGTTGGGGACCGACCGTCTGGGCAGAGACATGCTTTCGCGAGTGATATGGGCTTCCCAGACCACGGTCATCATCTCAGCCGCCGTCATCCTCACCGGCGGGCTGGCTCTGGGAGTGACGCTGGGGCTGCTCGCCGGCTACGCCGGTGGCCGACTCGACAACCTGATCATGCGCGTTGCCGACGCCTTCTTCGGCCTGCCCGACATCCTGCTGCTGCTCCTGATAACCGCCACTATCCGTCCCAGGGTGGAGGACTTCTTCGACAAGTTCAACGGCTGGCCCATCCTGGGCGGACTGAACGATGCAGGGCTACCGGACTACTTCCTCATCTTCGGGGCGCTCTCCCTGTTCGGCTGGGTAGGGATGGCTCGTATCGTCCGCTCCCAGGTGCTGTCCCTGCGGGAGACGGACTACGTGATGGCCGCGCGGGCGGCGGGCGCGCGGACGCCGCGGGTGCTGTTCCTCCACCTCCTGCCCAACGTGAGCAACATCGTTATAGTGGCGGTCACGTTCTCACTCGGCGCTATCGCGGGCACTGAGATCGCCCTCACCTGGCTGGGAATCGGCATCCAGCCGCCGCACCCCAGCTTCGGCGTCATGATCTTCGATGGCTCAGGGCTGACTAACCTACGGGCGCACCCGATGCTGATGCTGGTGCCGGCCGTGGTGGTGGCCGCGCTGCTATTCTCCTTTAACCTCCTGGGCGACGCCCTCAACGACGTGTTGAACCCCCACCGACGGTAAGTCTTGTGGAAGACGAAATAGGACCGGCCTCTCAGGAGTTCATCGCCCGGCTGTGGCAGGAAGAGTGGGGCCTGCCCAACGTTAGCGTCAGGCGGCAGTATATGCCGACGGATGTGGAGGGCTTAGCCTGGCGCGCCGGCGACGGCAACGAAATCGGGCTTGTTACTTGGGCCATGGACGGCGACCGGGCGGAGATCGTCTCCGTGCAGGCGCTGGAGCCGGGCCTGCGGATCGGCTCCAAGCTGATGGACGCGGCGGAGGAGGAGCTGCGAAGGCGGGGCGTGAAGACCGTGCACCTCGTCACCACCAACGATAACCACCGCGCGCTCTCGTTCTACGTGCGCCGCGGTTATCGGCTCGTCGGTCTACACCTGGACGCGATGGATCGCGTTCGGCAGGCGAAACCGCAGGTACCGCTCGTCGGCGACGACGGCATCCCCCTACGGGATATGTGGGAGCTGGAGCGCGATCTCTAAGAGGCGTCTCTGCGACCGAGGGGCTACGTCCTGCGGAACGCGGGTGCTATAATCGAACCCGAAACTGATACTGAAGGCCCGGTATCGGAGCGGTCCAGCGCCGGCCGTTCCTCAGGAAGCAAACAATTCAGGAGAAGGAGGCTAATAAGTGACACACCTCGATCGATCTCGGACAGCGCTGCTGATCATCGACCCCCAGAACGACTTCCTTTCAGAGGGAGGCGTGGCGTGGCCCTTGGTAGGTGACGGCGTGAAGAACACGAAAGTGGTGGAGCACCTGGTGGAGCTGCGCAACGCGGCGAATAAGGCCGGCGTGCCCGTCTTCTACTGCCCCCACTACTACAACGACAACGAGTTCGCCACCTGGAAGCACCTGAACCCGATCGACAAGATGATGTTCGATGGCAAGATGTTCCACGTCGGTACCTGGGGCGCGGAGTTTCACCCCGACCTGGTGCCGGACGACAACACTTTCGTGCTGGCGCCGCACAAAGGCCTCAGCGGCTTCTGGGCTGGCGACGTCGCCATCCAGCTCCGGCAGCGGAACATCGACACGATCGTCCTGGCCGGGATGTCGGCAAACCTCTGCGTAGAGTCGAACCTGCGCGACGCTGTGGAGAACGGCTTTGAGGTGCTGGTGGTGAAGGACGCAACGACCGGACCCGGCCCGGATGCCACCCAGGCGGCCATGGTCAACTACGGTCTCATCGCCAACGAGGTAGTTACCACGGACGAGATCACGCCGCGGCTGTAACGCGGCCTCCGTTCAGGCAAGATAAGCCTCACTGCGTTCCACCGCGGCAGCCCCGCGTGTCACTTGCGGCCGAGGGGCTACGTCCTGCGGAACGCGGGTGATATAATCGAATCCGTGAGGGTTTCCGTCGAACGCATCCCCGAAAGTCAGGTGGTCTTGGAGATCGAGATCGAGCCTGACCAGATGGAGCGCTCCCTGGATCGGGCCTACCGTCGCCTCGTGCAACGCACCGAGATCCCCGGCTTTCGCAAAGGGAAGGCCCCGCGAGGTATGCTGGAGCGCCACCTTGGTCGGGAACGACTGGTGCACGAGGCGCTTGATATTCTGATACCTGAGGCCTACAACAAGGCCCTGGAGGAGCAGCAGATAGAGGTGGTAGACCAGCCGAAGCTGGACATCGTCCAGGAGGAGCCGCTGGTCTTCAAGGCTACCGTCTCCATCCGGCCTGCGGTGAAGCTGGGCGACTACGCCAAGCTGCGCCTCGGCCGGCCCAGCGTCGTCGCAGCCCCGGAGGAAGTGGACGCGGCGGTAGAGGAGCTGCGCCACCGCTACGCCCTGCATGAGCCGATGGAACGCCCGGTGAAGGCTGGCGACCTGGTGCGGGCCGAAGTCCGCGGCCACATCGACGGGCGCGAGGTGTTCGCTGACGACGATTTCGAGTTCACCCCGCGTGACGGCGCCACCATTCTCCTACCCGGTTTCGCGGAGGGCGTTATTGGCGCCGAGAAAGGGGTGGCCAAAGAGGTGACCGTAACCACTCCCCCCGGCTCTCAGCCGCTCTCTGGGAAGACTGGGACGTTCACCGTTGTCGTCAAAGAGGTCAAGGAGGAGCGGCTGGCGCCGCTGAACGATGAGTTCGCCCGTGAGGTTGGCGAGGGCTTCCCCAGCCTCCAGGCGCTGCGCCAGCATCTTGAGTCCGGGATCCGTGAGCGTCTTGAAGCCGAGGCAGAGGAGAAGTATCGGGATGACGCTCTGGGCGAACTGGTAAAAACGACAGAGGCGCTGGAGTACCCTCCCGTCCTGCTGGAGAGGGAGATCGATCGCCTCCTGCGCGATGAGGCGCGGGCAGCCGGTCAGGACGTGGACCGCTACCTGGAGTCCGCCTATGGCGGAAGCAAACCCACGCAGGAGATCAGGGAGGCGCTGCGGCCGACCGCTGAGGAGCGGGTACGACGCTCGATCACGCTTACCGCCCTGGCGGAGGCGGAGCATCTGAAGGTAGAGCCCTCCGAGGTTGACGATGAGATCGAGCGCATCGTCAGCTCGTCGGGAGCGCAGGAGGCGCAGATCCGCCAGCTCTTCGATAACTCCAGCGGCCGTGAGGCGATGGAGCGATCGCTTCTGACTCGCAAGACCCTGGACCGGCTCATCGAGATAGTGTCCGGCCCCAAACCGGCGAAGAGAGCCGCCGCGACCAAGCGGGCTAAGAAGGCGGTGGCGCCAAAGAAACGGAAGGCGAAGGCAGTAGAGGAGGGACAGACGTGAGACCGGAGTCGATAATTCCATACGTTGTAGAGCAGAGCCCGCGCGGTGAGCGCGCCTTCGATATCTTTTCCCTGCTGCTGAAGGAGCGCATCGTCTTCCTGGGCTACCCGATCGATGACCAGATCGCCAACGTCATCATCGCCCAGCTCCTCTACCTGGAGCGGGAGGACCCGGACAAGGACATCAACATGTACATAAACTCGCCGGGCGGCGTGATCAGCGCCGGGCTGGCGATTTACGATACGATGCAGCTCATGCGCTGTGACATGGCGACGATCTGCGTCGGTGAGTGCGCGAGCATGGCCACCGTGCTCCTCGCCGCCGGGACGAAAGGCAAGCGGTACGCTCTCCCCCACTCCACTATTCACATCCATCAGGCGCGGGGCGGCGCCACCGGCCAGGCTGCCGACATCGAGATCCACGCCAAGGAAGTGCTCCGCCGCAACCAGGTCGTGAAGGACATCCTGGCGCTCCACACCGGCCGCTCTATCGACGAGATCACCCACGATACTGATCGTGACTTCTTCATGGCCGCCGAGGGCGCAAAGGATTACGGCATAGTCGACGAGATCTTGGCCGGCGGCAAGCTGGCTGCCGTCGCCGGCGGAGACTCTGCAAAGAAATAGCCTATGCCTAGCGCTAAGGGGAGCAAGAGCCGCACCACCTACACCTGCTCGTTCTGTGGAAAGAACCAGGAACAGGTTCGGCGCCTGATCGCCGGGCCCGGCGCCGTCTACATCTGCGACGAGTGCGTGGAGCTGTGCCGAGAGATCATCCAGGAGGAAAAGCCCAGTACCTCGCGGCCCAAGCTACCGTTGCAGCGGATTCCCCCTCCAAAGGTGATCTACGAGCAGCTCAGCGAGTACGTCGTGGGGCAGGAGCAGGCCAAAAAGGTCCTGGCCGTGGCGGTCTATAACCACTACAAGCGCATCGGTGCTGCCCCCAACCGCGAAGTGGAGCTGGAGAAGAGCAACATCCTGCTGCTGGGGCCCACCGGCTGCGGCAAGACGCTACTGGCGCGCACCCTGGCCGATATCCTCGATGTGCCCTTCACCATCGCCGACGCAACTGCCCTCACCGAGGCCGGCTACGTTGGCGAGGACGTGGAGAACATCCTCCTCCGTCTGATCCAGGCCGCCGATTTTGACGTGGCCAAGGCGGAACGGGGCATCATCTACATAGACGAGATCGACAAGATCACCCGCAAGAGCGGGGACAACCCCTCAATAACGCGCGACGTTTCGGGAGAGGGGGTGCAGCAGGCGCTCCTGAAGATCATCGAGGGCTGTGTAGCCAACGTGCCCCCACAGGGCGGGCGCAAGCACCCACATCAGGACTTTATCCAGATTAACACCGCCAACGTGCTGTTCATCTGCGGTGGCTCATTCCAGGGGCTGGACTCCATCGTGGATGCCCGCGTGGGCAAGGGGCGCCGCACCATAGGGTTCCGCTCCGGCATGGCGGAAACGAGCCGCGCCGAGAACGTGGACGAGCTGCTTAAGCAGGTAGTCCATGACGACCTTCTTAAATACGGTCTCATCCCGGAGTTCGTGGGCCGCATTGCGATGGTCGTCTCCCTCCAGTCGCTGGACGAGGACGCCCTTGTACGCATCCTCACCGAGCCCAAGAACGCCCTGACGCGTCAGTTCCAGGAGTTCTTCTCGCTGGATGGCGTTGAGCTGGCGTTCACGGATGATGCCCTCAAAGCTACGGCTGAGGAAGCGATGGGCCACAAGACCGGCGCTCGTGGCCTCCGCACAGTCCTGGAAGACTGCCTGCTGGACGTCATGTACGAGATACCTTCGCGCGCCGACGTTAAGAAGTGCGTCGTTGACGCTAACGCCGTCCGCGGCCTGCGGCGGCCGCTGTTGCTGACTCGCTCCGGACAGGCGGTGGATCTCTGGGATAGCGAGCCCAAGGGTGAGACGGCTTGAGCTAGACCGTGCCCGTTTCGGAACCCAATGCCCGGGCCCTGCGCCTGGGCATTCGTGCTATGCTGAGGGTCACTCATGGGCAAGCGGAGGTTGGATATGCTCCTCCTGGAGCGCGGCCTGTTTGATAGCCGCGAGAAGGCGCGGGTCGCCGTCATGGCCGGCTCGGTCCTGGTAAACGACGGTCCGGCGGTCAAGCCGGCGAGTCTAGTGGACGAAGGCTCGCACCTGCGCCTGGTGGAGAGGCCGCGCTACGCCAGCCGCGGCGGCGACAAGCTGGAGCACGCTCTGGACACCTTCGCGGTAGACGCCGCTAACGCTGTCATCGCCGACATCGGCGCGTCCACGGGAGGGTTCACGGACTGCCTCCTCCAGCGCGGCGCCGCCCGCGTCTACGCCATCGACGTGGGGCGCGGCCAGCTCGACGTGAAACTGCGCCGGGATCCGCGGGTGGTCGTGATGGAAGGGGTAAACGCGCGCTATCTGGAAGCGCTTCCGGAGTCCGTTGACCTGGTGACCGTTGACGTGGCGTTCATCTCCCTGCGCCGGGTTCTGCCGTCGGCCCGGCGCCTGCTGCGGCCGGGTGCCGCCATCGTGGCGCTGTTCAAGCCGCAGTTCGAGGCCGCCAAACGTGAGGTCGGCAAGGGCGGCGTGATCCGTGACCCTCTGATGCACGCCACGCTCATCGGGCGCTTCGCCGCCTGGTGCGTGGAGAACGGCCTGCGAATCCGGGGTCTGACAGCTTCTCCCCTGTTGGGCCCCGCGGGCAACCGCGAGTTCTTCTTCCACCTGCGGCCTGCCCTGAGCGAAGTCGAAGGGGAGGCGTCCCCGTGAACAAGGTTGGCATCTTCATCGCCGCCCGCTGGCGGGGCGCCAATGAGCTGTTGGATAGCCTGCGCGACGTGCTCGACTCGCAGGTGGAGGAAGTATGGCAGACCTCCAACTGGGACGACTCGCCAGCCCAGGAGCGGATCGAAGGGACGGACTGCATCATATGCCTGGGCGGCGATGGCTCAATGCTGTGGGCGGCGCGGGCGGTCGTGCCTCACGCTGTGCCCATCTTCGGCGTGAACATGGGCCGTCTCGGCTTCCTGGCGGAGATCGGCCCCAAGGAGCTGATGGATAAGCTTCCCCGCGTCCTGGCGGGCGAGGCCCGAGTGGAGGAGCGGGCGATGCTCCAGGCCCAGGTCCCGGCCTGGGGCCAGACGTTCCAGGCCCTGAACGACGTTGTGGTCGGCCGTTCCCTTGCGGGGCGGCCCGTCTACCTGGACGTGTGCGTAGACGGCCGCCGCCTGGCCGTCTACCGCTCAGACGCCGTTATCGTGGCCACCGCCACCGGTAGCACCGGCTACTCACTGTCCGCCGGCGGGCCGATCCTCCATCCGGAGTCTCGAGACTTGGTGCTGACGCCGGTGGCGCCGCACCTCGTGCCGGCGCGGTCCCTGGTTCTGCCTGGGGATGCCGTTGTCGACCTCGTGCTGAGCACGGGGGAGGGCGCCATGGTCAGCGTCGACGGGCAGGTGAACCGCGCCCTGGAGAGTGGGGACAGCGTCTCCGCCTGTCGTAGCCCGCACGTCGCCCGCTTCCTGCGGCTGTCCGAGCCCTCAGACCACTATCGCATCCTGGCCGAGAGGCTGGAGTGGTTAACGGGGATCAGCCCCGCGAAGTACCCTGAGATGTTCGATCAGAAGGGCGCCGGGCCCAAGTAGCAACGGGCCCGCACGCCGGATGCGGCACTTGTCCGAACCCTCCCCCGAGCGAGTCCTGAAGAGCCGCCGCCTTTACGAAGGGCGGATCGTGAACCTGCGAGTCGATACCGTTGAGCTGCTGGGAGGCCGCCAGGCCACCCGTGAGGTCGTGGAGCACGGCGACGTTGTCGCTATAGTGCCTCTCCTGGAGGGGGACGATGTGCTTCTCGTCCGTCAGTACCGCCTTCCCACGGAGAAGGTGTTGCTGGAGCTGCCTGCTGGCGGCGTGGACGGGGGTGAGAGCGCGGCGGCGGCGGCCCAGCGCGAGCTGGGCGAAGAGTGCGGCCGGCGCGCGGGTCGCCTAGTGCGGCTGGGTGGCTTCTACGTATCGCCGGGGTTCTGCAGCGAGTTCGTGCAGGTCTTTCTCGCCACCGAGCTTGAGCCCGTGGAGTCGCGCCCTGACCCCGACGAGCGGCTAGCAGTGGTGCGGCTGCCCCTGCCGGAGGCGCTGCGGCTCGTCAGCGGCGGTGAGATACGGGATGGCAAGAGCATCATCGGTCTGACGTGGGCGTGGGCGAAAGTGCGCGGTTTCACGATTGAATAGGGGTGACGCGCTTGATAGAATGGGCTTCGGTTCAAGGAGGCATGTTTGTCCCAGCACGACGTCGTGATCGTCGGTGGTGGCGGTGCTGGCCTGCGCGCCGCGATCGCCGCCGCCCAGACCTATTCCGACCTCGACATCGCCATAGTCTCAAAGGTGTATCCGATGCGGAGCCATACCGTCTCCGCGGAGGGCGGCGCCGCGGCCGTTATCAAACCCAACGATTCCCTTGAGGACCACATCCACGACACTATCTCCGGCGCCGACTGGCTGGCCGATCAGGACGCTGTCGATATCTTCGTGCGGGAGGCGCCGAACGAGATGGTCCAGCTGGAGCACTGGGGCTGCTCGTGGAGTCGGGAACCTGACGGCAGCGTGGCCGTGCGTGCGTTCGGCGGCATGGGCACCGAGCGGACGTGGTTCGCCGCCGACAAGACCGGATTCCACATGCTGCACACCCTCTTTCAGACGTCGCTCAAGTACGCCAACATCGCGCGCTACGATGAGTGGTTCGCCACCCGCCTCCTGGTCGAGAACGGCCGCTGTCAAGGGGTAGTCGCGCTTGAGCTCCGCACCGGCCAGGTGCGCCCGATCCTCGGCAAGGCGGTGATCCTCTGCACCGGCGGCGCCGGCCGCATCTTCCCCTTCACCACGAACGCCGCGATCAAGACCGGCGACGGTATGGGGATGGCCTATCTGGCCGGTGTGCCACTTAAGGACTTGGAGTTCGTCCAGTACCATCCGACCGGCCTCCCGGGCACGGGCATCCTGATTACCGAGGCGGCCCGCGCCGAGGGCGGCATTTTGCTCAACAAGGACGGCGACCGCTACCTGCGCCGCTACGACCTAGGCGAGCCGCTTGACGTGAACGACCCGCGCCACCCTCAGAAGCGGGCGATGGAGCTGGGCCCCCGCGACCGGCTCTCCCAGGCGTTCATCAAGGAGCAGGAGCAGGGCAACGTCTTTGATGGGCCCTACGGCACCTATGTCCACCTCGACGTGCGCCACCTGGGGGAAAAGAAGATCGGCAAGCGCATCCCGTTCGTGCGGGAGCTCGCCAAGAACTACGGGGGCATAGACCCGGTGCACCAACCGATCCCGGTGCGCCCGGTGGTCCACTATATGATGGGCGGAGTGCATACCGATATCGAGGCGGCGACGCCCCTCCCCGGCCTCTACGCCGCCGGCGAATGCGCCTGCGTCAGCATCAATGGGGCCAACCGGCTGGGCTCCAACTCGCTTACCGAGCTGCTGGTGTTCGGCGCCCGCGCCGGCCGCAACGCCGCGCACTGGGCGCGCGAGCAGGCAGAGTTCGACGGCGCCGCTCTCGAGCGGCTCGCTTCCGACGAGCAGGAGCGCATCGCCCGCGAGTACGTGCGCAAGATGGATGGCGGCGAACGGATCGCAACCCTGCGCACGGAGCTCCAGAGCGCGATGGAGGAGGGCGCCGGCGTCTACCGGACTGAGTCCTCGCTGCGCGCCACCAGCGAGCGGATCGCCGGGATCAGGGAGCGGTTTCGCAATGTGCAGCTGGACGACCACAGCCTTAGCTTCAACACTGAGCTTACCTCGGCGCTGGAGTTGGAGTTCATGATCGGCATCGCGGAGGCGCTGGCCCACTCTGCCCTGGCCCGCACCGAATCTCGCGGCTCGCACCAGCGCACCGACCATCCGAAGCGGGACGACGAGCATTTCCTTAAGCACTCGCTCGCCTACCGTAGCGACGATACGTCCCGTATCGAGTACCAGGACGTGGTGATCACCAATTGGCCGCCGGCCGAACGTGCGTATGGCCGGGATCACTAGGGCGCTGGAGCCCTAGTCTGGAGGTGTCATGACTAATGCAGTCGCCGCCGACGGGACGATCACCCTAGAGGTGTCACGTTACCGTCCCGAGCAGGACGAGCGGCCTACCTTCCAGCGCCACGAAGTCCCCTACCGCCAGGATTGGGTGGTGCTGGACGCCCTCAATTACCTGAAGGACTACGTCGACGGCACCCTCTCCTACCGCTGGTCCTGCCGGATGGGCATCTGCGGCAGCTGCGGCATGATGGTGAACGGGGTGCCAAAGCTGACCTGTGCGGTCTTCCTTCGCGACTACCTCCCCGGCCCGATCCGGATCGAGCCACTCGCCAACTTCCCGGTCGAGCGCGACCTCGTTATCGTCCTCGACGACTTCATGGAGAAGCTCCAAGCGATCAAGCCCTGGATCATCCGCGACGATGAGCGGCCGCTCGAGGAGGGCGAGTACCTGCAGACGCCGGAACAACGGGCCAGCTTCGAGCAGTACAGCATGTGCATCAACTGCATGCTCTGCTACTCCGCCTGCCCCGTGTACCAGAGCGAGGAGACGTTCGTCGGCCCGGCTGCGCTGGCGCTGGCGCAGCGCTACAATCTGGACTCGCGCGACCAGGGGAACCACGAGCGCAACGAGCTGATATGGGCCGACGAGGGCATCTGGGACTGCACCTTCGTCGGCGAGTGCAGCACCGTCTGCCCGAAGCACGTAGACCCCGCCGGCGCCATCCAGCAGGCCAAAGTGGAGAGCACCATCGGCTGGTTCCAGTCGTTCGTGACGCCGTTCGGCCGCAAGTCGGCCAAGGAGTAGCGATGGCAAGGCCCTACCCGCGCACCGTCTCCAACACCTGGTGGCTGAAGCGCTGGCCCTACCGGATCTTCATGCTGCGCGAGCTGTCGGCGGTGTTCGTCGCCGCCTACGTCGTGCTGCTGCTCGTGCTCGTGACGAAGGTCCACGACGGAGCCGCTGCCTTCGAGGACTACTTGGACTTCCTCCAGTCGCCGCTCCTAATCGCCTTCCACATCGTGGCTCTGCTTTTCGTGATACTGCACACAGTCACCTGGTTCCAGGCGGTGCCGAAGGGGCTGCCCCTGCGGCGTGGCGAGGAGCGGGTGCCGCCGGCGTTGATGATCGGTGCTAGTTACGTTGGCTGGCTGGCGGTCTCGGCCGTCGTCGCCGCCGTCTTCCTGCTATGACCGCAAAGGGGACTGCGATGCGCAGATCGAACGAACCGCTCTTCTGGTCGCTGTTCTCCGCCGGCGGCGTCGTAGTGGCGCTGCTGGTGCCGGTACTGATTGTGCTCACCGGCTTCGTCGTGCCTGCGGAGGAGATCGAGTTCGATCGACTCGAGGATATCTTCACCAACCCGCTGATCCGGATCGTGCTGTTCGGGCTGGCCTCCCTGGCCTTCTTCCACGGGGCGCACCGCCTCCGTCACACCCTGATAGACGTGGGCCTGAGGCCGCTGGCGCTGCCGATCGCCGTGGTCTGTTACCTGATGGCGCTGGCCGGCACTGTGTGGGCCGCCACAGTCGCGTTCGGTTAAGCAAAAGGCCCCGGGGGCGTGCGCGGCCTAACCTAGCGCTGTAGCACCTCCGCCTGACGCCACCGCGCCTTCCCCTTCTAGACACTCTTACTACAGCGGGCTTGCACGTCGGCGGGCCTCTGGTAGAATCATCGTCGTGGCCAAGGGATATTGATGGACGCATCGAAGGGATATCCGATAAGGAGGACCACACGAACGGTACGAGAGAGAACGCACAAAAGAAGGGGACGACGCTGGTTCTCGGCGGCACGGGTAAGACTGGCCGCCGGGTGGTGGAGCGCCTCAGGGCCCGCGGCCTGCCGGCGCGGGTCGGATCACGCTCCGGCGAGCCGCCGTTCGACTGGGAGGAGCGGGCAACGTGGGCGCCCGCGCTCGACGGCGTGGGATCGGTTTACCTCTCCTACTACCCAGACCTTGCGGTCCCGGGCGCGGTGGAGGCCGTCGCTTCGTTCGCCGAGCTGGCCGTGCAAAGCGGCGTACCCAGGATGGCGCTCCTGTCCGGCCGCGGCGAGCCCGAGGCCGAGCGCGCCGAGGAGGCCGTACGCGACACCGGCGCCGACCTGACGATCCTGCGCTCGACCTGGTTCAACCAGAACTTCAGCGAGGACTACATGCTCGAGCACGTGCTCAGCGGCGAGCTCCGACTTCCGGGTGGGGACGTGCCGACGCCCTTCCTCGACGTCGCCGACATCGCCGCCGTCGCCGTCGCCGCCCTCACCGACGACCGGCACGTGGGGCAGCTCTACGAGCTGACCGGTCCGCGCTCGCTCACCTTCGCCGATGTGGCCGCCGAGATCGCCGAGGCGACGGGTCGCGAGATCCGCTACGTGCCGATCACGCTCGAGGAGCACGCGGCCGAAGCCGCCGCGCACGGCGTGCCCCCCGAGGTCGTGGACCTTCTGACCTACCTCTTCAAAGAGGTCGTAGACGGCCGCAACGCCGACACCACGGACGGTGTCGAGCGCGCCCTCGGTCGAGCACCGCGGGACTTCCGCGACTACGCGCGCGAGGCCGCCGCAAGCGGCGTCTGGGGCGTGGATGACCACGCCGGAGCTAACAGGTGATGGACGACGCGATCTTCGCGTTGACGCTAGTAGCAGCCCTAGGCTGTGGTCTCGTGGCGGGAATCTTTTTCGCCTTCTCGACGGCAGTAATGACGGCACTCGGCCGCCTCCCAGCACCACACGGCATCGCAGCAATGCAGTCCATCAACATCGTGGTGATCAACCCATTGTTCATGGGGGCGTTTTTCGGTACGGCGCTGGTCTGTGTCGCTGTGGCCGTCTTATCCGCGTTCGAATGGGAAGAACCGGAGGTGTTCTATCGGCTCGCCGGCAGCGCTCTCTACGTAATTGGAACCATTGTGGTGACGATAGCATTCAATGTGCCGCGCAACGACGCGCTGGCGGCCGTCGATCCGGAAAGCGCCGACGGCGAGAAGTACTGGCGCCGCTACCTTGCAGAGTGGACCCTGTGGAACCACGTGCGGACGGCCGCGGCCCTGGCCGCAGCGGCATCGCTCACGATTGCTCTTATTGAGATGTAGCGCAGACCCGATCACGCTCGCCCAGCCCAGGCGCACAAATCGCGGCAAGTAGGCCTGCCCTCTAGCGCTCCAGCACTTCCGGCTGGCGCCACTGCTCCTTCCCTTGCTCCAGCAGGTCGCCGCCGTGGACGTCGTTGCACACCACCACCGGGAACTCCTCCACCTCCAGCAGCCGTATCGCCTCCGTGCCCAGCTCCTCGTAGGCGACGACCTCCACGCGGCGGATCCGCTTGGACAGCAGCGCGCCCGCGCCGCCGACGGCAAGGAAATACACCGCGCGGTGCTTCCGCAGCGCCTCCCGCACCCGAGGGCCGCGGCCCCCTTTGCCGATCGCGCCCCGGAGGCCGGCCTCCAGCAGGGGGATCGTGTACGGGTCCATGCGCATGGCCGTGGTGGGCCCGGCCGAGCCGATCACCTCTCCCGGCTTGGCCGGCGTGGGCCCGACGTAGTAGATCACCTGGCCGCGGA
>CAZYOV010000058.1:0-14458 GCA_964649215.1 uncultured Dehalococcoidia bacterium
TGCGCCGCCAAAAGGTTCATAGAATAGCTTCGAGGTGGGCCATCACATCAACAACTCGTGCTAGAACTACACTACATAAGTTAGGACGGGTCTATCTGGGGAGCGTTGCAGAGTCAGCTGCGGGGTTTAGTAACAGTTAAGGTGAATATGGCCCCTAGTCGGCCATCGAGTAGCCGCCGTTGACGCTCAGCACCTGGCCGGTTATCCACTCGGCCCGCTGCGAGGCGAGGAAGGCGACGGCGTTGGCGATGTCGGCGGGCTGGCCGAGCCGGCTCAGCCCCTTGGCCAGCGGATACTGGCGCATGATTCGTTCTCCCTGTGCCTGGAGCCAGGCCTGGGTCGCCTCCGTCGCCGTTGTGGCGGGGGAGATGCAGTTCACGGTGATGCAGTAGCGGCCGACCTCCTTGGCCAGCGCTTTGCTGAACCCCACGACGCCTGCCTTCGCCATCGAGTAGGCCACCAGGCGAGGCTCGCCCACGCGGCCGGCGTCGGAGATGATGCTGATGATCCGTCCCCAACGCCGCTCTGACATCCCTTCGATCACCGCTCGCGAGCAGTTGAGCACGCCGTGCGTGATCAGCCCCATGCTGCGCTCCCACTGAGCGCGATCGGACTGGGAGAAGAACTGGCCGGCGGCGGCAGAGACGTCCTCGGGGTCGGTGATCACGGGGATGCCGGCGTTGTTCACGAGGACGTCCAGGGAGCCCCACTCGTCGCTGACGCGCTTCACCATGGCGGCCACGGACTCCTGGTCGGTCACGTCGGCCAGGACCCCCGTCGCCTGTCCGCCCGCCCGGCTGATCTCCTCGGCGACGGCGTCCGCCCGCTCCTGAAACAGGTCGTTGACCGCCACCTTCGCACCTTCTTCAGCCAGCGTCAGGCAGATCTGGCGGCCGATGCCGCGGCCGGCGCCGGTCACCAGAGCCACACGGTCCTTAATCCCCAAGTCCATCGAGCTTACCTCCTGAATCCGAGGCGAGGCCCTGGCGTAGTATAGCGGAGCGTCCGCGCTGGCGGAACGTGACGGCGCTGCCACGCCACGGCGCGTTATAATACGGCCACCGATGGCCGCATGGATGAAAAGCAGAGGTAAGTCCAGTAGATGACCGTACGCATCGGCATCGTCGGCTCGGGGTTCGCGGCCAGCCTGCACGCGCAGGGGCTGAGGCAGGCGCCGGGCGCGGAGATCGTGGCCGCCGCCTCCCCCAACGCCGAGCACGCCTGGGTGTTCGCTCGCAGCTTCGGTATCTACCATACCTTCGTCGACTACAAGGACATGCTGCGGGGCGACCTGGTCGACGCCATCACCGTCGCCTGCCCTAACGACCTGCACTACGAGGTGACCCAGGCAGCGGCGGCCGCCGGCAAGCACGTGCTGGTGAACAAGCCGATGGCGCTGAACCTTTCGCAGTGCGACAGCATGATACGGGCCTGCCGCGAGGCGGGGGTGATCCTGATGTACGGCGAGAACTTGTGCTTCGCCCCCAAGTACGTGCGGGCGAAGCAGCTGGCGGACGAGGGCGCACTGGGTGATGTCTACTACGCGCGACAGTTAGAGAGCCACGAAGGCCCGCATTCGGATTGGCTCTGGGATGTGGAGCGCTCCGGCGGCGGTGTGCTCATGGACCTGGGCTGTCACTCCATCGCCTACTGCCGCTGGGTGTTCGGAGACGCCGTGGTGGAGAGCGTCTCCGCCGAGCTGGGCCGCTTCGTGCACGGGAAGCGGACGAAGGGGGAGGACCACTCTCTGGTGACGATGCGGTTCGCCGGCGGCGGCATCGGCGTGGCCGAGAACTCCTGGGCGCGCGCCGGCGGCCCCGACGACCGCGCCGAGATATACGGCTCGAAGGGGCTAACGGTGGCCGGTCCGGCCCGCGGTTTCGCCCTCAGCACCTACAGCGAGCCCGGCTACGGCTACGCCATCGAGCAGGGGCCGGGGACGAAGGGCTGGAGCTGGACGGGGCTGGAGGAGGCCTGGAGCGATGGCTACGTGCAGGAGATGGCTCACTTTGTGGCGTGCGTGCAGGACGGCGGTCAGCCAGCGCTCGGGGGCGAGGACGGCCGCGCCGTGCTGGAGATCGTCTGCGCCGCTTACAAGTCGGCAGGCACGGGCCAGCGCGTGCGGCTGCCGTTCCAGACGGACGCCCGAAGGCCTATCGATCTATGGCTGGAGAAGTGAGGCGCTAGCCGGCCTGGAGCGCCCTCTCCATCTCCGCCTCGGAGTGAGCGCGCAGCGTCTCGCTGTGCACGTTACCGGTGGCGGCGATGTTGAACAGGCCCGCCAGCATCGCGTCCTCGCTGGGGGCGTCCACGATGGAGACGATGTCGTATCGCCCCTGCGTCCAGTAGGTGCCGACGACCTTGAAGCCGCGCCTCTCGTTCTCGGCGCGGACCTCGCGGGCTCGCTTCACGGTGTCCTTGATGTTCTTCAGCCCCTGGTCGGTGAACTTGTACATCACTACGTAGGTGGGCATTGGAACCTCCTTTAGAAAAGCGGACCACGGGATGCATGTGTATTCTATGGCATCGCTCCAGATTTCGGAAGCCGTACGTCTCCTATCGTTCCACCGCTAGCTCGATGGAGGCACAGACCTGCTCGCACGTACCTGCGATACAATTAGACTGTGACTACGGAAACGGCCCTGCCGGCCCACGAAATCAGCGCCGCCACGAGCGACGACCTGCCGTTCATCCGCGATACGGTGGCGCGCCTGCGCCTGGACGGGGAGCGGCTGGAGCCGCAGCAGTTCATCGTCGTGCGGCGGAACGGGGGAAACGTGGCGTTCGGCCGGATCAAGCCATATGAGGAGACGTATGAGATGGCCAGCCTGGCCGTGGTTGAGGAGGAGCGGGGCAAGGGCTGGGGCGCGCTGGTCGCGCGGGAGCTGATCCGGCGCTACCCGCAGGACGAAGTGTACGTGACAACGGACGTGCCTGAGTTTTTCGAGCGGCTGGGGTTCCTGCGCACGGAGATACTGCCTCGCGAGCTGGACGAGAAGCTGGTCCGCGCCCGCCGAGTGGACCATCCGGACGCCGTGGGGATGATCTACGACCGCCGCGTCCGGGAGATACCTACCCTGGCGGATGTCTACCGCGCCAAGCATGCCATCGAACCGTATCTGAAGCGAACGCCGCTCGTGCACAACCCGTACCTGTCGCGGCTGTTGGGCTGCGATGCGTACCTCAAGCTGGAGAACCTGCAGCCGATCGGTGTGTTCAAGGTTCGGGGCGGGGTGAACCTGGCGGCTTGTCTGCCGGAGGCCGACCGCCGGCTTGGCATCGTGGGCGCGTCTACCGGCAACCACGGCCAGTCGCTGGCCTACGCCGCCAGGCTGGTGGGGATGCGCTGCGTCATCGCCATGCCGGTGGAGTCGAACCCTCTGAAGGTGGAATCGATGCGCGCCCTGGGCGCCGAGGTTGAGTTCCAGGGTGGCGATTTTGAGGAGGCGCGGCTCTGGGCGGAGGAATTCGCCCGCCGTGAGGGGATGCGCTACGTTCACCACGTAAACGCGCCGGAGCTGATGGCCGGGGTGGCTACCGTGAGCCTGGAGATCGTGGAGGATTTGCCGGACGTAGACGCTATCATTGCGCCCATCGGTGGCGGCAGCGGCGTTATCGGCCATTGCGTTGTCGCCAAGGCGCTGCGGCCGGGCGTTCAGGTCATTGGCGTCCAGGCGGAGGGAGCGCCCTCGGTGTATCGCTCGTGGAAGGAGCGCAAGCTCCAGAATGCGCCCATCGACACGATCGCCGAGGGGCTGGCCACGGGGACGCCGTTCTTCCCGCCGGTACGCACGTTCATCGACCACCTGGACGATATGCTCCTGGTGAGCGACGACGAGATGCGGGACGCGATCGCGCTGCTGCTGCGCTCGGCGCGTCAGCTCGCAGAACCGTCGGGGGCGGCTTCCACGGCGGCGGCGCTGAAGCTGGGCGAGCGGCTGAAGGGGAAGAAGGTAGTGCTGGTCCTCAGCGGCGGCAACCTGCCTATCGAGGAGCTGCGCCGCATCCTCATCGGGCGCAAGGGGTGAACTGGTTACGCAGCGGGCAATGCGATAACGGGCGCGCCTCTAACGAATGAGCTCCGGCTATTGGGGGGTGGGAGCGTAGAGCAGAGCGCGTCCCAGGTTCACCACGACCAGCGGTTCGCGCCGGCTCCCACCGGCGTGGGTGATCTGAGTCACCTCCGCGTTCGTAACGGGAAGGAAGCTGTCTTTGCTCAGCATGCGCACGGCGGCGGGGTCAACCTCCGGCGCCAGGTGGACGCGGCCTGTCACCACTAGCCCCGGCAGCATTAAAGTGGCCGGCACAGGCTTTTTCACCATCACCTCAGCGTCAGGCGAACGTGGGAGATCGGTGAGGGGGATTGCCAGGAGTATCGCCGCCCGCTTTAGTTGCAGGAGATGAAAGCGACGCTCGCCTTCGTCTGGGTTGGCTAGGCTCTCCAACGTAGCGTCTCGCAGCATAGCGAAGGGGCCATCGATGGCGTTTAGCGTATCTACAAGGCGCCTGGGCCGACCCAACTGGTCGAGGATGCCGGTCACGCGGTGTGTTTCAAGCCATAGCTCGGCCCGGACAGGGTGGTCCAGTTCTTGCGCCGCATCCCGGTGTGGAGATTCGAGACGCTCTACGGCTCCGTCAACCAAGATCAGTCTCCAGCGGCGGACGGGCTGTGCTTGCTGGATCCGGTCACGGCGAACGAAGCCTCGCCGTTGCCGTGCCTAGGCTCGTTGTCGAGCAGGCCTCGCTTCTCCGCCTCCAGAAACGCTCGCACTACTTCGGGGTCGAACTGACTGTTAGCGTTACGGACGATCTCTTCGATCGCTTTCTGATGGGGCAGCGCCTTGCGATAGGGCCGGTGGGAGGTCATGGCTTCGTAGGCGTCCACCACAGCGAATATGCGGGCGCCCAGAGGGATCTCTTCGCCCTTCAGGCCGCGAGGGTAGCCGCGGCCGTCGTAGCGCTCGTGGTGAGCGTGGACCACCACCGCGGCGTCGCGCAGGAAGTCGATCTCGTTGATGACCTGGTGGCCCAGCTCCGGGTGACGCTTCATCTCCATCCATTCGGAGTCGTCCAGCGGTCCGGGCTTGGCGAGGACGGCGTCGGCGACGCCGATCTTGCCGATATCGTGGAGGATCGCCGCCTTTTCGATCTGGCGCATCTGTTCCTTGCGCAATCCCATCTGCCAGGCGACGACGGAAGCGATCTCGGCGACGTGCCGGTTGCGGCCCTGGGTTACGTTGTCATGCAGGTCCAGGGCGGCGCAGAGGACGGCAACGATTGAGTTGTAGCTGGACTTCAGCTCGTCCGTACGGTTCTGCAGGTTGGCTTCCTGGTGGCTAATGGCGTTTGATCTCCGGCTGACCGGGATCACCAGAACCAGGTAGAGGGCCCCTAAGACAATGACAGCGATTCCCCCCGCAAGGACGAGGACGAGGGCGACCAGGCCGAACACGATCGTGAACTCGAGGAAGAGCGTTCTCTTGCGGCCGCCAGCTGCCGACCTGCTGACGCCGGCGAGCGCCGCCAGCTTGCCGATCATTGCCTGTGCTGCCATCGCTTTTCTCTCTTCGCTAATTCCAGCTGAGATCCTCGGGACCGGAATCATCGGTAAGTGTTTGCTGGGGCACGGACGTTGCCGATGTTGGCAGGCGCCGGCCGACCTTGTTGGCGTACATATCGGCGTCAGCCCAGTGCATCATCTCGTCCACGTTTTCGCCGCCCCAGGGGTACCCGGAGACGCCAATGGAGACGTTGAGCAGTACGCGCAGACCTTCGTGCTCGTACATGGGGGTCTCCTCCAGCTCTTCCCAGAGACGCTGAGCAAGAGCGTACGCGCCGCGCTTGTCCGTGTCCGGCATGAGCACTGCGAACTCGTCGCCGCCCAGGCGGGCGGGGACATCGTTGGTGCGGATGTGCTTATCGATAACCTTGGCCAGATTGGCGATTATGATATCGCCAACGGCATGGCCGTACTCGTCGTTAATCTTCTTCAAGCCGTCGATGTCCAGGGCTACGAGAGCCAGCGTTTGCTTGCTGGTGCGGGCGCGCGCCAGCCCCTCTTGAAAGCGTTCGTAGAAGTAGCGCCGGTTGTAAAGCTCGGTCAGCTCGTCGTGTGATGCCATCTTTTCAAGCTCGATCGAGCGCAGGATGAGTCGCCCCTGGTAGCCGCGCAGCAGGTCCACGTGCGTAATATGGGTGTAGTGGGCAGAGGCGATCCCAAACAGGACAGGCAGCCAGACTATTACGGGGTAGACGATGTACTGCCATAGCTGGGCGGCCTCTGTGAGTACGAAGAAGGTTGCGGCCCATCCCGCCAGAGCGAGCGCAATGAAGATGCTCACCCAGGCGATGCGGCCGATCCGCTCCTCGTCCCGTGCCAGCGGCTCTTCCGATGATTCCTCTGCCCCGAGCGGTGTTGTCGTGTTCATCCTACGCCTTACTGTGGATTGCCTGCGCCATCCCTACTGTTCATCCTTTCGAGTGAGTCGCCATTTTCTGTAGCTTGGGATTGACTGAACCGCAACGGAATAACGTTCATTTCCATAAGGTAAGACGCGCCCCTTGGAGGGTAGTTACAGGAACGGCCGCTACTTTAGCGCGCGACGACCTTAAATACGATGCGCGCTAGCCTTGCGTCCCCTGGGGTGGACCCGCCGCCTGCCCGCCAACCCAGGGCAGGACCATCTGGGGTAGCTCCGTCACCCAGCCGCGGATGCGGGCACATCCCACTTCCACCTCCAGTATGAGCACTCCCGCCGCTGTGAGCATACGCGTAGCGGGTGTAGGTTGGCGGGGCTATAATACACGAGCGACGCCGAATCCGCCCTAAATTGCTATGGGAAGGAGACCTGGGTGGAGCGTAACCTGCGCCTGCAAGGACACGTCTCGGCGGAGGAGGTCCGCCGCAGCCCGTACCTCTACCTTCCCGTCCCCGTGCCGTCTCGCGCCTCGCGGCTGCATGTCTTATACGAGTACTCGGATCCCGTGACCGGGCCCTTCGGCGTGGGGCCCGGTAACACCGTCGATATCGGCATCTTCGACCCCCGCGGCCACGACTTCATCGACGCCGCCGGCTTCCGCGGCTGGAGCGGCAGCGCCAGGCGCGAGTTCTTCATCGCCCCTCACGAGGCGACCCCCGGCTACATCCGCGGCCCGATTTCCCCCGGCGACTGGCACGTTCTCCTGGGAATCGAGAAGGCGAACCCGGAGGGCGTGCGCTACGATGTGACGGTAAGCCTGACGCTGGACGAAGATGACCTACTGCCGGCGGAGACGCCGGCTGTGGCGGCGGCGCAGCCATCGACTAAAGCTAAAGGCCGCAGCCGTTGGGTTAAGGGCGATCTCCACTGCCACACCGTCCACTCAGACGGGCTCAACACGGTGGACGAGATCGTGACCAACGCCATGGAGCGCGGCCTTGATTTTCTGGCGGTGACCGACCACAACACCAACACCCACCACGAGGATATGGCGCGGCTCGCCCACCTGCCGATCACTCTCATCCCCGGCGAGGAGGTGACCACGTACTGGGGCCACGCCAACATGTGGGGCCTGCGGGAGTGGGTCGACTTTCGCTGCGCGGACTCGGAGTCAATGCAGGCGGTGCAGAGGTTCGTGCTTCAGAGAGGCGGTCTCATCTCCATGAACCACCCCAAGAGCGTGGGCCCACCGTGGCTGTTTGAGGGCTGGAACGGCTACTCCTGTATGGAGGTGTGGCAGGCGCCCTGGCGCTTCTACAACTGGGAGTCGCTGGAGCGGTGGGATAACCTGCTGCGCGGCGGCGAGCGCGTCATCGCCGTGGGCGGCTCCGATGTCCACTCCATCCCACCGACGCCGCCGCTGCAACCGCACGGCCTTGGCAACCCCTGCACCTGGGTCTATGCCGAGGGCGGCCCGTCCGAGGAGAGTATCCTGGAAGGCATCCGCGAGGGTCACGTGTTCATTACGGATGACCCTAACGGCGCCCAGCTGGTCCTGACGGCGGACGCCGACGGCGACGGCAAGTTCGAGGCGATGATGGGTGACACGGTTGAGGCGGCCGAGGGGCGGCGCGTCTCCTTCCGTGTCTGGACGAACGGCGGCAACGACCGTCGGCTGTGGATCATCTGCGACGGCCTCCCCCTGGACGTGATACCGCTGGACGGCCCGGAGGCGACGCATTCGTTCTCGCTGGAGCTCTCCGGTCGCAGCTATGTGAGGGCGGAGCTTCGGGGCTTCCGCGGCCGGCCGGAACGGGGCGAGGTGGTGTGGGCGATGACGAACCCAATCTGGCTGAAAGCCCTGGAAGCTAGCTGAGAAGGAGGTGGGCTTGGCACCCAGACTCTATCGCGTGATTCTCCCTGTTTCCGACATTGAAGGCGCAGCCAAGTTCTACGATCGTCTGCTTGGCTTCGAAGGCGAGCGAGTATCGAGCAGCCGGCATTATTTCGACTGCGGTGGGACAATATTGGCCTGCGTAGAACCCGCAGGGGAAGGGCTGAAGTTCAGACCTAACCTCGACCACGTATATTTCGCGGTCGACGATATCGAGGCTGTCTTCGAGCGGGCAAAAGAAGCCGGATGCAGCTGGCTGGAAGACGAGATCAGCACCCGCCCATGGGATGAACGATCCTTCTACGCCAAGGATCCGTCTGGGAACCCGATCTGCTTCGTCGATGAGAGTACCGTATTTACCGGCGGCCGGTTTGTGCCGTGAACACGGGAGCAGGCGAGGTGGTATGGGCGATGACGAACCCATTCTGGCTGAAGACGCGTGCCGCCTGAGCCCATGAATGCTGGGACGAGGACTCTCGGGGGAGGGATCCTGCGCCGGGTCGAATTCCTCCAAGATGAGCGGGTAATACAATCATCGTGGGCGCAGTACGCACGGGGTTGGCTCACGGGGATCAGTGGGAAGCTGTCTCTGACCGACCATCGACTCATCTTTTGCCCCGTGAGATATCCTCTATTTCGGATCAGGCCCTTCGTATGTGACCTGTCTGAAATCGAAAGGGTCGACCGCGTCCGATGGAGAGGCTGGGACTGGTTTCTTCATCGTATGACGCCTGGTGCCATCCGCCTCGTGGTTGACGGGAAGAAACACTTCTTTTTCCTTAGCTTCAAAAAGAACAAGGCCTGGCTTCAGGAATTGGCTGAGAGAACGGGCCTAACCTCCACGGATGAGGGTGAACGGATGATAGCTGACTGACATGCGGGTCCTCTTCCTCCAGGGGTTCGTCTCGCCGGATATGGACTACACGGCCAGCGACGCCATAGGCTGCGGCATCACCGCGGTCGAGGCGATCACCGAGGGTCTTCGGACGCCGGTTTGCTCCGCCGTGCACCGAGGCGGCCCGTCTAGGTTGTAGAATGAGGAAGGCTTCTTCTTCGTGACTGCTCTGAAAGGAGTGATCGCCGTGGCTCGCCGTCTGTTCCTCGCCTATGTCGCTGTCATCCTCGGCCCCCTGGCGGTGGTCGCAGCCTCGTTCGCCCTGCGCGACCTGCTGGCGCGGCGCGGCCGGCCGTCCTCCGCGGGCAACGGCCACGCTGAGGCCGAGGCGCTTGAGCATACCGTGGAAGAGGTGCAGGCCACTTGATAAGGCCAGGAGCTGAGATAACGTGAGGGATACGGACGCAGCGAAGCAGCGGGCGAGGGAGGGCGTGACCGCCGCGGCCGACGAGCTCATTGAGGTCAGCCGCCAAATCCACTCCAACCCGGAGCTGGCGATGGAGGAGCGCCAGGCGGCTGCCCTGCTGATCGACCGGCTGGAGGAGCACGGCTTTCAGGTGGAGCGCGGTTCCAGCGACCTGGAGACGGCGTTCCTCGCCAGCTGGGGCGAGGGGCCGGTGGTTATCGCCTATCTCTGTGAGTACGATGCCCTGCCCGAGATCGGGCACGCCTGCGGGCACAACCTCATCGCCACCGCTGGGCTGGGGGCCGCCTACGGCCTCAAGGCCGCGCTTTCGCCCAGCCAGGTTCGCCTCCTCGTAGTCGGCACGCCGGCGGAGGAGAACATCGGCGGCAAGGTCATCATGCTGGAACGCGGCGCCTTTGATGGCGTGGACGTGGCGCTGATGGCTCATCCTTCGCCCGTGGATGTGGATATGGCTCCCATGTACGGTGTGCAGGAGGTGGATGTTAAGTACACGGGACAATCGGCGCACGCCTCCTTCGCGCCTGAGATGGGGGTGAACGCCCTGGACGGCCTGGTCCTCGCCTACCAGGGCATCGCCCAGTTGCGACAACATATCCGGCGCGACGCACGCATCCACGGGATCATCACGGACGGCGGCTCCGCGCCCAACGTGGTGCCGGACCGGGCGGCCGGGACGTTCTACGTGCGGGCGCTGCGGCCCGCCTACCTGGAGGAGCTTAAGGGCAGGGTGGAGCGCTGCTTCGAGGCTGGGGCGGCCGCCTCCGGGGCTAAGGTGGAAATCGACTGGAAGCCCTGGCCCTACGCGCCGATGCGCAATAACACGCCGCTCGCCGCCGCTTACCGCGCCAACGCCGAGTCGCTGGGGCGCAGCTTCATCGACGTGCGGCTGGAGTCTACGGGCAGCTCCGATATGGGCAACGTGAGCCAAGCGCTCCCCTCTATCCACCCGATGTTCGGCATCGGGGCGATGGCGTTCAACCACACACCGGCGTTCACGGAGGTGTGCGCCACGGACGCGGCGCACGCTGCGATGGTGCAGGTCGCGCAGGTGCTGGCGATGACCGGCGTCGATGTGGCGCTGGAGCCGGACCTGCTCCAGCGGGCCAAGGAAGAGTTCGCGTCCGGCAGGGGAAGTCCTTAGAATCACTCACCCTGTCAAAGGATAAGCGGGTCGAAGGGCCGATGGCGCGGGCGACCTGAAGGTCGCCCCTACGGGGCAACTACGGCTTACGGTGTGACCACGGCGCGCGAGGTGGCCGTCTGCTTCCCCTCCCACTCGGCCTGCTGGAACGCCTCGTCGATCTTATCCAGGGAGAACTTGTGGGACACTAAGCTGGCCAGGGGGAAGCGGTCCTTGTTGCGGCTGAGGAAGTCCAGCGCCACCGGCAGGATCCAGGGGTCGTACATGTTGACGCAGATGATGTCCTTGTTGCCCCAGACCAGTTGGGAGGGATCGATCGCCACAGTCTGGCCCAGGCTGATGTTACCGACCTCCAGGTAGGTTCCGCCGGAGCGCACCATCTGTATCCCCTCGGGGATGACGGCGGGCAGGCCGACGAACTCGGCGACGAGGTCGGCGCCGCGGCCGCCGGTGAGGGACATCACCTTGGATGTCCGATCCATCGGGGCTTTCGCCTCGTTGAGGTCGATCACCTCGTCGGCGCCGCAGGCCTTGGCGAGCTTGAGCCGCTCCGGCACCCCATCGATGACGATGATCATGCCGGCGCCCATGGCGCTGGCCACGGCCGTGGCGTTGATTCCGAGGCCGCCGGCGCCCTGAATGACCAGCGTGTCGCCCATCTTCAGGCCGGCCTTCTGGAGGCCGTAGATCACCTCGGAGAGGGCGCAGTTGACGGGTGTGACCATCTCGTCGGGCAGATCGTCCGGGACCTTGAACACGTAGGCGGCGGTCTTCATGTAGAAGTACTCGGCGTAAGCGCCGGTGAAGTGGGGAGCGTTGTCTGAGATGGGCGGCGGTGGGTACTTTATCTGGCAGGCCGCGAACTCGCCGCGCAGGCACTGGTAGCAGCGACGGCAGGGGAAGAAGTACGGGTAGACGATGCGGTCGCCCTCCTTCAGCGGCCGGCCCTGCGAATCGGTGGTGACGTTGGAGCCCAGCTTGTGCACGTAGCCGGTCATCTCATGGCCGAGGATGCGGGGGCCGGGCCCCATCATGGCGATACGGATGTCGCCTCGCCAGACGTGCAGATCGGAGCCGCAGATGCCGGCGGAGGTGACCCGGACGACGATGGCGTCCGGTTCGGGGTCGGGCACGGGATACTCGCGCATCTCGAAGTCCTTGCCTGTGTCGAAGAAGACGGCTGCTTTGCCGGTCTCGGGCATGATATCTCCTTCCGAGGATAACTAAGCGCGTGCTAAGTATCGGCAGCGGCCGTACCCTCTGTCAACTACGCTCGGCTGCCGGATAGGGGTTTGAGATGGCTGCGGCGGGCCACAGAATGGAGCTGCGATGACGGTCACTCTCTCCGGCAAGTGGGTCTGGATCTGGAACTGGCGTCGCTGCGACGGCGGCGACCCGGCGAAGGTCGCCGCCAGGCTGCGGGACGCCGGCTGTCGCGGTGCCCTGGTGAAGGCCCACGACGGCCCCCGCTGGTTCGATCAGGGCCGCCCCTGGCGGGAGATCGCTTCCGCTCTCAGGGCGGAGGGCCTCGCCGTCGGCGGCTGGGCTTACATCTACGGCCGCGACGCCGCCGGGGAGGGGCGCCTGGTGGCGGAGACGGTCTCTTACGGCCGCGCCGATCTGTTCGTCCTCGACGTGGAGGCGGAGTTCGAGGGCCGGCCGGAGGCGGCGGACGAGCTCTGCCGTCGCGTTCGCGAGGGTGTAGGCGCAGAGTACCCGCTCTATTACAGCAGCTTCGCCATCGCCCGCTATCACCGCTCCTTTCCCTTCGAGGTGTTCGAGCGCTACTGCCGGGGCGCGGCACCTCAGGTCTACTGGAACGCCTTCCGCTGGCCGGTCCAGCAGGCCGTCGACTGGACCTATGAGGACTACAAGGCCTTGGGAGTGGCGCCGGAGCGCGTGTTCCCGGTGGCGGGGCTGTACTCCGATGCGAATCGGAGCGGCGTCTCTATCCCGGCCGCCGCCGAGGTAGCGGCTTTCGCAGCTGAGGCGGCGCTGATGGGTTCGCGGGGCGTCAGCTTCTGGTCCTACGAGCATATGAGCGAGGTGATGTGGGCTGCGGTGCGGGCCGCGCCCACCAACGAGCGGGAGGCCCCGGAACAGGAGGTACAGATGTCCAGTTTGGAGTTCCAGCAGCTAAGCAGCGCCCACGCCGCCATGGCGGGCCGCGTGGCCAGCCTGGAGGCGGATGTCGCCGTTCTAAAGACCAGCGTGGCCAAAGGCCCAAAGCGCACCCGCAGGCAGAGGCGCACCTATACTGTCCGCTCCGGCGATACTCTGTCCGCCATCGCCGCCGGTCTCGGCATAGTCGACTGGCGGCTCCTGTACGAGGCTAATAAGAACCTGATCGGCCCGGACCCGGACCTGATCCAGCCGGGACAGGTGCTGACCATCCCAGCATAAGCGAAGCGCCACGGCGGCGAGTTCCGGTTCAGCCGCGTTTTCGCTTCCTCTCGGGGTGGGCCATACGGAACACGGCCTCTATAATAGGCGCCGTGCGTCTTACATTGGCTACACTCGCCCAAGTAGAGGAGGCCTTGCTACGCGGTACGACTACGATGTCGCGGTAGTGGGCGCCGGGCCGGCTGGGTCCCGCTCAGCGCGGAACCTGGCGAAGGCCGGCCTGCGGGTCGCGCTCCTGGAGGAGCACCGGCGCATCGGCGTGCCGTCCCATTGCTCCGGGCTGATCAGCCCGCGCACGCTGGAAGAGGCGGGCGTCGGGGAGCAGATAGTGGCCAACCGCGTCACCGGCGCCTACATCCACACCGCCGGCGGCGGCGATCTGGCGTTAGGCGGCGGCGAGACCCGCGCTTTGGTGATAGACCGCGTGCGTCTGGACGAATTGCTCTGCGAGCAGGCCCAGACCGACGGCGCAGAGCTTCTAAGGGCGCGGATGGTACAGGCCGAGCGGGAGAACGGGGGCGTTCGCCTCCACTGCCAGCGCGATGGTCGAGCTCTCCAGCTGTCGGCCCGGCTGGTGCTGGGCGCGGACGGCGCCCACTCTCGTGTGGCCCGCACGCTGGGACTGGCGGCGCCTCGTGAGCGCGTCTACGGTCTCGGCATAGAGGCTCGTCTGACGGTGCCCCGGGAGGACTTTGTGCACGTGTTCGTCGGCCATCGCCTGGCCCCCAACTGGTTCGGCTGGATCATCCCTACCGGCGGCGATGGTGTGCGAGTGGGGATCGGCTGCGACGCTTCGGATAAACCGATCTACTGCTACAGGCGGCTCGCGGACGCCTTTCCGCGCCTGTTCCGGGGCCTGGAGGTGTGCCGCATGTACGGCGGCACCATCCCCCTGGGCTTCGCCCCCCGCAGCTACGCCGATAACGTTCTCCTGGTGGGGGACGCCGCCGGTCAGGTGAAGCCGTTCTCCGGTGGCGGCATCTACACCGGCCTGGTGGCCGGCCGCCACGCCGCGGCGGCTGCGGCGGCTGCCCTGGCCGCCGACGATACAACCGCAGCCGGCCTGCGCGGCTACGAACGGGCCTGGAAGTCCGAGATCGGCCGAGAGCTAACCCGAAGCTCGCGCATCCGCCGCTTCGGGCTCGGCCTCAGCGATAGCGATGTCGACCGCCTGGTAGCCGCTCTTGGGCATGAGGCGCTCCAACCGCTCATCGACCGCCACGGCGATATCGACTACCCCTCACGGGTGATCCTGCGCCTGGCGCGCAGCCTGCCAGCG
>CAZYOV010000059.1:0-14353 GCA_964649215.1 uncultured Dehalococcoidia bacterium
GGGGCGAGCGTCTCAGGGTCGAACTCGACGCTGGCGTTGGCGATGCCGGGGGTGGCGTGGGCGAACGCCTTGAGCTCGCCGTGGTGCGTGGTAGCGACGGTGAGGCAGCCGAGGCGCAGGAGGTGCTGCAGCAGCGCCTGGGCGAGGGCCGAGCCCTCTGTGGGGTCGGTGCCGGCGCCGAGCTCGTCGAGGAGGACGAGGGAGCGGGGGGTAGCGGCACGCAGGATGGAGATGATGTTTCCCATGTGGGAGCTGAAGGTGGATAGAGACTGCTCGATGGACTGCTCGTCGCCGATGTCGGCGTAGACGCCCTCGAACATGGGCAGGCGCGATTCGGCGCCGGCGGGCACGGGGAGCCCGGCCTGGGCCATGAGGGACAGAAGGCCGACGGTCTTGAGGGCGACGGTCTTGCCGCCCGTATTGGGGCCGGTGATGAGCAGGGCGCTGAAGGCGTCGTCATCGTCGAAGCCGACCCAGACGGTGATGGGGACGACCGCGCCGGTGAGGAGAGGGTGGCGGGCGTCGTCCAGTCGCAGGCCACCGGTTTCGGCGAGCCAGGGCTGGTCTGGGCCGTCGTGGGGTAGCTCGCGGGCGCCGAGCGCCTCGCCCAGTCGACCCTTGGCGAGGGCGAGGTCGATGTCGGCGAGGATGTCGACGGCGGCGGCGATGTCTGGGGCGCGTTCGCCCACGGCTTCAGAGAGATCGCGCAGGATGCGCTGCACCTCTCGCCCCTCCTCCAGGCGGAGCTCGCGCCACTTGTTGCCCATCTCGACGACCTCCAGCGGCTCCAGGAAGACGGTGGCGCCGGAGGAGGAGACGTCGTGGACGATTCCCGGTATCTGGGATCGCATCTCCGTCTTGACGGGGACGACGTAGCGGCCATCGCGCAGGGTGACGATCGGCTCCTGGAGGGCGCCGCGGTTGGCGCGCGAGCTGACGAGCTGCTCCAGGCGGTGGGTGAGGCGGTCGTGGGCCTGGCGGGAGTCGCGGCGGAGCTGGGCGAGGACGGGCGAGGCGTCGTCCACGACCTCCGCACGCTCGTTGACGGTGCGGCCGATGCGGCCCTCCATCTTAGTGAAGTCGACGATGCGTTCGGCGATCTCGGCGAGGAAGGGGAGCTGGACCCGCAGCCGAGAGAGGGTGCCGCGGATGGTTCGCGCCAGGTGGAGGGTGGCGTGAACGTCGAGGAGCTCGGCGGGCTCCAGGACGTGGCCGAGGGCGGCCTGGCCGACGGGGTCGCGAACGTCGCGGGCGGGGGTGAGGGAGAGGTTGGGCTTGAGCTCGAGGGCGCGCCGGCCTTCGGCGGTAAGGCGCTGGCGGCGGCGGACCTCCGCGTAGTCGGAAGAGGGCTGGAGATCGAGGGCGAGGCGGCGGGAGGCGGGGAAGGCGCAGAGGGCGGCCAGCCGCTCAATGATCTTATCGTATTCGAGGGTGTGGAGGGATTTTGGGGTGGTCACTTGATCCTACGCCGGCGCCTCAGGGAGCCGACTTCAGATGGACGCACGCGGCTAATATTCACTGGAACCACGTAGATGCGGTTAGCAGCTCGATTCAGCCAGAAAGATTCAAAGCCGGACCCCAGCACCGCTTTGTGGACCCCAGAGTGCTTATCTCCGAATACCACGTAAAATCCCTCGTCACTGCGCTCGCTGTCTAGATACTCGCAGAGTTCATCTAGGCCGTCGTCAAACTGGGAGGGCGACCGATATATCTTAGTCTCCACGACCTCTCCGCCTTCAAGAGATAATATATCGGTCTGGCCAGCACCGCTGATGACCTCTTTCCGCACTTTGAAGCCCTTTGCAGTCAGGAATGCAAGCAAGAGCCCGCGTCCCACCTGCTCTTTGGGAGGCTGGCCAAACTCCTGCCGCTGTTGCCGCTCAACCAACGCCTTGAACTCAAGAAGGGCCGTTTGGAAGCCTGGAGGAGTTGTTATTGAGCTCTGGAGGCGGCGAATGGATGCTTTCGCGAAGGTGTCAACGGCCAGGTTGTTGAGCGACCAGAAGCCGGTTCTGATCTTGGTGAGTGCTGACTCCCATTCTTCGAGCGTTGGGACGCCGTCGCGTGCTAGACTCTTGAATCGTTGGGCAGCGCGGATGATGAAATTGTCAGCGTCTTGGCGGGCTGACAAGTCAGCGGCTACTTCTGAGAGAACCGCTATGCAGGCTTTCGTCGTGCTCGCCTCCGTTTTCCGGCGTATATTTCCGCAAGTTCGCGGGGCAGGTGTGCTTGCAGATCCAACAGGTCATACATAGGGGTCTTCGCATAGATCTTAGCTGAGCCTACCGCGACAAGGCGTATAAGCCCCAGTTCCTCGAGACGCGTCAAATGACCCGAAACCGTGCGCTGCGGCGTGCTCGCCGTCTCCGCTATCTCAACGCCCGACGAAGCGCCATCGACAGCATTGAACACTTTGAAGACTTCCGGACGCTGCAGGAAGGGGACGATCCGGGCCCGCAGTTGATCCTGGTCCTGAACCCGCAGCAAGAGCTCTAGGATATGACTGTGGTACTCCTGTCCTGCTTCTAATTTCTTAACCCCTCTAAGGAGTTCGTTGCTCTCAGCCATGGGCCTTCCCTCTTTTTCTGGGAGGGTCGTCTGCAGGCCCCTCCAGACCGAGGTCGCCTAACCTTGCGAGGTGCTTGCATCGGCCTGTTATATCTGGAACTTCTATCACGATTCCCAACTTCTTCCAACGATTCCAGGCACGCAGTACGGTTGGCTGGCTCACGCCGATAGCCTTTGCTATATCGTCCTGCGACCGGGAGCCGTCAGTAAGGTCATACATGAGCCAGTCTCGGTTCTCCCGTAGTGCCTCATGGAGGAGTTCTACGAGGGAAGCTCTGTTTTGAAAACGCAACCAGGCCACAATCTCAGAAAGCAATTCCTCGACACGCGGCGTGGGAACTTCTTCACTCATTATTCTCTCCAAGGACGGCTCGTATCTCGCCAGGCTCAAAGAGTGCGATGAACCTACCGGTGACCTTCGGGTCTTCACGCATCAAACCAGCATGTGAGAGTCTTCGCCATAGCCGCTGCACTGTAGCCCGTGGGATGTGGGTCGCTTTGGCGACGTCAGCCGCAGACCTCAATTCATCTGACTCTTGGAGCACCTTCAAGGCCCGGTCGTCTCTTGCGACATCCGATATGCGATCTTTGATTATCTCCAGCGCGACAATCCGTTGTATATGAAGGAGATGTGCAAGTACGTCACGGATCTCAACCAGCGCTTCTAGTTCGGTAGTCATGCTGCCCCCTTTAGACAAGCCGGTTCGGTATACGACCTCGGCTCGAGTCTATCAACTCGACTATGGGCCGTGAACCGCTGGTGAGGTCGTTGACGAACAGCCGTACAGCTTCGTTGGAGACACCTGCCTTTTTTGCTATGCCTGCGATATTTCGGTCTCCGTCAATAAGCTCCCACATCTTTTGGCGCGCGGGTGTGGTGAGGTACTGCGTCTCCACTCGCTTACGTAGTTCCCCTAGCTTCTCTTCGGCAAGGATAAAGAGGTAACGTTCAATACGCTTGAGATACTCAATAACTTGGGCCTCGAACTGCGTTGAAGGCAATATATCCTCTCTTTGTCAATAGGCAGTGAACACACAGAAGTAGGATAGCCCGCCGCGCGCCAAGAGTCAAGCGATAGGTGTATGAGAATAAGTGTGCGGTAGGTCAGCCCCGGGCATCTGCCGTCCTATTTCCCGTCCCATCACGAGCGAGGCCTCGCGCTGGTGGGTGGGGATGCTCCAGTACATGCGCAGGAGGTCGTCGCCGTCGGGGAGGAGGGAGAAGCCGTGGCGCTGGTAGAAGCGGACCGCCCAGGCGGCATCGGCCCACATGCCGACGAGCAGTCGCGGCGTCGCGGTCAGGCTGACGACGTGGCGCAGCAGCGCCGAGCCGAGGCCGCACCGCTGGCGGGCCGTCTCCACGTAGAGGTGTCGTAGCAGGGTCACGTCCTCCAGCGGCTGATAGCCGATGACGCCGACCAGCCGGCCGTCCTCCTCGAATCCGTAGAAGACCATGGTAGCGACCTCGCGCTGCAGCTCGTCCATGGGCATGTAGGGCTCGCGCCAGCAGTCGTGTGGGATGGCGCCCTTGTAGGCGCCGGCGGCTTCGTCGATGATCTCGTAGATGCGCTGAAGGTCGTCGGTACGGCAGCGGCGGATCACGTCAGGCGGCGACCCTCGAACCGCCAGAGTGAGACCGGCTCGTGGGGCTCGATCAGGGCCTTGGAGCGGGCGATGGCGACCTGCCGCTCGGCGCTGTCAACGCCCTCGATGTCAGGCAGCAGCAGCCCGCGACGGTGACCGTTCTGGACGATGACGCCGAAGCGTTTCGGGTCGAGCTCCTGGAGGCCTTCGACCGGCTTGGTATCGGTGAGGACGTCCACACTGTAGACCAGTCGCGGCAGCTCTTCGGCGTTAACGAGGAGAAAGCGGAGGTCGGTGGTGGCGGCGTCGATGGCGTTGCGCACCACCTCGCGCGGCAGGTCCGGCTCCTGCGGCTGCACGGAGCCGATGCAACCTCGCAGGGCGCCGTCGTCGGTCTTCAGCGATACGAAGCAGCCGGCGCGGCCGGGCGCACCTTCCATGGACGACGGCGGTACGAGGACGCGGCGCTCACGCACGAACGCCTCGACTGCATCGCGGGCCAGCCGCACGAGCGGGTGTCGCGGGCCTGCGGCAGCGACGATGTCCTGGGGCGCCGCATCGGCAGGCTCAGCCCTAGCGGGCTCCGTCTCAGCGAAGGTGCGGCCTTCGTCGTCCTCAAGGATGTCTACGGCAGCCACCATGTAGCCCACGCCGAAGGGCCCCTCGTAGGAGAGGACACGGGGCCGGACGCGCAGGCCGTCCAGGGCGCCCATAAGGAAGCTTATGGAGGACACGGCGTCGTCCCCGGCCCGCTCGCGGAACTCCTCGTCCATCGTCAGCAGCGCTTCGACGTCCCAGGAGGCGACCGCCTCGCGGACGCGAAGGTCCAGCTCCGGCCCGGCGGGGTCGAAGCCGTAGGGGCCGTCCTCCGACAAGCGATGGGAGAGGTCGGCGCTGGCGACGACGACGGCGCGGCGTCCCACGCGGTCGATGGCGCGGCGGACGGCCTGTCCGAGCTGGAAGTGCTTGCGGGCCGAAAGGAGCGACACGTTCATTGGCGTCAAGGGAGCATCGGCCATGCCGCAGCTCAAGTAGTACAGCGGCACTGTGACGGACCAGTCAAGGCCGTCATCCCAGCGAGTCGCCGCATCCAAGCGCAGCTCGGCTTGTTCGGCCTCATCGCGGATCGCTGCGATGAGCTCAGGGTCGGTATCGAAGCGGAAGCTCACCTGTGGAGCGCCCCAGCGGGCGAAGTCACCCTGGGTGGCGGGCGCGGTGAGGAGAACGAAGGCGCCGGGGTTCAGGGGACCGTGAGTGGCCATGAGGAGCACGGTATCCGGCCGGTGGGTGGCTACGTCTCCAGCGAGCTGCTCCAGGGCATCGATGGTGCGCTGAACCTCCCGCTCCCGACCCTGGCCCACCTCGTGGACGATGATCGGCGGGTGAGGGGAAATACAGGCGAACTTTATGGCGGTCATGGCCAAACCTTGGAGATATTATACTCCCGCGGGAAAGACCAGGCGTAAAGGCCCGAAGCTACAGCAACTCTTGGGCCGGCCTTGCGCCGCCAATGCGTTCTATGACAGCAGCGCGAGCCTCCGGCTCGCCGTCGAAGCAGTGGTCGAGGCCCCACCGGACTATCGCCTCAACTATGGGCGCAAGAGATTGGCCGTCCTCCGTCAGGCGGTACTCGGCCCGCAGAGGGTGCTGGCTGTAGATGGCGCGCTGCACCAGGCCGTGCTCCACCAGCTTCTTGAGGCGATCCGCGAGGAGTTTGGGGGGAAGACCGGGGGACGACGTCAGGAACTGGTTGAAGCGTGTCTCGCCGAGGAATAGATCGCGGACGATGAGCATCGTCCAGCGGTCGCCGATGATGTCGAGCGTCCTGGCGACCGGGCAGGTCTGGTTGTATGGCTTGGGCATTGCGTGAAGAATTGTAGCGCAAGAGGGTTGACGTCATCAAGGAAGTGACTCTATTATTTGAAGCGACCTGTCTCGTTAGCGTCCCAGGAGGTACCCCATGGCCACCCCGCACGAGCACTCGCCGGTACGCATCGACATCGTTCAGGAGTCTGAGGCGGGCGACGAGACGAAGACGCTGTACGAGGAGATACGGGCCTTTTTCGGCTTTCCGGCCGTTCCGGACGTGTTCAAGCTGACGAGCACACGACCCGATTTCCTGCGGGTCATGTTCGAGGGATACAAGGCGATGTTCGGCGGCGGCCACCTGCCGAGGCAGGTGAAAGAGATGATAGCCACCGTCGTTTCTGAGACCAACTCGTGCGCCTACTGAACGAAGGCGCATTCGTTTCTCCTGCGGTACGTAGGAGGCAGCCCGGAGGCGGTTAAAGCCGCAGAGGAGGCGGACATCGAGACGCTGCCCGTGGAAGAGAAGTACAGGGCGTTACTGCGGCTGTGTGTAAAGCTGACTAGGCACGCGTACAAGGTGACGGACGAGGACATCGATGATCTGCGGGCAGCCGGACTGACCGGGGAGGAGATACTGGAAGGGGTCTGGGTGGCCTGCCAGTTCAACGCCGTGGACCGGCTGGCAGATACCTTTGGCTTGTACGACCTGATGCAACTACAGGAACGGTAAGGGCATAGCGAGACCTAGAAGGAGGCACGAACATGGTCTCAGAGGCAGGAACGTCCCTGCGCGATGCGTTGGGGCAGAAGATGGACGAGCTCAGCGAGGCGCTGGTCGGCCTGGACGAGGAGAAGGCGGGACAGCGGGCGGCTGACGCGGAGTGGTGCTGCAAGGAGGTGCTTTCGCACTTGATGGGTGATGAAGGGGACGACGTCCTGGCCCCCTTGCGTCAGATCATCGAAGAGGACACACCACTGATAGGAATCGTGACGGGGCTACCCTACTACACACCTAACCGTCAGGCGATGTCGCTGGCGGAGATGCGGGGCGCTGTCTCCAGCCGTTACCGGGAGCTGGCCGAATTCCT
Source organism: uncultured Dehalococcoidia bacterium (assembly GCA_964649215.1). Classification (GTDB taxonomy): domain Bacteria; phylum Chloroflexota; class Dehalococcoidia; order SM23-28-2; family RBG-16-64-32; genus JADFNQ01. Next base: position 7,050 of record CAZYOV010000059.1, read on the forward strand.
CGGTGGCCTGACGGATGCGGACCTGGCCCGCAAGGCTCGCGTGCCTCTGTTCAAGGAGGCGCCCATCGGGGAGTACGCGACGATGGCGCAGTTTGTGGGCGCCCTCAATTTCCACCTGACGGACCATATCAACCAGATCAGCAACGCCCGCCAGCAAGTCGGCGCGTAGCGAGAAGTGAGACGATAAGCGTAATCGAGAAAGGAGAACGCCCATGGGCCAGCCAGTGGTGCACTTCGAGATACTGGGCAAGGATCCCCAAAAACTACAGGGGTTCTACGGCGACCTGTTCGGTTGGCACATCGACGCCAACAACCCGATAAACTACGGCATAGTGGATACGCACGGCGAAGGAGGCATCGGCGGGGGGATAGGACCAGCCGAAGGCCCGAACCAGGTTACGTTCTACGTTCAGGTGGACGACCTGCAGGCGTATCTGAGCAAGATTGAGGCTGCGGGAGGCAAGACCATCGTGCCGGTGACTGAGGTCCCGGACATGGTGACGTTCGCGCTGTTCGCGGACCCCGAGGGGAACGTGGTCGGCCTGGTCAAGGAGTAAGGCATGCTCACCGGCATACACAGCGTGGTCATCTGGACGGAGGATGTGAGCCGGCTGCTGCCGTTCTATCGAGACGTGCTCGGCCTCAAGCCGCAGATGGAGAACGAGGGGTTCGTCGCCTTTGAGGCATCTAGCGGGGCGGCGCTGGCCCTCGGTTCCCACAGCGAGGTGAAGGGACGCTCGCAGGATCCCTACCGGATGATGGTGGACCTACAGGTGGACGATTGCCAGGCGGAATACGAGCGGCTGAGCAAGCAAGGGGTGGAGTTTCTCAGGGCGCCAGGCAAGGAGGGCGACGGCACCATTATCGCCACGCTCCTCGACCCCGACGGCAACATCCTTCAGCTATTCCAGATGACGTAGGGTCGGGCTAGCGGCTCAGCGCGGCCTTGACTGCCTGGACGACCGTGGCGGCCTCCCGCGACGGCACGGTGCGCGGGTCGAGGAGGAGAGCGTCACGCTCTATGCGGGCCACGATGGGCGGATCGCCCAGGCGCAGGCGACGGGCGAGATCGCTGACGTAGCCGCCATCGCCAGCGATGGCGACGAGCTTCGTTGGGAGGCTCTCCTCCGGCAGACTGCCACCGCCGATCATCGAGCGGCCGTCCACGACCTTCGCCGGTCCGCCGATGCCGCGCGCCCAGCGCCGGGCCCGCCGCTGAACCTCCGCCAGGGGCGCTGCGATCATGCGCCAGACCGGCAGCTTCTCCAGCGCCTCGCCGCGCAGGTAGTGGAGCAACGTGGCGGTGAGAGCGGCGATACTGGCCTTGTCCATGCGCACGGCGCGGGCCAGGGGATGGCGGTGCAGCCGCTCCACCAGCTCGCGACGGCCGATGATTATGCCCGCTTGGGGGCCGCCGAGGAGCTTGTCGCCGGAGAACATCGCCAGGTCAACGCCGGCTGTCATGCTCTCCTGCACCGTCGGCTCCGGGGCGAGGCCGAACTGAGTCGTATCCAGAATGCAGCCGGAGCCCAAGTCGTCCAACAGGAGGAGGCCGTGCTCATGGGCGAGCCGGGCGAGGTCGTTGATGGCGGGCGTCTCCGTGAAGCCAACGATGCGGAAGTTGCTGGCGTGGACGCGCATGATCGCCACGGTGTCCGGCGTCAGGGCGGCCTCGTAGTCGCGCAGGTAGGTCCGGTTGGTGGTGCCCACCTCAACCAGCCGCGCGCCGGACTGCCGCATCACGTCGGGGATACGGAAGCCGCCGCCGATCTCCACCGCCTGGCCGCGGGAGACGATCACCTCACGGTCACGGGCGAGGGAGGAGAGGGCGAGGAGCAGGGCGGAGGCGTTGTTGTTCACCGCCATCGCGGCGTCCGCCCCGGTGAGCTGCCGCAGCAGGGGTTCCAGATGCACGAAGCGAGAGCCCCGCTCGCCGGCCTCCAGGTCGTACTCCAGGTTGGAGTAACCGCCGGATACGGCGACCATGGCCGCGACAGCGTCGTCGGATAGCGGCGCGCGGCCCAGATTGGTGTGAATGATGACGCCGGTGGCGTTGACCACCGGCCGTAGGGAGGGACGAAGCACGACTTCAGCCAGCCCCAGCACGGACTCCACCAGCTGGTCCTCGGTGGGAGCGGGCCGGCCGGCGGCGACGGCGGTGCGGGCGGTCTCCAGCGCCTGACGGGCGAGCTCGGTGACGACAGGGCGCTCGCCCTCGCCGAGCGGGCGAAGACGCTGGTCCGCCAGCAGACGGTCGACGGAGGGGAGGGCGCGGTAGGGGTTGTCGGTGGTCATAGCGGGGTTCCGGCGGCTGTACGGCCACGTCCTTCGGTGGCCAGATGAACAGCGAGGATGCCCGCTACGGCGAGGAAGAAAGGTATGACCACCAGGATGAGGGTAATCACCAGGGGAAAGCCGAACATGGCACCGGCCAGAACGGCGGCGCTTGCTAGGAGAGGTCGCTGGCGCGCCAAGCGCAGCCCAGCCAGGGCGATGGCGCCTCCACCGGCCACGGCGGCGGCAAGTGCGACAAAGCTAGGGTCAGCGCCACATTGTTTGCTGCTCGGCCCGCTGTCAAGGTGGATGGTTTCGCTGCACTGGCCGACCACGAGGCCCAAGCCCACTCCGGTGAGGCCCAGGGCAACCTGGAGGGTGGCGAGGAAGACGGCGAAGGCGAAGAGGGCGCTTTTCATGGCGTACGGACAATCTGTGAGGCAATTTTACCATATGTGGGATAGGATTCAGCACCGCGCACTGAAGTGCGCGGTGCTGAATGGGGCGGCAATGGAGCCGCCGACGTCAGTCCGCGGCAGAGCTAATGTGCAACACCGCCTCGCAGAGGGCGGAGCTAAAGCTCCGCGCCTACTGGGGAAGAAGGGGCTCTTTGTCTTGACCCTCCCTGGGCGCGACCCCTAAGATTAGGCCAAGATGAGGAACACCCCTAACCTGCGAATCCCCGGACCCACGCCTGTGCCCGCGGACATACTTGAGGCCGTAGGACGGCCGATGGTGAACCACCGCGGCCGCGAGTTCGCCGCGCTCGTCCAGCGGGTGACGGAGCGGTTGAAGGAGTTCTACCTCACGAAGGGGGAACCGCTGGTCCTGAGCGCCTCCGGCACCGGAGGCATGGAGGCGGCGGTGGTGAACACGCTCTCCCCCGGCGATAAGGTGCTGGCGGTGAGCATCGGCTCCTTCGGCGAGCGGTTCGCCGCCATCGCGGAGACGTACGGGGCGCAGGTCACAGCGCTCGTTTACGAGTGGGGCCAGGCGGCCGATGCGGAGGACGTTCGCAAGTCGCTGGCCGCCGAACCGGAGATCAAGGCCATCCTCGTCACGCACAACGAGACCTCCACCGGCGTGACCAATCCTCTGGAAGAGATTGCGAATGTGGTGCGAGAGGCAGACCGGCTGCTGATAGTGGACGCCGTGAGCAGCCTGGGCGCGATACCTCTGGACATGGACGGTTGGGGGCTGGACGTGGTGGTCACCGGCTCGCAGAAGGGGTGGATGATACCGCCCGGCCTCACCTTCGTCTGCCTGAGCGAGCGGGCCTGGAAGGCGAACGAGTCGGCGCGCATGCCTCGTTTTTACCTCGATCTGGCCAGGGCCAGAGACATGCTGCAAAAGGGCCAGACGCCGTGGACGCCTGCAATGTCTATCTTCTTCGGGCTGGACGTCGCGTTGGAGAGGATGGTGGCGGAAGGGCTGGAGAGCATCCACGCCCGCCACGCCAACATCGGCCGCATGGTGCGGGAGGGCGTGAAGGCGCTGGGTCTGGAGCTGCTAGCGAGCGACGAGCGATACGCATCCAACACGGTCACGGCCGTCAGATGCCCTGAGGGTGTGGAGGTCAGCGCCCTGCGCACGATGCTGGAGGACGAGCACGGGGTGGTGCTTGCCGGCGGGCAGAGCAAGCTGTCCGGTAAGATCTTTCGTATCGGTCACCTGGGGCTTGTGAGCGAAGACGACATCCGCGACGCTCTGGGTGCTCTGGCCGAGGTCCTGCCGCGGGTGGGCTATAGCACCCCTGTCGGCTGATAGGCGCTTGCCTAAGATGACCGCGCACGTCCTGGTCTGCGATCCAATTGCCGAGGACGGGATCACGCTGCTCAAGCGGTTCGGCGCCGAGGTCGACGTTCGCACGGGCCTCACATCCGACGAGCTTCGGGCGACCGTGGACAGCTACGACGCGCTCATCGTTCGCAGCGAGACGCATCTAACGCGGGAGGTGATAGAGGCGGCGGGCAAGCTCCAGGTGATAGGCCGCGCCGGCATCGGAGTGGACAACATCGACGTTCAGGCGGCCACAGAGAAGGGCGTTGTGGTGGTGAACGCGCCCACCGGAAACGTGATCTCGGCGGCGGAGCACACGATCGCACTGATCCTCGCGCTGGCGCGGCACATCCCGGATGCCAATGCTTCCCTCAAAGGCGGCCGCTGGGAGCGTAAGCGGTTTCTGGGGCTTGAGGTGCGCGGCAAGACGCTGGGCATCATTGGTCTGGGGCAGGTTGGGTCGGAGGTGGCGCGAAGGGCGCGCGGGCTGGAGATGCGGGTGCTGGCTCACGACCCGTTCGTTCCGGATGAGCGGGCTCGTTCGCTGGGTGTCGAGCTTATCTCGCTCGAGGAAGTGCTTCGGCAGTCGGACTTCCTGACGATACACACCACTCTGACCGAGGGGACGAGGCACCTCCTTGGGGAGGAAGAGCTGCGGCAGATGAAGCCTACGGCGCGCATCATCAACACGGCCCGCGGCGGCATCGTAGACGAAGGGGCGCTGGATGCGGCGCTGAAGGACAACCGGCTGGCCGGCGTCGCCTTAGACGTGTTCGAGACGGAGCCGTTGACCAGCCATCCGCTGTTCGATAACGATAAGGCGGTGGTCACGCCCCACCTGGGAGCGTCGACGACAGAGGCGCAGGAGCGAGTCGCCGTGGACGTCGCGGAGCAGATCATCGCCGTGTTCAAGGGCGAGCCGGCGCAGTACGCGGTGAACGCGCCTCTCATCTCGGCAGAGACGTACACGTATCTGGCGCCTTACGTGCCGGTCGCGTCCACAACCGGGTCGCTGGCGGTGCAGCTCTGCGAGGGGCCGCTGGGGGAGATCGAGATTGACTACTCGGGGGAGATCACCCAGCACGACGTGACGCCCCTCAAGGCGGCGATCGTGGGCGGCTTGCTGGCGCCCATCAGCGAGGAGCACGTCAACGTAGTGAACGTGGACATCGTGGCACAACGGCGAGGCATGGAGATAACGGAGGTGCGCAGCCCCTCCCACAAGATCTACTCCAGCCTGATCACGGTACGCGTCTCCACTAGCGACGGCGAGACGAAGGTCTCAGGCACTCTGGCTCACGATGGACCGCACATCGTCCTCATCGATGACTTCTGGGTGGACATACCGCCCGGGGAGGGCTACCTGCTGGTGTGCGAGAACCGCGACCGGCCAGGTATGATCGGCACTATTGGAACGCTGCTGGGACAGTTCGACGTGAACATAAGCTTCATGAACGTGGGCCGGCACGAAAAGCGAGGCACAGCCCTGATGGTGATCACCCTGGACGAGGCGCTAACACCGGAGCAGTTGGACGAGGTGCGTAAGGTCCCGGACATCTTCTCGGCGAAGCTGGTACGGCTGTAGCGGCGGCTAAGGGCCGAATAGGGGGTGGAACAGGAGCCCCGTCGGTATCTTCGGGTAGAAGAAGGTCGATTTTGGGGGCATCCGTTCTCCCCCATCGGCGATGGCCATGACCCGCTGTGGCGAGATAGGGTTGAGGAGCACAGCGTATCTGGCCCGCCGGTGCCGTACCTCCGCCACGGCGCTCTCAGCGTCTTCGCCGTACCAGACCGTTCGGATGTCCTTGAGTTGGACGTCACTTAGGCCGAGGCCGTGGCGGAGGATGACACTAGTAGCGATGGCGGAATCGAGGTGGCGCCAGGTAGGGGAGTGCTCGCTGGGGAGATAGGTCTCGGCGGTCTCAGGATCAAGCAGGGTGAGGAGGTAAAAGTCCGGCGAGCCGGCCGCGACCAGGCCGAAGCTGTTCACCATGCGCCCGCGGTCGGCCATATCGCGCAGCAGGTCGGCCAGGGAAGGCCGGCTCTCGACCTCGAACAGGGTATCGAGGAGCTTAAGGACGTTCTTCACCGGCAGGTCGACGTCCACCAGACGGTGTATGGGCAGCACGAGCAGTCCGGGGTCATCGGCGGCGGCCACGGCGACAAGGGCGAAGCTCTCGCGTCCATCACCGGCCTGACGCTCCTCGCTATAGGCGAGGGCGGTCTCGTAGCGGTGATGACCATCGGCGACGTACAGCTTCTCCTTCTGGAGTCTGCGGCTGATGGTGGCGACTAAATGGGGATCGTCAAAACGCCAGAGGCTGTGAGCGAACCCGTCTTCGTCGCTGAACTGGACGGTTGGCTCGACGCTGGCGGCGCGGGCGACGAGCGGGACGACTTGCTGCTGAGAATCGGGGTAGACGAGGAAGATCGGGCTGGTGTTCAGGCGCAGGGAGTGTAGCAGCTTGAGGCGATCTTCCTTGGGCGCGGGGAATGTGCGCTCATGGGGAAGCACTGTGCCGCTGTCCCAGGGCTCCAGGCGCAGGCGGCCGAAAAGGAGGCGTCGCCGGTAGCTCTCCCCGCCGTGGGCGAACTCTTGCTGATATACGTAGAACGCCGGCGTTTCGTCACGCACCAGGGTGCCCTTGTCAAGCCACTGACGCAGTGTCTTGGCCGCCGCCTTGTAGGGATCACGCTCCTTTGGTAGCTCCAGGCGGACGGCGTTTCGAGGGCTGAGCTTGTAGAGGCGGCGCTGCTCCTTGGGAGCGATCGTATCGAAGGGGGGGCAGACGACGCGGGCGAGGTCGACACCGGGGGCGTAGCGGATGGCTTCAAGCGGCTGGAGGTCTGCCAAGCGCTCCCTTCTCCCTTTCCGCCATGATGGTATCATCGCTCGTTGCCCCAGACCAGAGCCGCCCCTAGAATGTCGAAGCGAGGAGCCCATTGACCCGCCACTGCATGTTCTGCGAGATCGCCGCCCACCGGGAGCCAGCCGAGGTCCTGTACGAGGATGATGAGGTGATGGTGTTCCGCAACCGGCTGCGCTGGGTACCAGTGATGCTGCTGGCGGTGCCCAAGGCGCACAAGACTCAGGCCGAGCTATGGCGGGACATGGGACACGTGGGGGAGGTGGCGGTGCGCATCGGGCAGGAGCACTGCCCCAACGGGTTTCGCCTGCTGGCCAACTTCGGCTACGAGGCGATGCAGAGCCAGGAGCACGGCCACGTGCACATCCTGGGCGGGACGTTCCT
>CAZYOV010000060.1:0-10678 GCA_964649215.1 uncultured Dehalococcoidia bacterium
ATAGCGCTGAACGTGGTCACCGCCGTCGGCCTGACGACGGTGATGATGTCCGCCACGATGGGGCTGGTGGCCACGGACATCAAACGGGTGATCGCCTACTCCACCATTAACAGCCTGGGGTTGATGATGGTGGCGCTGGGCTCGCTCTCCGTATCGGCGGCGATGCTCTACCTGTTCGCTCACGGCTTCTTCAAGGCGCTCCTCTTCCTGTCCGCCGGGTCCGTGATCCACGCCACTGAGCGGCAGGAGGTGAGCGAGCTGGGCGGCCTGGCGCGGCGAATGCCGGTGACGGCGGCGGCCTTCGCTGTGGGGGCGCTATCTATGGCGGGAATCGTTCCGTTAGCCGGCTTCTGGGCCAAGGACGAGATCCTTAACGTCGCCGGCGATGGCCAGAACTTCGTCGTGTACGGGCTCCTGATGCTCAGCGTATTCATAACCGCTCTGTACATGACGCGCGTGGTTATTCTCACCTTCTTGGGAGAGCCGCGTGACCGCGAGGCGCACCAGCACGCCCACGACGCGGAGCCGGTAATGACTCTGCCTCTTCTCCTCCTGGCCGGGTTGACAATCCTGGCGGGCATCGTCGTCTTCGACGGGGTGGGAGAGGCGGTGGGCTTCCCCGGCGGCATAGGGGAGTTCGTTTTCCTGGAGGGGCCGGAGGCTTTCCATTTCCCCTGGGACGTGGCGGTCCTCTCGACGCTGTCGGCGGTGGCGGGCCTGGCCGGCGGCTTCTACTTCTGGTCGGGCGAGGCGGAGCCGGCCCGCCGGGCGGGAGAGCTTTTCCGGCCCGCCTACGAGATATTGAAGCGCAAGTTCTTCATGGACGATATTTACCAGTGGGCGATCGACCGCGTGGTGCTGGTCGCCGGCGGGATGATCGCCTGGTTCGACCGTAACGTGGTGAACGACACGGGTGTGGACGGCTCGGCCAGACTGGGCGTGTTCGCTGGGTTCGGGATGAAGTTCCTGGAGACGGGCAAGTTGCCCAACTACGCCCTGGCGATCGTCACCGGCGTGATCGTCCTGGCGATAGTGTTCATGGCGGTGCGGGCGTAGGCGATGGATTGGGTGCTGTTCGCGCTGATAGCCATCCCGGTGGGGGCTGTGATCCTGTTCATGCTCATACCCTCACGCTATCCGCAGCTCGTGCGCAACGTAGCGGTGGTGTCCGCGTTCGCCCTGTTCGTGCTGTCGGTGCTGGTGTTCGTCAAGTACGAGTTCGAGGGTGGCAACGGCCTGCGCTTTGATCTGCAGCTGGACTGGCTGGAGAACGTGGCCTTCCTGGGGGAGAACGGGATCACCTACCACCTGGCGGTGGACGGAATCTCAGCGCCGATGGTTCTGCTGACGGGTATCGTCATCTTCGCCGGGGTGTTTATCTCCTGGAACATCGACTACCGCAACAAGGACTATTTCGTGCTGCTGTTCCTGCTGGTCAGCGGCGTATTCGGAGTGTTCCTGTCGCTGGACCTGTTCTTCCTGTTCTTCTTCTACGAGGTGGCGGTGCTGCCGATGTACCTGCTGATCGCCGTGTGGGGCACAAGCAGCGAATTCGGAACGTTCACCCGAACGAAGGAGTACGGGGCGATGAAGCTGGTGCTGTACCTGGTGGGGGGCAGCGCACTGATCTTCATCGGCATCTTCGCGACGTTCGTGGAGGCGGGCCTAGGGACGTTTGATCTCATCGGCGAAAACAGTCTCAACTCGATAGCCTACGACGAGAACTTCCAGAAGGCGGTCTTCCCATTATTCGCGCTCGGGTTCGGGATCCTGGCGGGCCTGTGGCCCTTCCACACCTGGTCGCCCGACGGCCATGTGGCGGCGCCTACGGCCGTGTCCATGTTGCACGCCGGCGTCCTGATGAAGCTGGGCGCCTTCGGTATCCTGCGGGTAGCGATAACGCTGTTTCCGGAGGGGGCCGAGTTCTGGGCGCCGGTGCTGATGACGCTGGGGGTGACGGGGGCGCTGTACGGCGCCGTCTCGGCGATGGCGCAGCGCGACCTGAAGTACATGGTGGGCTACTCCAGCGTGAGCCATATGGGCTTCGTGCTGATGGGGCTGGCCACCCTGACCACTATCGGTGTCAACGGTGCTGTGCTCCAGATGTTCGCCCATGGGGTGATGACGGCCCTCATGTTCGCCATGGTGGGCGCCGTTTACGATCAGGCGCACGTACGGGATATGACGCTGTTCGGCGGGCTGGTCCAGAAGACACCGCGCCTGGCCGCCTTCTTCGCTATCGCCGGACTTTCATCTCTGGGCCTGCCGGGGCTGGCCGGGTTCGTCGCCGAGTTCCACATCTTCGTCGGCACCTTCAGGGCCGGCTATGAGTGGGCGGGCGTGCTGGGCATCGTCGCCGCCGCCATCACTGCCACCTACATCCTACGCATGCTGGCGATGGCGTTCTTCGGCCCGTTCAACGAACGCTGGGCCGGGCTGAAGGAGATGCGCCGGGGCGAGCAGTTCGGGGGGGCGCTGCTCATCGTCTTCATCGTCTTCATGGGCGTCTGGCCGGCGCCGTTCATCGACCGCATAAGCGAGAGCGTGGAATTCATCCTTCGGGTGTGAGCTAGTGGAACTTAACCTCGACTGGTCTCTGCTGGCACCGGAGTACATCCTGGCCGGCGGGGCGGGGATGGTGGTGCTGCTGGACCTGTTCTGGGGGCGGTTGCGGAAGGATCAGCTGGCGTACGTGGCGGCGGCGGTGGCGCTGGCCTCGGCGCTGACCGCGCTCATCTGGGTGAACGACGACACGAACTTCGCCAACCTCATCGATATCGATAACTACACGGCGCTGTTCCGCGTCTTCTTCGGCCTCATCGGCGTGTTCGCCTGCCTGGCCTCCGCCCGCTTCGTGAAGGATCGTCTGCTGCACGCCGGCGAGTACTACGGCCTCATCCTGCTCGCCGTCCTGGGCGCCAACCTGATGGCCGCCGCCAGCGAGCTTCTGACGGCGTACATCTCGCTGGAGCTGCTGAGCTTCAGCCTGTACGTCCTCACCTCTTACGCCAAGTTTGACCTGCGCTCCAACGAGGGCGGCCTGAAGTACATGCTCCTGGGCGCGTTCTCCTCGGCGATACTCCTGTATGGGATCGGCATGATCTACGGCGTCAGCGGCTCGACGCGGTTCAGCGAGATCGCGGCGTCGCTGTCCGGAGACACGGCAGGCTTCGACACGGCGATGTTCCTGGGGCTGGTGCTGATAATCGCCGGTCTGGGGTTCAAGGTGGCGGCGGTGCCGTTTCACATGTGGACGCCGGATGCCTACGAGGGGGCGCCGCTACCGATCACGGCGCTCATCTCAGCGCTGGGGAAGGCGGCGGGGTTCGCCCTGTTCCTGAAGCTGTTCGGACAGGCGTTCATCCCGTTGGTGGACGACTGGCGGGTGTTCATCGCCGTGCTGTCGGCGATGACGATGGCGCTGGGGACCCTGGTGGCGATCCAGCAGCACAACATCAAGCGGCTGATGGCCTACTCCAGCATCGGCCAGGTGGGGTTCCTGATGATGGGGATCGCGGCGCTGACGCCGGAGAACGCTGATGCCGCTAGCGCCCTGATACTGCACCTGGTGGGGTACGTGATCAGCAACCTGGCGGTGTTCGTGGCGATTATCATCTATTACAACTGGACGGGCAAGGAGGAGATCTCGGACTTCGCGGGGGCGGCGGAGCGGGCGCCCTACCTGGCGCTAACGCTGAGCATAGCGTTCTTCTCGCTGGCGGGGATGCCGCTGTTCGCGGGGTTCGCGACGAAGTTCATCCTGTTCCAGGCGGCGGCGCAGGAGGGGTTGTTGTGGCTTTCGGGCCTGGCGGTGTTCTTCAGCTTCGTATCGCTGTACTACTACCTGATCGTGATCAAGGAGATGTACCTGGGGAAGCCGGCGGAGCCGACCCGCTTCCCGACGCCCTGGCTGGAGTACGGGGCGCTGACGCTGCTGATAGCGGGGGTGTTCCTGATAGGGCTGTACCCGCAGCCGGTGTTCGACATCGTGGAGGATGGGGCGGTGGCGATGATGACGGCGTCCGAGGCCGTCAGCACGGTGACCGCGCCGCCGTAGGGCGGGCCACCAAAGGCGCCCCATTGTCGCGATCGTGAAGAGAGACTGCGCTGATCCGGGGCGTCGTGGTCGGCGCATCCTATGTTGGGGTCAGGTAGACCGCTTCACTCCAGCAGCACCACGCGGTAGAATCTCCACGTGAGTCCAACAGAACAGGCCCTTCGAGAAGCACGGTGCGTTTTCGAGACAGACGGATAAGAAGCGTTGCGCACCTCCTACGGGCGATTGCCCAGCAGGAGGTGCAAGAGGATGTTTGGTATCGCGGCCAGGCTGACAGCGAGTGGAAGCTGCGTCCGACCATCGCACGCGGTGCTCAGGGAATCGCCGCAGAAAAGGCCCTTATCAAGCGTTTCAAGCAAAACGCTGGTCCCTTTCTGACTAATCGGCCGAACGACACCTGGGACTGGCTGATGTTGATGCAGCATCACCGGGTCCCAACGCGGCTGCTTGACTGGACTGAGAGTCCTCTTGTTGGATTGTATTTCGCAGTCCAGACACATCACGACAAGGACGGCGCGTTGTGGTGCGTGCTCCCCTCCACCCTAAATAGACACGCTAAGATAGAATTTCCATTCGCCCCAGAGCTCCCGACGTTCGCCGAAGACGAGGTGCTCAAGAGATATTCTCCGGAAGAGATTGGTGCTACTGGAGTCGCCGGCCCCCTTCCCGTTGCCGTCATGGGCCCTCGCGACACGCCCAGGATGTACGCTCAATTAGGCACCTTTACTCTGACGCATATCGACCAGTTCGCGATCGAAGACGTGGCCGACAGATCTCACGTCTGGCGCCTGATCATTCCATCAGATGCGAAACCGCAGATCGCCCGTGAGCTTGCCTCCCTTAAGATCACCAAGCTGACGCTGTTCCCAGAGCTGGACAACGTTGGCAGCCTCACGCAAGAGGTCCTAACATGACCGACTTCAGAATCTCGCCGATGCAGAATAGCAACGTCACTTTCGTATACAGCGAGCGGGAAGAGATCCTGCTGAACCCCGTGTATCAGCGGCCAAGTGACGTGTGGTCGTTGGAAAAGCGCCAGCTCCTAATCGACTCCATAATAAACGGCTTTGACATACCAAAGCTGTACTTCCACGAGTTCGTTCGTCGCAAGCAAGTAGATGGAAAAAGCTACAGGTACGCAATCATAGACGGCAAACAGAGACTACAGTCGATCTGGAGTTTCATCGACGGCCAATTCACGCTGAGCCTCGACTTCGATTACATCCGCGACGGGGCGGTCAAAGCCGCCGGTATGTCTTACGGCGACCTGACTCAGAATTACCCGCGAATTGCCCGTCGCTTCGACGCAACGAACCTGGACATCATGCTCATACAGACTGACGACCTAGATCTGATCGAGGACATGTTCCTGCGTCTGAACGAGGCCGTACCTCTCAACGCGGCTGAGAAGCGCAACGCCTTCGGAGGGCCAATGCCAAAGGCGATCAGGGCCGTAGCTGGCGATTTGTTCTTCAAGGACAAGCTACCCTACGGTAATGGGCGTTATAGGTATTACGACTTGGCGGCGAAGTTCCTCTACATCGAGCACAACGATGGCTTCCTGGACACAAAGAAACCGTACCTCGACAGTTTCGTTCGGGACTTCCGTAAGAGGCAGCAGAAGAAGACCGTCCGGCTCATCCGGGAAGTGCGTCGCGTGCTTTCGCCGATGACATCGATATTGGTGACTCCAGATCAGCTTGTAGGTTCGGTCGGCATGACCGTCCTGTACTATCTCCTCTTTCGTGAATCGCTCCAAAACAACTGGGCGAACGAGATCACACGGAGCAGACTCATGGAATTTGACGAGACGCGCGTCAAGAACCGGGCACAGGCTGAGAAAGACATCCGCAAGGCAGATTTTGACTTACTTGAATTCGACCGCTACAGCCAGAGCCCCAACGACGCTCTCGCTATGAACTTCCGCTACGGCGTCTTGCGACGACACATCGGCCCGAGATGAGTGCACCGGTCCAGAAGCCGTGCTACGGCCGCTCTTTCCAGCCACCGCCGGGGGTGTCGAGTCTGAGGCGGTCGCGGCCTGCCATCGGGGACCTCGTATTCTCGTATAACCTTTCCCGAATATATGCGCACCCTGATACCCCCTTTTTACCAAACAAACAGCCCCTACTACCCTGCCTTGGCGACGCCCCTTACGTAGAAGACCACGCCGTCCAGCTGGGTGAGGTCTGTGGCGACGAAGTAGGTGAGGTGAGGCGTGTCGCTGCTGTCGAGGGCGAGGCTGATGGTCTGGCCGAAGGGGTCGCCGTCCGCCTGGAGGACGGTCTCTATCCGCCAGCCGTCGGCCTGGCGCCAGGCGAGCTTGATGGTCTGCTGGTCGGAGTAGGCGATGACGGGGTTGCCCTGGGAGTCGAAGGCCAGGGAGATGATGTTGCGAGCGCCGGTCATGCCCAGCAGGAGGCTATCGAGCCGGTCCACTTCCTCGATGCTCCAGGCGCCGTTCTCGAACAGGGCGTACTTGATGGCGCCGGCGGAGTCGCCATCGCGCTGGAGGTAGGCGACGTGGGGGCGGTCGCCGGCGTCGAGGAGCATGTCGGCGAAGAGGCCGACGTCGCCGTCGGTGTCGATGGCGGCGACCGTCCAGTCGGCGTCGGTTCGGGAGGCGTACATCAGGTCGGCGGACTGGTCGTTGTAGAAGGTGGCGTGAGGGTTGCCGGCGGAGTCGAGGGCGATGGTGGTACCGAACTCGTACATGAGGGGGCCGGAGCCCACCTGCTGGACGGTCCAGTTGTCGCCGTCGAAGAAGCCGTACTCGAGGCCGACATCGGAGCCGAAGCCGGAGGGATCGATGGAGATGGTGTGGGGCCGGCCGTCGGCGTCGAGGGCGAGGGCGTTGTCCCAGCCGTCGTGGCCGGGGCTCTCCGTGCGCAGCACCAGCCACTCGCCGGCGTCCAGGTCCTGGGCCAGGGCGACGACCTGGTCCTCGAAGTCGTGGTTGTGGTAGGCGATCCAGGGGACGCCGTCCGCGTTAACGGCGATCTCCAGGGGGAAGTAGAAGTAGCCCTCGGCGACGGTGGAGGTGACGGTGGCGTCGCTGATGAGGGAGTGCTTGACGAAGCCGGGCTGAGCCTCGAGGCCGTAGGCGAGGTGGGCGCGCCCCTGGGCGTCCAGGGCGAGGTCAGGCCTGACGCCGCGCTGAATCTCCAGCACCTCCCAGTCGAAGTCGCCCTCGCCGGTCACGGTCTGGGTGCCGGAAGCAGGCTCGGCGGCGGGCGTGTCTCCGGTCGGCGGCTCTCCGCCCCCGTCGCCGTCTCCGCCGTTGCCGTTGCAGGCGGCGGCGATGAGCGCTACGGCGGTGCCGACGAGAGCGAGCCCGAGGGCCCAGCGGCGCTTGAGTGTCATCCGTGTCTCCTCCCCAACGTTTGGTGCGCTTGCGGTACCACTAGTTCTTACGCTGGTGAAGCTGAGAGAGATTAGGCGACGGGGAGAAACCGTAGGGCCGGTCCTCGAGGAACGCTACCAGATGTCGCCCACGTTGGCGCGCTCCGGCAGGCCGCGGCGCTCCCAGTAGCCTTTGCGGTCGTCGGCGACGAACTCCAGGCGCTGGACCCACTTGGCCCACTTGTAGCCGTACTTGCCGGGGATGGCGAGTCGCAGCGGGTATCCCAGCTTGTCCACATGCTCGCCGTTCACGGAGTAGACTAGGAACGCCTCATGCTGCAGCAGTTCCACCAGGGGGATGGTCTCGCGGTAGCCGTCAGCGCAGTGGAAGACCGCGCGACGGGCGGTGTCGTGCACCTGGGTCAGATCGATCAGGTGGCTGAGCGGCACGCCCTTCATGACGGTGTTGTTTCGGAATCCGCCCACGCAGTCCATACGCACCTCTCGCTCCACCGCCGGCATCTCCAGCAGCTGATCGTAGCGGAGGACGAACGGGTGGCCTACGGCGCCATCGATGGTCAAGGTAAAGGAGCTCACGTCCACTTTGGGCACTCTCCAGAAGGAGAGGGTGCCCACTTCCTCCAGCGGTGTCAGCTCGTTCCGTCTCTCCACGCCGGTGAGCCGCTTCATGGCCAGAACCGATATGATGAACGCCGCCGTGGCCACCCGCCGCAGCGGATAGGGCAGGATGATGAATGCGTGGTAGGACAGCCTGAGCGTGGCCCGCTTCAGCCAGCTGTCGCCGGCGTTGAAACGGATGAACCAGCGGCTGACAGTGCTGCGATGTGCCATTCCGCTTAGAGATACGTCCGTAACCGGGGGAAAGGCTTCCACCCATCGAAGAGCTGGGTCTCAGCTTCCCTAAGGTTCCTTACGGATCAGTTTGTGAGTCCCTAGCCGGCATCGGAACGTAGTAAAGTGTGAGCGTCGTGAAGGAGGGAGGACGGCCAAAAGCGAACGGGTCTATGAGCAGAGAGGTAAAATCGTCAAATAGGATTTCAAGGCGTGGCCTCTTGGCCGCCGGCCTTCTGGGTTACCTGGTAGGCAGCTTTCCCACGGCGGACCTTGTCTCGAAGGTTGCAGCAAGGCGCACGGGTAAGCGGACGATAGACCTGCGGGAGGAGGGGATGAAGAATCCTGGCGCCTGGAACGCGGGAAAGGTGCTTGGGGTGAATTGGGGGGTGACGGTGCTAGTGGGAGACGTGCTGAAGGGCGCTGCCGCCTGCGTGCTGGGGCGTTCGGTGGCCGGGGACAACGGGGCCTACATGGCGGGCACGACATCGGTCATGGGTCACTGTTTCCCGCTCTGGAAGGGGTTCCGCGGTGGTAAGGGGCTGGCGACGAGCGCCGGAACGGCTCTCGCCTGTTTCCCGCCTTACGCCCCGATCGACGCATCGCTGGCCGGGGCGGCGCTGCTGCTCTTGAGGGGTCGTGGTGATGCTGCGACGTACGTGGCGTCGGCGGCCTTCACGTTGGTGGCGACCTACTGGTGGCTCACGAGGAAGGGGAACCTGTGGGGCCCGAAGCCCACGGCGGGTCTACCGCTATACGCGCTGACGTCGAGCGCTGTTATCGCACTGAGCTTTTTGAGGTCGCCTCTGGCCAAGTCACCCTTGGCTATAGAGGAGGAGGCTGGGGCGGAGAGGGCGGTGGAACAGAACGAGGAGGCTTCTGTTGTCGCGTAAGCCGCTAACAAACACCTTCGCATTCGATACCCGCTGCTTCGTCTGTGATCAGGAGAACGAAGGCGGTCTCCGCCAGCGCTTCTTCATGGACGATGAACTCGGCCGCGTTGTCGCCGAGTTCGTCCCCAGCGCTGACCACTCGGGCGCACCCAACTACGCCCACGGCGGCGTCAGTATGGCCGTCCTCGATGATGCGATGGCGTGGGCGATCATCGCGATCAAGGACCGCTTCGGGGTCACCCGCAAGGCGGAGGTGGAGTTCTTTCGCCCCGTGCTAGTGGGCAAGGCCTATGAGGTACAGGCGTGGGTGGAGTCAGTCGAGGGTCGCTCACTGGTGGCGCGCGCCGAGCTACGCAGCTCCGACGGCAAGCTCTGCGTCGCCGCCAAGGCTAGCTACACCGTCCTTACACTGGAGGAGGCGGAGCAGGCGATCGGCGCGGGCGCGCGGACGGCGGCGTCCTACACCGGGGCAGTGCAATGATCGGCACGACAGCGGTCGTTGTCGACTCGGCGTCTTATCTGCCGGAGTCGCTGATCGAGCGTTACGGCGTGCTGGTGGCGCCCCTCAGTGTGCGACTGGATGGCCACGAGTACCTTGAGGGTGTAGACATCACCGCCAGCGAGTTCTACGGGCGACTCGCCTCGACGCAGTCAGTAACCACGTCACAGCCGTCGCCGGGGCGCCTGCTCGCCCGCTACGAGCGCGCGGCCGAGGAGGGCGCTGAGCATGTGCTCTCCATCCACATCGGTTCCGGCGTTTCCGGCACAGTGCAGTCGGCGGAGGTAGCGGCGGAGTCGTCGCCGATCCCCGTCACCATCGTGGACACGGGCCAGGCGTCTTTCGCCGAAGGCCTCTGCGCCTGGGAAGCGATCGAGGCGTTGGCAGCAGGGGCCAGCGTTGAACTTGCTGCCGAGTACGCCCGCGCCGCTTCCGCAGCCATGGGCAACACGTTTGTGGTAAGGGCGCTGGACCTGCTGAGGCGCGGTGGCCGCCTGGTGTCGGAGGACGGAGCCACTGCGGCTGACGTGCCGGTGCTGGCGCTCACGGAGGGCGGAGTGGAGGTCGTCGCGACAGCGAGGACTCTCGACGAAGCGGTGGCAGCGATGGCAGCGCAGATCGAATCCGCCGCTCGCTCCGCCTCGGGTCGCAAGCTGCGCATCGGCATCGGCCACGGCGACGCTCCGGAGATCGCGGGCGCTCTTCGCAGGCGAGTCGATGCGATGGCGGGCATTGACGAGATCGTGGACTACATAGTCGGGCCGAGCATCGGCGCCCATGCCGGCGCGGGGAACGCGGGCGCGGTGTTCGTCCCGCGCCCCGTGATGGCATAGCCCCTACAGCATGGGCAGGTAGCGCTTGAGCTTCGTGGGAGTGAACCGCGCACTGAAGTACGCGGCATGGAAGCAGGGCGAGAGCATTCCAGACTGACGACCGAAAGGTCGCCCCTACAGCATGGGCAGGTAGCGCTTGAGCTCGTAGGAGAGAACCGCGCACTGAAGTACGCGGCATGGAAGCAGGGCGAGAGCATTCCAG
>CAZYOV010000060.1:10778-14074 GCA_964649215.1 uncultured Dehalococcoidia bacterium
ACCGCGCACTGAAGTACGCGGCATGGAAGCAGGGCGAGAGCATTCCAGACTGACGACCGAAAGGTCGCCCCTACAGCATGGGGAGGTAGCGCTTGAGCTCGTAGTCGGTGACCTGGCGGCGGTAGTCAGACCATTCGATCTTCTTGTTGGTGATGAGGCTATCGAACAGGTGGTCGCCGAGGCAGCTGCGGAGGAGGTCGCTGCCTTCGGCGAGCTCTATCGCCTCCCAGAGGCTGCCGGGGAGGTGGGCGATGTTGCGCTTTCGCTGCTCCTCCTCGCTCATCTCGAACACGTTGCCCTCGATCGGCTCCGGGCAGGGGTACTCCTTGGCGATGCCTTCGAGGCCGGCGGCGAGCATGGCGGAGAAGACGAGGTAGGGGTTGCAGGCGGGGTCGGCGGCGCGGTACTCGATGCGGGTGGCGTTCTCCTTGCCGGGCTTGTACTCGGGGATGCGGATGAGATCGGAGCGGTTGCGGCGGGCCCAGGAGAGGTAGACGGGGGCCTCGAAGCCGGGCACGAGACGTTTGTAGGAGTTGACCCACTGGTTGGCGACGAGCGTGATCTCGCAGGCGTGGCGGAGGAGGCCGGCGATGTAGCTGCGGGCCATGGCGGAGAGGTGGTAGGGGTCGGCCTTGTCGAAGAAGGCGTTGCGTTCCCCTTTGAACAGGGACTGGTGGACGTGCATGCCGGAGCCGTTCTGGTCGGCGAGGGGTTTGGGCATGAAAGTGGCGTAGACGCCGTTCTTCATCGCCACCTCTTTTACGGCCAGGCGGTAGGTCATGGTGTTGTCGGCCATGGTGAGGGCGTCGGTGTAGCGGAGGTCGATCTCGTGCTGGGAGGGGGCGACCTCATGGTGGGAGGCCTCCACCATGATGCCGAGCTGTTCCAGGGTGAGGACGGTCTCGCGGCGGAGGTCGGTGGCCGCGTCCAGGGGTGTGAGGTCGAAGTAGCCGCCCTGGTCAAGTAGCTCTGTGCCGTCGGAGCGGGCGAAGTAGAAGTATTCGAGCTCCGGCCCAACGTAGAAGGTGAAGCCGAGGTCAGCGGCGCGCTTGAGGTTGCGGCGCAAGACGTAGCGGGGGTCGCCCTCGAAGGGGGTGCCGTCGGGGTGAAAGATGTCGCAATACATGCGGGCGACAGCGCGTTCCTGGGGTCGCCAGGGGATGAGGGCGAAGGTGGTGGGGTCTGGCATGGCGATCATGTCCGACTCGTCGATGCGGGCGAACCCCTCGATGGAGGAGCCGTCGAAGCCGATGCCTTCTTCCAGGGCCTCCGGCAGCTCCTCGACTGTGATGGCGACGCTCTTCAGGGTGCCGAGGATGTCCGTGAACCAGAGGCGGATGAACTTGACGTCGTGCTCCTTGGCGGTCTGGAGTACGTAGTCCTTGCTTTCGCGTCCGTTGTCCGTGGGCGGTGTCATGGGGCCGGGCTCCTGTGTGACTGGTTGAGGCGGCGGCTAGACGTCGAAGTAGAGGTAGAACTCCCAGGGGTGCGGCCGGAGGCGCACGGGGTCTATCTCGGCCTCGCGCTTGTACGCGGTCCAGACGTCGATGACGTCGCTGGTGAAGACGCCGTCCCGGGTGAGGAAGTCGTGATCACGTTCGAGGGCCTCTATCGCTTTCTCGAGGGAGTCGGGGACGGTCTTGAGGGAGGCCTGCTCTTCGGGTGAGAGGTCGTAGGTGTTCTTGTCGAGGGGCGGGCCGGGGTCGATCTTGTTCTCGATGCCGTCGAGGCCGGCCAGGAGTATGGCCGGGAAGGCGAGGTAGGCGTTGGCGGCGGGGTCGGGTGGGCGGAACTCGACGCGCTTGGATTTGGGGTTAGGGGTGTAGACGGGGATGCGACAGGCGGCGGAGCGGTTGCGGGCGGAGTAGACGAGGTTGACGGGTGCCTCGTAGCCGGGGACGAGGCGCTTGTAGGAGTTGGTGGTGGGGGCGCAGAAGGCCATGAGGGCATCGGCGTGCTTGAGCAGGCCGCCGATGTAGAAGCGGGCGGTGTCACTGATGAGGGCATAATCGTCCTCGGCGTCGTAGAAGATGTTGGTGCCGTTCTTCCACAAGGACGAGTGGACGTGCATGCCGGAGCCGTTGTCCCCGAACAGCGGTTTGGGCATGAAGGTGGCGACCATGTTGTGCTTGCGGGCGACGTTTTTAATAATGTACTTGTACCACATGACCTTGTCGGCCATGCTCAGGAGGGAATCGAACTTCATGTCGATCTCGCCCTGGCCGGCGGTGGCGACCTCGTGGTGGTGGACCTCAATGGGAATGCCGACTTTTATCATCTCCAGGATCATCTCGCTGCGGATGTCCTGGAGGGAGTCATGCGGTGGAACGGGGAAGTAGCCTTCCTTGAAGCGGGGCTTGTAGCCCAGGTTGGGGTTCTCCTCGCGGCCGCTGTTCCACTCGCCCTCGACGGAGTCAACGTAGTAGTAGGCGCAGTTCTCCGTCTGGTCGAAGCGGATATCGTCGAAGATGAAGAACTCCAGCTCTGGGCCCCAGTAGGAGGTGTCGGCGATGCCGGTCGAGCGCAGGTGCTCCTCCGCCTTCTTGGCTATATAGCGGGGGTCGCGGCTGTAGGGCTCCTTTGTGAGGGGGTCGAAGATATCGCAGGTGATGGAGAGGGTGGGTATGGAGCAGGCGGGATCTACGCGGGCGGTGGCGGGGTCCGGAATGAGGATCATGTCCGATTCCTGGATCTTCTGGAAGCCGCGGATGCTTGAGCCATCGAAGCCGATGCCCTCTACCCAGATGCTGGTGGTGAGGTCATCCATCTCCGTGAGCTCAGTGGGTGGGATGGAGAAGTGCTGCCAGAGACCAGGCAGGTCATTGAACTTCAGATCTATGATCTGGATGTCGTTCTTCTTGATCAGGTCGTTGACCTGTTGGGCGTCCTCTGGGGTCAAGTCCTGGTTCCTCCTTGGCTGGGCTGATTAGGATTATAGGCGCTGGCGGTGGCAGGTGCCGCTAGTTGTTGTTACGGCTGCGTTACGCTCTGATTTCAGAGGGCTGCATCTCCCCTTTCGCGGGTGCGGACGCGGATTGCGTTTGTGATAGGTATGACGAAGATCTTGCCGTCCCCGATGCGACCGGTGTGGGCCGCATCACAGATGGTGTCGACGAGCTTGTCGACTTTGGCGTCCGGTACGACGACTTCGATCTTTACCTTGGGCAGCATGTCCACCTCATACGTCTCTCCGCCGCGGCCCATGTGGACGACGCCCTTCTGGACGCCGCGGCCGGTGACGTGGACGATGTTCAGGCCGGTGACGCCGGCGGTGGCGAGGGCGTTCTTGACGTCGT
>CAZYOV010000061.1:0-13604 GCA_964649215.1 uncultured Dehalococcoidia bacterium
ACCATCGTCATCTCCCCCAACAAGACCCTCGCCGCCCAGCTCTACTCCGAGTTCCGCGAGTTCTTCCCCGACAACGCCGTCGAGTACTTCGTCTCCTACTACGACTACTACCAGCCCGAGGCCTACATCCCCCGCACCGACACCTACATCGCCAAGGACGCCGACATCAACGAGGAGATCGACAAGCTCCGCCACGCCGCCACCCGCGCCCTCTTCGAGCGCCGGGACGTCGTCATCGTCGCCTCCGTCTCCTGCATCTACGGCCTCGGCGAACCCTCCGAGTACTACAGCTTCGTCCTCGGCTTCAAGAAAGGCGAGACCTCCAACCGGCAGCGCTCCCTGCGCAAGCTCGTCGACATGCAGTACGAACGGAACGACCAGAACCTCCTGCGAGGCCGCTTCCGCCTCCGCGGCGACAGCCTCACCATCCTCCCCGCCTACGAGGAGTTGGCCGTCCGCGTCGACTTCTGGGGCGACCAGGTGGAGCGCATCCTCCAGATGGACCCCCTCACCGGCGAGGTGCTGAGCGAGATGGACTCAGTCGACATCTACCCCGCGAAGCACTTCGTCACCTCCGAGGAGAAGCTCGAGGCGGCCATCGTTGACGTCGAGGCGGAGCTCGCCGAGCGCCACGAGTGGTTCCTCCAGCGGGGAAAGCACCTGGAGGCCCAGCGGCTGCAGGAGCGTACCCGCTACGACGTCGAGTGCCTGCGAGAGCAGGGGTACTGCTCCGGCATCGAGAACTACTCGCGGCCCCTGGCGCGGCGGCCGCCTGGCAGCACCCCCTGGACCCTGCTCGACTACTTCCCTGACGACTTCCTCATGTTCATCGACGAGTCGCACATGGCGGTGCCTCAGATCCGCGGCATGTTCCACGGCGATATCGCCCGCAAGCAGACGCTGGTGGACTTCGGCTTCCGCCTCCCCTCGGCGCTGGACAACCGGCCGTTGAACTTCCAGGAGTTCCAGTCGCATATCAACCAGGTCGTGTACGTCTCGGCCACGCCCGGCCCGTGGGAGTACGAGCACAGTGAGCAGGTCGTCGAACAGATCATCCGCCCCACCGGCCTGCTCGACCCCGTCGTGGAGGTGCGGCCGACGAAGGGCCAGGTGGATGACCTCATCGATGAGATCAGGGCGCGGGCGGACCGCGGCGAGCGGACGTTGGTGACCACGCTCACCAAGAAGATGGCCGAGGACCTGGCCGATTACCTGATGGAGATGGGCGTCAAGGTCCACTACCTGCACTCGGAGATACAGACGTTCGAGCGGGTGGAGATCCTGCGCGACCTACGCCTGGGCGTGTACGACGTGGTGGTCGGCATCAACCTGCTGCGAGAGGGGCTGGACCTGCCGGAGGTCAGCCTGGTGACGATCCTGGACGCCGATAAGGAGGGTTACCTGCGCTCCGAGTGGTCGCTGATCCAGACTATGGGGCGGGCTGCCCGTCACGTCAGCGGCAGGGTCATCATGTACGCCGATAGGGTGACCGACTCGATGCGCCGCGCCATCGATGAGACGGAGCGCAGACGCGGCATCCAGGCGGAGTTCAATCGCGATCACGGCATCGAGCCGGAGGGGATACGCAAGGCGATACGCGATATAACAGACAGGGTGAAGCAGGTGGCCGAGGCGAGCCCCGCCTACGTTACCGGCCCCATCCCCAAGGACGAGATCGCGCGGCTGATCAAGGATATGGAGAAGCAGATGAAGGAGGCCGCGAAGAACCTGGAGTTTGAGAAGGCGGCGCTGCTGCGAGATCGGATTGTGGATCTGCGGCGGGAGCTCGTGGGGGACGAGGAGGGGCTGGCCATCATCTCGGAGATGCGCCGCAGCTCCTACGCGCGGCCACGCCGGCGGCGATAGGGATTAAAGAAGAGCCCCCGAGATGAGGGCTCTTCCGTTTTCGCTTGATCCCGCTCCCAATCCTATCCGCCGGCGGATTACCCGCTCGAGAGGCTTGACCGTTCCGGTCATTCAGCCTGATGTTACAGATCGGGAAGCGTTGCTTCTCCCCGCACACCCGTTACGGGGGGCTTGCGGACTCCACCTGGAGTACCGCGAATAGAGCATGGACTCTTATCACGCGGTTATCACCTCCAGTCGTTTTGGTCTCGCCTAAAATATAGCACGCCTCTATAGGGTGTCAACATTGTGTCGGGAAGCGCAATTAGCGAGCCGAGTTCGGATCCGGTTCAGCCTTGGACGGTGCTACTCAGTCTGCTCCATGTCGTCCGTGTGGGCGACGAGGACCTGCCGCGACTGGCCCCCTTCCGCTTCGCTCACGATCCCGTCCTCCTCCAGCAGATCGATGAGGCGGGCGGCGCGCGGGTAGCCGATGCGCAGCCGGCGCTGTAGGAGCGAGGTGGAGATCCGCGAGTGCTGCACCGCCAGCTCCTTGGCGGCCTCGTACATCGGGTCCTCCATCTCATCGCGCTCCGTCTCCTCGCCGCCGTCCTCCTCCTTCGCCTCGGCGATGAGATGGTCCATATCGTCCGGCTTGATGTGGCGGAAACGGTCGTTTGTCCACCAGGCGACGATGCGGTCCAGCTCAGCGTCGGATACGAAGGAGCCCTGGAGACGTTTCGGCTTGGAGGCGTCGGTTGGCATGAAAAGCATGTCGCCGCGGCCCAGCAGCTTCTCGGCGCCGCCTCCGTCCAAGATAGTTCGCGAGTCGACTTGCGAGGAGACGGCGAAGGCGATTCGCGTGGGGAAGTTCGCCTTGATGAGGCCGGTGACAACGTCCACGGACGGCCGCTGGGTGGCGATGACCAGGTGGATGCCCGTGGCGCGGGCGAGCTGGGCCAAGCGGCATATCTGCCGCTCCACCTGGAACGGCGCCGCCATCATCAGGTCGGCCAGCTCGTCAATGACTATCACCCAGTAGGGGAGTTTGTGCGTGGCGCGAGGGCTCTTGTTGAACGCCTCGATGTTGCGCACGCCAATGGAGGCGAAGCGGCGGTAGCGGCTGTCCATCTCGTGGATGATCGCCTGTAGAGTCCCTACCACCTCCTCGATTTCTATGATGATCTTGGAGAAAGCCAAGTGGGGGATGCCCGCGAGGTTGGCCAGCTCCACCCTCTTGGGGTCGATAAGCACGAAGCGCACGTCCTCCGGCGTGTTGTGCATGAGCAGGCAGCCGATTATGGAGTTGATGCAAACGCTCTTGCCGCTGCCGGTGGCGCCCGCAATGAGCAGATGCGGCATCTTGGCGAGGTCGGTCGCGACCGGTTCCCCCGACACCCCCTTGCCCAGGGCGAGGCCCAGGTGGGAACGGCCGGACACTCGCCGGAAGGCGGTACTCTCGATGACGCTGCGCATCGTCACCAGTGAGGTGCTGTGGTTCGGCACCTCGATGCCTATGACCGGCCGCCCGGGCACCGGCGCCTCGATGCGGATGGCAGGCGCCGCCAGGGCCAGCGTCAGGTCGTTGGCCAGGGCGGTGATGCGGTTCACCCGTACCCGGGTTCGGGAGACGACCTCGGTATGGTACTGGGGCTTGCCATCTTTGTCGTAGACGGGCTTGCCCTTTTCGTCCCGGGCGATGACGGTGCGTGTCTTCGTCTCCCATCCAGGCTCGACGCCGAACTGGGTGACGGTGGGACCCTGACTGACGCTGACCACGCGGGCGTTGACGCCGAACGATGCAAGCGTGTCAACGATTAGCTGGGAGCGCGCCTCGTTGTCAACGGGTCGCAGCTCCTCCTCGCTGGTCTCCGTCAGGAGGTCGATGGGCGGCAGCTCCCAGCCGCTGCCAGAAGGGCGCCCCATCGGCAAGGTGCGCTGGTAGGATGAAGGCTTCTCTTCCGGGGCAGAGGTGACGATAACCGAATCCTCGTCCTCCTCGCCGGTTGCAGACGCTGGCTCCTCCTCCTGCTCCTCCGCCTCAGTTTCGGCTTCGACAGCGATTGGGGCTGCGGGCTCGGCCTCCTTCATCGCTTGCGGCGGTTCGGTCCACTCCTCATCCAGGGTAGGGACGTAGGGCTCAGCTTCGGAATCGCCTTCCTCTTCGTCGGCGCTCTCAGGAAGGAGCGCCGTGAAGAACGATCGCAGCGCTTCCCCAACGCGCTGGGGTAGCTCCAGCGAGGCGATCCCGCGCAGGAGAGCCAGGCCAGCTCGTCCTGCCGCCCGGGCGCCAGGAGGCCAGAGCAGACCCGCGCCTGTCAGCGTAATCGCGGCCCAGGCGAGGACGCCGAGGGCGCTCCCTGCGAACAGGCGGCCGAGATCGCCGCCGGCGCTCACCTCCCTGAAGGAGACATCACTTACGTTCCATCCAGGATTGAACAGGCCTAGTACACCGAAGGCGGAAAGCAGCATCAAGTGGAGCCCGCACCAGATGCGCAGGAAGGTGCGGTTGAGGGTCAGGCTGCCTCTTAGCGCCGTCCCAGCGTCAAGCACGATCACAATGAGCAACAGCGCTAGGCCGATACCGAACAGGGTCAGGACCGTCTCGAAGCCGTCCACGACGAGAGGGGCAAGCCAGATCATGGAGATACTTATGCCCAGCACGGCGGGGATCGCCAGCCAGGGTGTGGAGGGTAAGCTGGGCAGGCGTGGGCCGGACCGAGACGGTCGGCGGCGCCGCGGCATCGTCCGGCGGGGCCGGTAGCTCGTGGTGCGTGTCTTGGGACGGGAGCGGGTCTTTACGGGCATATGGTTCGGGCTACACCTCAACGCTCAAAGGTAGGACCATCGGGCGGCGGCGTGTCTCGTCGTACAGGAAGCGCGACAGGGCATCGTGGACGCGGGTGTTGAAGTCGCCTCTGCCAGCGACGTGCTCCGCGCCGGCGAGTGACTTTAGGATGACCTCGCCTGCTCTTTCCATAAGGCTGTCCGACATATCCGCCTCGATAAACCCCCTAGATACAACGTCGGGGAGGCCGATAGGTTTACCCGTATGCTTGTCGATGGATACTATGGCTACGATAACGCCGTCGGTGGCCAGGTGCTGGCGGTCGCGTATGACCACCTTGTCAACCCCTACCGCCAGCCCGTCGACGTAGACGTAGTCGGCTGGGGCGCGGCCCACTACCTTGGCGCCCGAGGCATCGATCTCCAGAATATCGCCGTCCTCCAGCACGAACGCATTCTCCTCCTTCACCCCCATCGCCCGCGCCAGGCCAGCGTGCATCACGAGATGGCGGTACTCCCCGTGGACGGGGACGAAGTGACGCGGCTGAACAAGGCTCAGCATGATCTTGAGCTCCTCTTGGGCAGCGTGGCCGTGCACGTGCACGTTGGCGACGCGGCTGTAAAGGACGCGTGCGCCCAGCCGGTACAGGTTATCGATGGTGTGGTTGATGAGCAGCTCGTTGCCGGGGATGGGAGAGGATGATAGGACGACGGTGTCTCCCTCTTCAATCTCAATGTGGCGGTGGTCACGGTTGGCCATGCGCACGAGTGCGGAGGTGGGCTCGCCCTGGGCGCCGGTGGTGATAATGGTGATCTGTTCCGGCGGCAGGCCGCGCATCTTCTCCAGGGGGATGAGGATGTCTTCAGGGGCCTCCAGGTACTTCTCCTTCAGGGCCATCTTGACGTTGTCCATCATGCTGCGGCCGGTGACGAAGACGTGCCGGCCGTTAGCGTAGGAAGCGTCGATTATCTGCTGCACGCGGGAGATGAGCGAGGCGAATGTGGCGATAACCACTCGTCCTAGGGAGTGGGCCATGATCTGATCCAGCGCATCGCCGACTACGTATTCGGAAGCGGTATAGCCGGGCGTCTCAGCGTACGTGGAGTCGGAGAGCAGCAGCATCACGCCCTCTCGCCCCAGCTCCGCGATACGGAGGAGATCGGTGGGCTCGCCCATGATAGGCGTGTGGTCCAGCTTGAAGTCGCCGGTGTGGAAGATGTTACCCGCGGGGGTGCGGATTGCCAACCCGGCGGAGTCGGGGATGCTGTGGGTCACGCGCACCCACTCCACTGTGAACTTGCCCAGGCGGACGGTCTGGCCCATCTTGACCATATGCAGGTCCGCCTCCTTGGTCAGCTTGTGTTCATGGAGTTTGACCGAGATCAGCCCGTGAGTGAGGCGGGAGCAGTAGATGGGAGGCATCTTGCCGTTGGGAAGGCGGAGCTGGGGTAGGACGTAGGGCAGGGCGCCAGTATGATCCTCGTGTCCGTGAGTGATGACGATGCCACGCAGCTTACCGATACGGTTGGCCACGTAGGAGACGTCCGGAATGACCAGGTCCACGCCCAGCATATCCGCCTCGGGGAACATGAGGCCGGCATCGACGAGGATGAGGTCTTCGCCCAGCTCGAAGACCATCATGTTTTTGCCGATCTCTCCCAGCCCCCCAAGGGGGATAACGCGGAGCTTATCAGCCATGGTCAGAAGAGGCGAATCTGTTCTGGCTCAGGCTCCGGAGCGGCCTGTTCAGGGGGCGCCCCGCGGGCCCGGTCCATCACTGCTGGGATCTTCTTGAAGTCCTCTTCAATCACCTTGCGCATGTTGCCGGCGTGAAGGGCCGCCGCCGGATGGTACATGGGGATGAAGTAGATGCCGTCCTTCACTTTCACCTGGCCGTGCGCCTTGCTGATCTTGTCGCCAGGGAAGAACCAGGCTAGCGAGTAGCGGCCCAGGCTGACGATGACCTTGGGCCTAATGAGCTCGATCTGCCGATTGAGATACTTCCGACAAGCCTCGATCTCGCCCGGGAGCGGGTCGCGGTTGTTGGGCGGTCGGCACTTTACGACGTTGGTGATGAACACCTGGTCCCGCCGTAAGCCTATGGAGGCGAGGAGCTCCTCCAAGAACTTCCCGGCGGGACCGACGAAGGGTCGGGATTGCTGGTCCTCGTAGAAACCCGGCCCCTCGCCCACGAACAGTATTTCGGCGTT
Organism: uncultured Dehalococcoidia bacterium; assembly: GCA_964649215.1. GTDB lineage: Bacteria > Chloroflexota > Dehalococcoidia > SM23-28-2 > RBG-16-64-32 > JADFNQ01. Next base: position 6,844 of record CAZYOV010000061.1, read on the forward strand.
AGGGGGGCCTTCACCGGGAACGGCGTTGGTACGGGTGCGGCAGAGGTCGCAGTCAGGGCAGGAGGCGATTCGCTGGTGTAGCTCTTGGAGATCGCTCATGCGTCGTGGGGATGATAGCACCGCTGTCAGAAGGGGTCAATCGGACCTATCTTTGATAGCAGCTCGCTGCTTTGCACTTTTCTCATGGGCGGGATCATGCCCTGAAGAGTGTGACATCACTTGAGAATGGACCCCCTATAACCTACCGCCTGGGTTGCACGAACACGGCGAGGATGATACCCAGGAAGTAGAGGACGATAATTGGGCCGGCCACGAGCGATTGGGTAACTGGGTCGATTGTGGGGGTAACGATGGCGGCGATGACGAAGGCACCGACAATCGCGAAGCGCCACCAGCGCAGAAGCTGGCGGGCGCTGACTATGCCGAATCGGGCCAGGTACATCACCACCAGCGGCGTCTGGAAGGTCACGCCCGTCCAAAACAGCAGCCGGGTCACGAAGTCCACGTAGCTGCTCACGCGGATGAAGGGCTGGGCGGTCTCGCCGCCGCCGAAGTCCAGCAGAAAGCCCAGCGCCGGCGGCAGGGCAATGTAGAAGGCGAAGGCGATGCCGCCCAGGAATAGCGCGAACGTCCCGAACACTGTCGCGTACAACCAGCGGCGCTCGTTGGGGTCGAGGCCGGGGGAGACGAAGCGCAGCCCCTGGTAGACGATCATCGGCATGCCCAGGATGAGGCCGCCCAGCAGGGAGACGCGGAAATAGGTCACGAATAGCTCGAACGGCTCGGTGAACACGAGTTCGAAGTCTTCGCTGCGCGCTTCGGCGGGCTTCGTCAGGAATACGATGATGTCGTTGCCGAAGAACAGAGATACGCCGAGGCCGATGACCACGAACGCTGCCGAGATAAACAGGCGGAAGCGGAGCTCCTCTATGTGCTCCAACACCGTCAGGTAGCGCTCGCCGGGCTGATCCCGTGGCGCTTCGCCTGGGGATTCCGGAGGCGCAACGCGGCTCATGGCTGCTCTGTGCTGACGGGCGAAGGGAGGGGCGCGGCGCTAGGAGCCGTCATCAGATGAAGTCTCCTGCCCATTGACAGGAGGACGCTTCTCAGGCGCTGGCTCCGCGCTGGACTCGATGATCGCCGGCACCTCGCGGACAGTGCGATCCACCTCACGCGTGATGGAATCTACGTCCTTGACCGCGGTCTCCCGCACCTCCTCGAGCTCCTTGCGTATCTGCTCATACTCTCGGGTCAACTCGTCGAGTTCACTTCGCATCTGGGTGGTGACATCCGTGGCGTAACCACGCATCTGTCGGATCACGCGCGCGATCTGGGCGGCGAACTCGGGCAGACGCTTGGGACCGACGACGATAACGGCGACGATCAGTACAAGGATGATCTCCGGCAGGCCGATTCCCAGAACGTCCATAATAGTTCGCCTCTTTAAGGCGCTGATCTCATTATACGGGAGAAGAAAAGGCCCCACCTTTGGTGAGGCCCCGAAAAATAGCGGCGAGCTGGCCTTCTCCTAGGCCTCGTCCTCGGCGATGTCCCGCTCAATGATGTAGTTGACAGCGTCCTGCACGGTGGCGAGCTTCTCGGCATCCTCGTCTGAGATCTCCATACTCTTTCCCTTGTCGCTGAACTCCTCCTCCATCGCCATGATCAGCTCCACTAGGTCCAGCGAGTCGGCATTCAGGTCGTCAACGAAGGACGTCTGAGGGGCCACATCGCTCTCCTCCACGCCCAGTTGCTCCACTATTATCTTGCGTACGCGCTCAAAGACGGTTGCCAAATGTCACCTCCTTGTGCCCGTCGCAGCGACGGAACCGAGAACTCCGTTGACGAATTTCGGCGAAGCTTCGCCGCCGAACTCTTTAGCCAGCTCGATGGCTTCGTTGATAGCTGCGCGCATCGGCACCCTATTATCTATGACGATCTCGTAGATGGCAAGTCGGAGGATGTTGCGGTCCACGGCGGCCACCTGTTCCAGAGGCCAAGCGGGGGCGTTTTTGCGGATCACCTCATCCAACCGTTCGTGGTTCTCCATCACCCCGCGGACGAGGTGGCGGGCGAACTCCGCGGCGTCATCGGGCAAGGAATGCTCTTCAAGCTGGCGCTCCAGGATATGGTCTGGAGAGTGATCCACAGAATCGACCTCGAACAGCGTCTTGAGGGCTGCGATGCGGGCCTTGCGCCTCTTGCCGGGCATCGCTAGTTCCCCAGCCCCCCGTCAACCGCCAGCAGCTGACCGCTGATGTAGGAGGCCTCCTCCGAGGCGAGAAAGGCGACGCAGGCCGCGATATCCTCCGGCTTGCCGAGCCGTCCCACGAAGATGCGCTCCATCGCCATATCGACGACCTGCTGCGGTATGGCTTCCGTCAGTTCGGTTCTCACTAGGCCGGGCGCCACGACGTTGGCGGTGATGCTGCGGGAGCCCATCTCGCGGGCGACGGCTTTGGTGAAACCGATGAGTCCGGCCTTGGCCGCCGCGTAATTGGCCTGGCCCGCGTTGCCGGCGATGCCGGACACGCTGCCGATGTTCACGATGCGGCCCCAGCGCTGCTTCAACATATAGCGCAGCGCCGCTCTGGTGCAGAGGAAGACAGCGCGCAGGTTTGTCGCCATCACCTCGTCCCAGTCCTCAACTGACATGCGGAGGAGCAGCGTATCGCGGTTGAAGCCGGCGTTGTTCACCAGGATGTCCAGTCGGCCAAACGCCTCCTGCGTCATATCAACGACTCGCTCCGCCTGTTCGGGCACACTGATATCGCCCTGGAGCAGAACGGCTTGGCCCTCATAGGAGCGGATCGTCTCCTGGACTTCCTTGGCCGCATCTTCGTTGCTGAGGTAGTTCACGGCGATGGACGCGCCCTGACGCGCCAACTGAAGGGCGATGGCGCGTCCTATGCCGCGGGAGGAACCGGTGATCAGGGCGGCGCGGCCCGTGAGGTCAAACATTGCGTAGCGCTTCGAGGGACTCCACGCTGTCCAGATTCAGGGCGGTCAGGCCGGGCCCAGCCCGTTTGACGAGCCCGCTGAGGACACGCCCGGGTCCGGCCTCCATGAAGGTGGTGACATCGGCTGAAGTCATCTTCATCATGGATTGGTGCCAGAGCACAGGGCGGATGATCTGCTGGCGCAGCTCCTCGCGGACGGCGGTGGCGCTGGTCAGGGGCTCGCCGCTGGTGTTTGCGATAACGGGGATCGATGGATCATTAATGGGGTAGGCATCTACAGTGGCGGCGAACTTCTCCGCTGCCGGCGCCATGAGGGATGTGTGGAACGCGCCGGAGACGTTGACCGCAAGGGCGCGTCCTCCGCGCTCCTTGGCGAGTCGCGACGCCTCCTCCACCGCTCCGACCGGGCCGCCGACCACCACCTGCGAGGGTGAGTTATAGTTGCAGAGCTCCACTCCAGAGCCGCGGTAGACCTCGTCCAGCGCCTCGCCGTTGAGGCCGATGATCGCCGCCATAGTCCCGGGCTGCCGCTCGGAGGCCTCTTGCATGAGGCGTCCCCTGGTGGCGACAAGAGAGAGCGCGTCCTCGAGGCTGAGGGCGCCGGCGGCGACCAGGGCGGTGAACTCGCCCAGACTGTGGCCGGCCACGAAGGCTGGCTGGCGCTGCAGGGCGCCGCTCTCCAGAGCGGCGGCGAGGCAGGCCAGCGAGGCGGCCAGAATCGCCGGTTGGGCGTTGGCGGTGTCCCGCAGTTCCTCGTCGGGGCCCTCAAAGCAGAGCTTCGTTAGGGGGAAGCGCAGGACTTGATCGGCCTGCTCGAACACCTCTCTTGCCAGCGGAAAGGCATCGAAAAGGTCGCGGCCCGCTCCCACCTGGTGGGAGCCCTGGCCGGGAAACAGGATGGCCAGGCTGGCGTCCCAGGGTGTGGCGCGGAGCCTTTCGGCGAGGTGGGTGGAGAGAGCAGATGCCTGAGGCATGCCGGTGCCCCTAGGCCTCACGGGCTTCCATCTCCTGCGTTAGCTGTCCCAGGTGGCAGTTGGGGTTGGGGCAGCGTCCAAACTCGTCCAGCCGCTTGCGGCAGAACGTACAATGGGTTGCGTCCCACCAGACGAAGTATGTTACTGCGGCGGCGCCTGCCAGGATGAGGCTGAGGGGCAGGAGGATGATGGCTAGTCTACGTCGCATTTCGCATGTAATATCCGGTTCGGCCAGGCGAAGTATAGCATGAGCTCTCAGCGGGAGAGAAGGGAGTCTCTACTACTCACCGCCACCGGCGCGCCGGGCGGCGCGGGCAGTTACGTTCAGCACCTCTCTACCGCGATAGGTGCCGCAGACCGGGCAAGCCTGATGGGAGGGCCGCGGTGAGCGGCACTGTGGGCAGACGACAAGGCTGGGCGTGCGCATGGAGATGTGCGTGCGCCTCCGACCCTGGCGCGATTTAGATGTCTTCTTCTTCGGCAGAGGCATCGGTCAGCTCCCTTCATGATCCTTAGCGTTGAGGGCGGCCAGCGCCTGCCACCGCCCGCCGGTCTGCGGCGGGCAGGAACAGCGGCCCCCGTTCAGGTTGGTGCCGCAGGTGGAACAAAGGCCAGCGCACCCCGGCTGGCAGAGCGGCTTGCTGGGGGAGGAGATGAGGGCATACTGACGCAGGGATTCGCCCAGGTCAAGCATAAGTCTAGCGTCGATGACGAATCCTTCCTCCGCCTCGGCGGGGGTGATGTGCTTTCCAGAGACCGGATCGATCACGGGGATGAACTCCTCCTTGAAGTCGATCTTAATCGGCGATTTCGTGGGGGCGAGACAGCGGCTGCACGTGCTCCGGATCTGGGCCGTGGCGCGCACCATTGCGAGAAGGCCGCGATCGGTCCTCAGAAGATCGGCGTTTCCCCGTAGGTCTGCGAGGGCGGCGTCGTCATCCAGGAAAAGGCTCCGGTGCTGAAGCTCGAAGGTGAACTCCGTGCCGACCGGCTGGCGCAGCTCTTGAGATACTCGCAATCGCATGGTCTGTAGTCCTTGAAAAAGCTGGGATCGTGTGAGGAGCGAAACTAGTTCAAGATGTTCACGCCAAACTGGTTATTTTCACCTTGTCAATGCCCTGACCTAAGTCTATAATCCCGTCGCAGGCATTGTCCACCTCGCTCACCCATCCCGAGAGGCTGCCTATGTCCGTTCGTAATGACAACCGCAGCTGAGCTATTCGCCCTCCAAAGGACCGACCTGGCTTTAGATAGCAATGTTGCAAGACTAGCCGGAGTAGAGGCTCACCTGGGCGAGACGGAAGAGTTGATAAGCGCCCGTGAGCGGGTGGATCAGTGCCGGGAAGAGGTTCGCGAGATACAGGCACGTAAGAAGGAGTTGGACTTTCAGGCAGAAGAGGCGCGAGGAAAGGCCGCCGAGATCGAGAGCAAGCTGTACGGCGGAACCGTGAAAAATCCCAAAGAGCTGGAGGACTTCGAGGCGGATCTCACCTCTCTTCGGGGCCAGCTTGGGAAACGAGAGGACGCGCTTCTGGAAGCTATGCTTGAGCTGGAGGAGGGCGAGGTGGCCCTAAAGGAGGCGGAGAGGGCGCTGGCGGAGATTGAGACATCCTGGAAGGCCGAGCAGGTCTCTCTTAGGGAGACGCATGCGACGCTCAAGCAAGAGACCGGGGAATTGGAAGCGAAGCGTTTAGACCAGCTCGAAGGCATGGATCGGGTGGCCCTCAGCTTGTACGGGACTCTCAGGGAGCGCCGGCAGGGCACCGCTGTCGCCGTAGTGGAGCGGGGTCTTTGTCAGGGCTGCCGCATAAGCCTACCAATGTCGATCCTTCAGAAGGCGCGCGCGGGCGTTGGCCTAGTGCAATGCGTTAGCTGTGAACGTATCCTCCTGGTGAACTAGCGTGCGAGTTGTAGGCTACTTTCGAGAGAAAGGCGACGGGGGGCCCTTGGCCGAGCAGAGCAAGGCGTTCTTGGAGTTTTGCCACAGCAACGGCTACGAGGCGGCTGCTGTGTTTCTCGATGCTTCGCCGACGGTTGAGGATGTTCCTGGCTTCCGGCAGATGATTGAGTTCCTCAGCAATCAGCGTGATCGGGGATTCATCATGGTGGCCGTGCCCGGCTTGGCCAGCCTGGGCGAGAACCTGACGGAGTCGGCTCGTCGATATTTCCAGCTCTCCAGCCTGGGTGTGAACGTCGTCACGCTGGACGGCGGCTCCGATGCGGGGGCCGAGTTGCTGAAACAGTGGGCGGTGGCGCGCAAGAACGGACGCTTGGGTGAGAAGGTGCGGGCGGCGATGCGCAAGAAGGCGGTCAAGGGTGAGGCTCTGGGCCGTCCCCCCTACGGTTACCGCATAGGCCCCCGGCGGCGACTTCAGGTCATTCCGGAAGAGGGTTCTGTGGTTCGGTATATCTATAGGCTGTATCTGAAGGACGGCTTGGGGATACGGCGCATCGCTCGGCGCCTGAACGAGGAAGAGCTGCGCACCCGCCGCGGATTGCAATGGAGCATGGTGACGGTGCGGGACCTCCTCCGCAACCGCGCCTATTTGGGCACCTACAGTCGTTTCGGTGTGAGGGTGCCTGCTAGTCATCCGCCCTTGATCTCACCCGCTGACTTCCAGCGGGTACAGGATCGGCTCGACGAGCGACGGCCCAAGTCCGCAGCCCGTGAGACCTCCCGCTTTCTCCTGTCCGGTCTTGCTTATTGCGGCTACTGCGGGAACAAGATGATTGGTGTAACTCGCAGACAGCGTTGGCAGCGGCGGACCGATGGCGAGATACGAACCGCCCTCTACCGCTATTACCAGTGCGAATCGCGGACGAACCG
>CAZYOV010000062.1:0-13585 GCA_964649215.1 uncultured Dehalococcoidia bacterium
CCTGGGCGCGAGACCTGGCTCACGGAGAAGTGGACCTGCCCGATACCGCCGGCCAGCTCCGCCTCCGTCATAGGAGTGACCTTGCCCAACAGGGGTATGTTCGTTGAAAGCATTTCGCGCTCTGTCTCGAGTAAGCGCTCCTGCTTCGTTCCTCTCGCGCCTTCGCTTCTTCACAGCTCATCCTTGCCCCCTTTGTGATACGCGGCGGATACTGTAGCAGAGGCTACGGGAGAAAGCGAGAAGAACCCGGAGCGCTCGCGCCGCTTGGGCGTGTGAACGAGGGAATCCCCAAGAAGCGCCCAGGGCGAAGGACGACCCTCGAGAGCCGTGACGTTCTCCTGCTTTCCGGGCGCCTGCCTGCCGGCGGGCAGGTTGTGCCAGCGATCGGCGGGGCATCCTCCTGACGTTATTTTCGTCACGCGGCAGGGCGGTCTAGGCGCCGCCGGTCGTGACGTTGTACATGCCCGCGAAAGGCGATGTTTGGGGCGGCCATGCTTTTCCGTTAACCGGGAACCGGCACCAGAACCGTTGCGAGAATGGCGTTCACTCGGTCCATTGAGTAGCCGGTAACCCACCATATATACGCTGCATGAAATGCAGAACAAGCTCGTCTGGCCGGGGGCACTACAAGTGGGGCAGATATTCAGAGCGGCCACTGCCATTGCCTTCCTCCATTGTCACCCGCACGCGCGAATCTAATCTAGACTTTTGTGTGCGCTGCCGGCATTATTTACCCGCTGTTCAGGGTTGTCAAGCGTTGAACAGGCCCCTTCCTACGTCGACGGTCCGCGGATGAGCGAGCGCTGAACTCGGCTGCCACCGTCTGCGACGCCATTCCCCGCTGCCCCGTTGACACCCGCCCAGCCCAGGCGCACAATCGCGGCGGCGTCAGATGGTTGGAGCCGAGCAGCGATGGAGTTGGAACTATGGAAGACGAACAAGTGGCGCAGCCGCAGGACAAGGCAGAGCTTCTGGACCGCATAGAGCGGGCGCGGGCGTCTCTCGACGAGGTGATCGACGGGCTGAGCGCTGGGCAGCTCTCTGCGCCAGGTTCCGACGGCGTCTGGTCGGTCAAGGACCACCTGGCGCATCTGGCCGCATGGGAGCTAGGCATCGCCGCATTGCTGCAACACCGGCCTCGCTACGGCGCCATGCAGCTGGATGAGAAGACCTATTTGAGCACCGATACCGACGGCCTCAACAAGATCATCTATCAGCAGAACAAGAGTCGGTCGTTGGGAGAGGTGCGCGCCGCCTTCAGAAAGGCCCAGCGTGAGCTGCTTGACGTGCTTGGTGGCCTGACGGATGCCGACCTAATCAAGACCTACTCGCACTACCAGCCGGATGAGCACGGGGAGGACAGCGGGGCGCCGATCGTGAGCTGGATCGTCGGCAACTCGTACAATCACTACGACGAGCACCGGGCCTGGATCAAGGCGCTGGTCGGCTAGCGAACGCCGGGCGCTCGCTGTCGGAGCGCTATTCCTGGGACCGAGCGGATGCGACGGGGGTAGCCGTTGACACCCGCCCCGCCCAGGCGCACAATCGCGGCATCACGCGGGCGTCGCCGTGGTTATTTCTGGTCCGCTGTCGACGCACGGGGGCTATCGTCTGCTTGACCCGGCACAGACGTTGAACCCGCCGATCCATCTTCCTCCGGTGGCGATATGGCTTCAGCTGCCACGGGAGCCGGAGTGAAGCTTGGGACTTCTGTAGCGGTCTGGCTGAGCGTTGGCTCGGCAACGTCGCTGGAATCGCGACCCCCTTCACCGAATACCAGGAAAGCGACGGCGATCGTGAGGGCGAGGACGATTAGCGATGCTGCGAGAGCCTCTGACCTGCGGATCATAGTATCTAAAGAAACGAGATGACAAGGCCGTAGGTTAACTTCAAATGGAGTCGGCTCCGACCGGGTAGCGCCCCGTTGACACCCGCCCCGCCCAGGCGCACAATGCCACCATGGTCGTCGCTCCAAGGGCGGTTGGCACTCACAAGAGGGGGGTGAGCTGTGCAGATGCGAGCCTACGTCCTCATTGAAGCTGCCGTAGGCAAGGCGAAGGACGTGTATGAGGGGGTCCAACGGCTACAGCTCCCAGAGGCGAACATCGTGTCAGCGGATGTTGTTACCGGGCCCTTCGATGTCATCGCTCTGTTGGAAGCCGAGGACCTGGACAAGCTGGGCCAAGCGATAACGGACGGAATCCAGAAGGCGGACGGGGTGCAACGGACGACCACCTGCCTGCTCCTAAAGCTGAGCTAGCAGGGCCACAGTCACGCCATCAATGCGATTACAGCCGCCCCGCCCAGGCGCACCGTCGCGGCGGCGGGCAGTGAGGTCGCTCAAGGAACCCTTCCCGGCTGGGCGACGTTCTACTAGTGGCGCTCACTGAGTCTCATCGCCGCACCCCCGTGGCAATCAATCAGGCTCGGGAGCGCCTTTGCGTTCTGCTGTTAGGCTGGGCACGAGGGGGTCATTGTAGAGAAAGGCCAGGCTGGAGACGGCCGCACCCTCCCTTTGGGCAATTGGAGTCTCGCATCTCTAGCCTGGCCAGAACTTGGGACGCGACCTCTGCCGCAAGGGGGGAACCAAGAACAGACTGGAGTGCCGCACCCCCAAGTCGTATCGCAAATTGTAAAGGCCAGTCGGCCGCCTTGTCTACGGGGGAGTACACGCCTTTTTCTTCCCCGTTGACACCCGCCCAGCCCAGGCGCACAATCGCGGCGGCCTGCCGCCACCACCACCGCCCCGTCGCGGCCGCCACCCTAGAAGGATCAGGCGCCTTATTGCATCCGCGGTCGCGCCTCGCTCACGGTCAGGGTGCGGCCGTCCAGCATCTTGCCGTTGAGATCCTCGATCGCCTTGTGGGCTTCGGCGTCCGTCGCCATCTCGACGAAGCCGAACCCGCGGGAGCGCCCGGAATCGCGATCGGTGATGACGCTGGCTGACTCCACCGTTCCTGCCTGCTCGAAGAACGTTCTCAGACCGTCCTCGGTCGTGTCGAAGGACAGACCTCCGACGTGCAGTTTGATGGACACGAGGAGCCTCCTCTGATGCGCCCTGTGGGGCATGGCCTTCCGGTCTGGCAAAGAGTCTGCCTCGAACGTCGGAAGACAAGCCGCCGAAGGCAGTGAGGTCGCCCTATTATGGCTTCTTTAGTGGCCTCGGCGCAATGCGGCGCTCAGCGCCCACCGCCGCCCCGAAATAGTCGGACTACGTATGGGTCGTTTGCGAGCGCTTTTCGCTGGCCGCGAGGCCTGGCTGCAGGACCCGGACGGCTATGTGTGGGCTGTCGGGAGTGCGATATAACCGTGCTGGACCGCTTGCGTCGCCATCGGCGCACTGCTCTACGGCGCTGGCGGCCTGTACGCGGTGAGGCTGCGGCGGGGGTAGCCCGTTGACACCCGCCCCGCCCAGGCGCACAATCGCGGCGGGCGAATTTCGATAGTCAAGGAGCATACCCGTTGGATGCCGAAAATATTGATGAGACACCAGAGGACAAGGCGCTTGAAGAACTGGCTATGCTCATCACCGAGGCGTTTCGAGAGGCTGCTTACGGAGTGGAAACACCCGTGCCCGAGGGGAGAGGGGGTGCGTGGGGGGAGGCCTACGACAAGGCGTTGAATGTGCTCGGTGTCGTATCGGAGAAAGGGGCCGTCGCGGCCCTAGCAGCTCTAAACATGAACCTTTCCCCAGAGGATGTTTACGGCATCCGCCCAGTTAGGTGCCCGAAGTGTGGTTCAAGCGATGTCGAGATTCAGCCTGACCGACTGCGCTGTCGCTCTTGCACCGCTCACTTCTCTCGCGAGGTTAGCTACCATTCACATCACCCCGACGATGCCCCACCTCAGGATTGACGGCGTTTCGGGTCAGCATCCGCGTTGCAGTTTCGTGTGCGGTTGACCCCTGTCCAGCCCAGGTGCACAATCGCGGCGGTGGGTGCGGGGCTTTCGCCCCCTCTACAGAAATTTTCCCGAGCCACGGCACCAATAGAGATTCAAGTGCCAAACGGGGTCTGGCCCCCCGATCGGTCATGGTGTCGCCCCTCCCGATGACTCGGCACCGGATGGTAGGAGAGCGGCCAGCAACGGGCGGTCATTCTAGAAGTGCCGCAACCTTCCGCCAGCCGGTGTCCTCCTCGCCCTCAAGACGGCGGAGGTACGTGGTGGTGACGGCCAGGTTGGCGTGGTCGAGGAAGCGGCTCACGGCCTCGATGCTCTCTCCCACATCGCGGCGGAGCTTGGCCGCTGAGTGACGCAGGACGTGGACGCCTGCCTCGGGCAGCCCCGCCTTGCGGAGGTAGCGCCGCAGGTTTAGGTAGAAGCCGTGGGGCGACACGTCGAACAAGGGCTCATCCGGGCTCATCTCGGCCAGTGTCTTCCCACGCGCCCTGAGAGCCGCCAGGATTGCCAAGAGGCAGGGCTCCGGCAGTTCCCGGCGTCGATGCTTGCCCCCTTTGCCACGGTAGGCGTAGTAGGCCACACCGTTGCGGGACAGGTCGCTGGCAATGAGGCCCAGGATCTCGTTGCGGCGCCGGCCGGTGAGCAGGAACGTCAGGATGATGGCCCGATCCCGCAGGCCAGCGCGGGAGTCGGGAATCGCCGCCAACAACCGCTTGATCTCGGCGCGGTCCAGGCCACGCGGCGGGGAAGGCTCCTGGCGAGAGCGCTGCACCCGGTCAGTGGGGTTGCGATCAGTCAGGCCGAAGCGGATCAGGAATCCGTACAGGGACGACAAGGTAGCAAGCCGCAGGTTCACCGTGGCAGCGGAAGGCTCGCGCCCGGACGGGCCTCGTCCATAGGCGAAGGTGAAAACCTCGTCTGGCTGCACTTGGTCAGGCGTCTTGCCCAAGCCACCGAAGAAGCGGGCCAAGATGCGGGCGTACTCACCCGAGGTCCGGCGCGACCCGGAGCGACGCTCCTTCTCGGCCAGGAACGCCGCGAAGGCCCCCTCCCAGTCGGGGGGAGCGTACGGCGCTGGCGGATTCGCGACGGCCGGGCTCTCGATCAAGGTCGAGGCACCCCCTTCGATGCGCTAACACTAAGGGACGTTTGTCTCACTTGCACAGCTCCAAGATTCCGCGGGTGATCCGCTCCACAGCATTGGCTCCTCCTGCGGCGCTTTTTGTCCCTGGACAAAATACGTGCACCGCTATGCTCATCACGTTGAAGCGGCCTTACGCTGCCCTAGTATCGCCCTGTACGTGCCCTATTGTCAATAGTCTTAGAGGACTTCCTTGTACTGTCCTTGCTTTGCCCTGTTTGTGCTAAAATGTCGCCACGGAAGGGCAAGCAATGCCGACACCACTGAAAGAAATCAGAGAGTCCAAAGGTCTATCGCAAGAGGACCTGGCAAGGCTGGCCGGCGTAGCCCGCTCCAGCATTACGGACCTCGAAGTGGGCCGCCGCAAGCCCCGGCCATCAACCCGCCGGAAGCTGGCGCGGGCACTTAAGGTGCGACCAGAGGGAATTGCGTTTCTGGCGCCGCGGTGACCGACGGCTCGCCCACTCTCCCAAGCCGACAATCGCTTAGTTTCTCCGAACGTGTAGCCAGAACTCCCGCAGCGCCTTCAATGACCATCCCGCGTAGCGGGCTATCTCCGTAGGCTCAGTCTGTTGCTGTACCACGGCAAGCTGCTCCGGCGTCAGGTGATCGAGAAGAAACGTCCATCCGACCGCCCCACCTTTGGCGTCGATGTGCCCCATGTGGAGGACTACAGACTGATGCGGGCTACGCAAAGGCGGACCTAGCTCGGAAACTCCCTATCCATCAGGGCCATACTACCATCAATCCAAGTGCCACTATTATTCTCCGGGGAGTGGCGGTAGGTCTTCTTCCGCCGGCACCGGGCCCAGGTCGATGTAGCTAACCTTGCCGTCCTCCCCCTTTGTGACCTCAAGCCTGACCATGGCCTGTGCGGTGGCTACGGGCTGTTCGGCCTGGCCCTGCGTCGCTAGCAGGCCGGTCCGGGCTTCGATGAGTTTGCGAAGGGTGAGACCGAACTCGGTGTTGGGTATCTTCTCCAGGCGCCGCGTCGCCTCCGCGTACAGCGCTTGCTCAAACTTCAGGTACGATTGAAGAGTCTCGGCGCGCAGCCACTCTTGGACGGGGCCGATGCCGCCGGCCTCCTCCATCCATGTGGTCAACGTTGAACGAGGCACGCCATGGGCGTCAGCGGTAGCTGTTACGCCGTCACGGATTGCGAGCCATGTGAGACCAGCCCTTTCAATGGGGCTGTAGCGGCGCGTGAGGCCATAGTTACGGCCCGTTGCTCGGCCCCTGAGCCGGTCGTCGCCGGCGTGGTCCCCCGGCGCGGGAAGCGCTGGCGGCTGGTCGTCGCCCGGTGGTGTCGCGCGGTCGTCGTCAGGCATGGCGGGTGTCTCCCGCCATTTTCTCACCCGAGGCTGGCTGTTGTCGCTACCCAGTCGTCATGCAGGAGCGCGTGTAGAGTCACCAGGGAGCGGCCACGACGGTCTGCGAGCCAGAGAGCCGACAACGCAGCCCGTCTAGTCGAGGCTGGGATCGCTGGTCCATTACCGCGGGAGCCAGCGCGTAGACGCAGCCACGAGACGGGACAAGCGCGTCGGAACCCCGATGCCCTAAATTCCCGTAATCGTATCTGCGCCGTGAACTATTAGCATGACATCCGGGGGGAGATAACTCCGCGGTCGGGGGGCTAGCATTGAAGCAGGAGAGCACGCCGAGGCATTGTAGACACCAGAACGCGATAGCGAGAGAGGAGAAGAAGATGCAAACGGGCTCAGAGAAGGAGACCCTAACAGTCGAGGAGATTGCGGAGGTGCTTGGCATCGGCCGCGGTCTTGCTTACCGCATGGCAAAAAGTGGCGAGATCCCAACACTCCGGCTTGGCCGGCGGATCCTCATTCCACGTCAAGCGCTCGCTCAACTGCTGGGCGCTCAGACAGCAGAAAGCAAGAAGCTGGCAGGAGCGTAGAAAATGGATCATCGTACACCACTACCGGAGGCGCCCGCAAACGCCTGCCCCGCCTCTACCCCACGCAGCCATCTCCCTGACCCTCGCGGCAGGCGGGCGGCGGGTGGCAAGAGTGTTGTCACCCAGTGGGACCGCAAGCACTCGCCCAAGTCAATTAAAGGTGCCGAAGTGGGTCGCCAAAACGGACGCCGCTATCTAGATCGACGCGCCAACGACAGTTCGGCCGCGCCGTGGCATCGCTGGGTGGCGCGGAGGATGCTGGATCTCGACATCGATCGGCGAACCCTAGCTGCACAGCTGGGCATCACGCTCAAAGGTCTCTATAGCCTTCTTGAACTCTCGAACGAAGCCCCGCGCCGTGGATCAATCAATCGACTGGAAGTGATCTTAGGACCGGCTCCAATGGACGTGCGCGTCGCATTGAACAGGGCAGAGAGCCTGAGGTGGGGTGCCTCAGGTCGGCGATCAGCAGCTCTCTTAAAGGGACGCATCGAGAAGTGGAGCCGTCAAAAACTGATGAGCGAGATCGGGCGGCTGCTATATGATAGTCGCCTGCCGGACGAAGCCAGTCACCGTCTGCATGATGTCCCCTACTCTGGCTCCATCGGGCAACCTGGCTACTTCACTTTTATGTGGGTCAAGGCATACGCGGCTCGCCAGAAGCGCAAGAAGCCACTAGGCAGGGGGATCCCCGGCAAGAGACGTGGCCTTTTCCCCAGACAGGATCTTGCGCTGGCACTAAGTGGGCTACAGCAGCAGGGCCGTAGACGACCGCTGAGGGTATATAACTATCAATGCCAGGGGTGCGGTGAGCTGTGGCACCGTAGGGTGCCAAAAACCGCGAGTGTACCTCTCTGCTCTGCTTGTTACCGTGACTACCTCCGGATTCGCATGTCTTGGATCGGCAGCGGTCAGCGCGGCACGGCGCCTCCTCTGCCCCGGCGTTCCGGGAGGACGATTGGACCCACAGTGATCAGAGACAGGCTGATCTTGTTGCTCCAGTATCGACTCGGGCAGGTGGAGGACCAATTGCTCGACGATGATTACAGGGCCATCTACGACATTGAGAGGCGTGTCCGGGCATCCACGAGCCCCTGGTGCCAGAGAATCACACGTCTCTTGAACGCGCTCGCGTAAGCGCGTCCTATCTCCCTCATAGGCTAGTTCCTTCCAAAAGCGCCGAAAAGTTCCTTCCAACGCGAGGGAATATTTCATCCCAAGACAACCGAAAGGAGATGACGCTATGGTTGAGCACGAAAAGAAAACCCCCGACTCACCGGGCTAGGCCCGATAAACCGGAGGAACTACCTTGATCGATTATAACGCAGACTCGACGCCTGCGGTACCGACGTTGCTTCTCGCACACCGCCCACGCGCGCACCCGCCGGCTGCCGATCGAGCATTGATGCGCGAAAAGCTGGGGAGATGGGGGTTACCCTCCGGGGGCGAGGTTGATCTATACCTCGTGGACGGTCGCCAGCTGGTATGCGAGTGGCCCCAGCTTCCAATGAGCGGACCTGACTATCGCTACTATGTGCGGGTCATCGCGCCCGCCATCGGGGATCGACTGATGACACATCTGGGCCTCGAAGGCAACGGACTCTGGGTGTTCCTTTGAATCTTACACTCGCCCAGTACGCCGCTGCGAAGCATCTGCCCATAGGATTCTTGGCGACTTTGGGACTGCGGGATATGCCCGATGGCGTCGGCATCCCCTACCCGAATCGAGACGGCGGGATCTACACGATCCGCACACGGCTTTCCCTGACGGGAAAATTGAAGGTGCTCCAACCCAGAGGGGTGCCGCTGATCCCGTATGGCCTGGACAGGCTCGGAGAAGGGCGGGATCTAATCGTGGTTGAAGGGGAGAGCGATTGTCACACTCTCTGGCTGCACGGCTTTGCAGCCTTGGGACTGCCGGGGGCAGGAGTGTGGAAATCAGACTGGCGAACATACCTTACGTCTTATGACCGAGTGTATCTCTACGACGAGGGTGACACGGCGTCTCGCAGCCTTGCCAGAAAGATGGCGGCCGACTTTCCGGGCGTTCGCTCTCTCCGTGTGGGCGACTACAAGGACCCCTCCGACCTCCAAATAACTGCCCCTGATGACTTTGACCGCCTGATGCGTGAGGCCATGCACAGGGCGCCGACGATCCGACCGCGCCGGCGTCAGTTTGCGAGACCTAGACCAGCAAGGAACGGATACGACAGCGACGATCTGGACATCATGGCCGCGGTTGCCCCATACGTGCGGCTGCGACGCTCAGGCAACCAATGGAAGGGTCTTTGTCCCCTCCATGAGGAACAGGACGCCAGCTTCTACGTCAATCCCGAGAAAAGTGTTTGGTTCTGTCACGGCTGCGGACGGGGTGGAGGCGTCAAGGAGTTCCTTCGACTGGTAGGCGCGAGATGACACTGACACCCGTAGGCGAGCTGAGCAAGAAGAACATGACGTTCAAGGACGACGCGACCGACCTGGAGATCGGGCTGAGTGGTTCTGAGCTTACTTCGGCAGGTGTAAAGGGTGTAGTTACGGCTGTTCACAAGGGAACCCGTGTCGGCCGAGACCATCTGTTGTTGGCGGGGCGGGACAAGCGGCACCGCCTGGCCAAAGAGATTGCGACCGGAGCTGATTTACACGCTGGGTACGTCGAGAGCCTTCTTTTGGACCTTGAGGATGCCGCAGCGGAGTGGCTCGCATCTTCCACCTCGTCTGAGCAGGACTTCGAGCCACCACTGACGGAAGAAGAAGAACAAATGGCCCGCGCCCTGTTGAGTAAGGCCGATCTCTGGGCCCGCGTGGACAGCGTCATCGGCAGCCTTGGCGTGGCTGGGGAGCGGGAGGCTCGGCAGTTACTGTACCTTCTGCTCACCAGCCGCCTGCTTCCTAAGCCAATATCTTCCGCCGTCAAGGGGCCGTCTTCCGTAGGAAAATCGTACGTGGTCAGCTCCGTGATTCAGCTCTTTCCCAAGAGTGCCTATTACGAGCTCACGTCTGCCAGCGAACGAGCGCTCATCTATACGGAGGCGGAGTTCAAGCATCGCATCCTCGTCATCTTTGAGGCCCACGAGAGTGAGTTCTTGGAGATGCTGGTGCGGACACTTCTCAGCGAGGGCCGCATCATCTACGACACCGTAGAGAGGGACGGCCAGGGACGCCTGGTAGCGAGACACCTGGAGAAAGAAGGGCCAACCGGCTTGCTCGTGACGACGACAAGAGCGAGCCTTCACCCGGAGAACGAGACCCGCGTACTAAGCGTTTTCGTGCGGGATGACCCCGCACAAACTCGTGCCGTTATGGACATCACGGCGCATCACTTCTCAGGAAACGGCGTGCAGCCACCGGATCTCCGCCCGTTCATCGCAGCACAGCGATGGCTGCACGATTACGGGACTCACGAGGTTGTGGTGCCTTTCGCTGAGGCTCTGGCTGAGCTGTTGCCCGAAAAACCGGTACGGTGGCGACGCGACATCACGCAAGTATTTTCCACAATTCAGGCGTACGCTCTCCTTCACCAGCTGCAGAGGGAGCGGGATGGGCAGCGCAGGGTAATCGCTACGCTGGAGGACTATGAGGCGGCTAGGCCGCTCTTGGAGCCGTCCCTCGCCCCCTCGCTGGCGGACAACCTCACGATGGCACAGAGAAAAGCAATAGAGTCCGTGCGAGCGCTCTGCGGTGGAAGCGATGGGCTAGCTACTACGTTCACTGCCGTGGCGCGGCATCTAAACATCGACCGCAAGTCGGCAACCTCCAGGCTTCGCCCAGCACTTGAGGCGGACTATGTCGTGAACCTGGAGCCGCAAAAGAACCGTCCAGCAAGACTGCGGCCTGGGAAGGAATCAGCGCCGCCGCCCCGCTCTTTGCCTACATCGCAGGAGGTTGAGGACAAGATGCGTTCTCTACACCCTGAGAATGGACTCCCCGCGTCCCCGCCAGCGGATACCGCCGTATCTGAGCCAGATATGGAATCTGGCGGGGAGTCTGGCGGGGAGTCGGCGGGGAATGGTGCTCGCGAGCAATCTGGCGGGGAATCTGGCGGGGAGTCTGGCGGGGAGTCGAAAAC
This sequence comes from uncultured Dehalococcoidia bacterium, assembly GCA_964649215.1. Lineage (GTDB taxonomy): Bacteria > Chloroflexota > Dehalococcoidia > SM23-28-2 > RBG-16-64-32 > JADFNQ01. The sequence continues at coordinate 11,020 of CAZYOV010000062.1, forward strand.
CCTATCTGGCCCTATTGGTGGCGGGGAAGCGGGGAGTCGGGATCAGGGGTCTGTTGACACACGCCCCGAAATCCTGGTTCTCGCCGAGTCTTTGGGCTGGCCTATGGATGTGCTGTACCAGGACTCCACCGGAGCAACCCACAGCCTCCATCTGGGACGACCCGACCACTGGAAAGAGTGGGCGGTGAAGGCCCCGCCGGGTACCATCGACGCGGTTATCCAAGCGCTGCAAAACTATGAATAGAGATTTCGTGAATCACCGTAGCCCGCTGAGAGGCAGCCATGGTAATGCCTAACAGCGGCACCCTCCTCTTGACCGTCGAGCAGGCGGCGAAGCTCTGCCAGATCAGCCGCGGACTGGCCTATGATCTAATCTCCCGCAACGAGCTGCCGCACATCCGCCTGGGTCGCGTGATCCGCGTTCCGCGCCACGGTCTTGAAGAATGGATCGCGCGCCAGGCAAAGGTGGGGCTTCCCCCGGCGCCGCCAGAGACGGTATCCTTGACGCCGCAACAGACCGCTCAGCGCCACTAGGGGAGGGTCGTCATGGCCGGTTACATCCGTCGTCGCGGCAAGGGCAGCTGGCAGGTCACAGTTGACCTGGGCAAGGACCCGATGACAGGGTGGAGACGCCGGCGCTTCCTGCCCGTCAAAGGAACCAAAAGGGACGCCGACCGCGCCCTGGCCGAGGCGATCCACCAGCGCGACACCGGTATCGACGTCAGCCCCGGAAAGCTCACCGTCGCCGACTACCTGCGTCGCTGGCTCCGCGATTACGCGGCCCAAAGCGTCACCGCCTCCACGCTCGAGCGGTACACGAGCATCGTAGAGCGTCACCTGATCCCGGCCCTAGGCAGCCTTCGGTTGCGGGATCTACGGCCGGCCCACATTCAGGCGGCGTATGGTCGGGCCAGGGCTCTCGGCGGGCGGGCGGACGGCGCCGCCGGCGGCCTCTCACCGCGCACGGTCCTCAAACATCACCGGCTGCTTCATGAGGCCCTGAGTCATGCCGTCGAATGGCAGCTCCTGGCCCTGAATCCAGCAGCTTCCGTCAAGCCGCCGCGCCCCGATCGGCCTGAGATGCGGGTCCTGAACGCCGAGGAGGCAGGTCGGCTGTTGGAGGCGTCTGCGGATACACCGTTCTACGCCCTGGCCTACCTGGCCCTGGCGACGGGGGCGCGCCTGGGCGAGCTCCTGGCGCTACGCTGGCGGGACGCGGACATGGATCGAGGGAGCCTCCAGGTAACCCGGACGGCCCGGCGTGTTGCCGGCAAGGGCATCGCCTACTCGGCGCCTAAAACGCACCGGTCCCGTCGCCCGGTGGCATTGTCGTCCGAGACTGTCCAGGTCCTACGAGAGCACCGGCTCGCCCAGGCCGAACGGCGGCTAGAGTTGGGCCCGGCCTACGCGGACAACGACCTGGTGTTCACCGGACCGACTGGGCACCCCCTGGACGATAGCAACCTCCGCCGGGCCTTCAGGCGGACCTTGGCCGATGCGGGCCTGCCCCGTCTGCGCTTCCACGACCTGCGCCACTCGGCGGCCACGCTGATGCTCCAGGCGGGCGTCCACCCGAAGGTCGTCAGCGAGCGCCTCGGCCACGCGACTGTGGGGATCACCCTGGACACGTACTCCCATGTCCTCCCAGACCTCCAGCGGGACGCCGCAGAGGCCCTAGACGCCGTTCTCAGGCCTGCGCTCAGGCGGCCGGCGAGCGGGGGCAGTTAGCCCTTCACCTGTCATCCGAGCGCAGTCTTATAATTGGACCCATGAGCAAGGAAGTACGGCCAGACACCCTCGACTTCATCTACCAGCATGTGCGGGACGCCCCGGCTGAACAGAAGCGGAGCCAGGAGTCCCTGGACAGCAAGATGGTTCAGATCTTCGGTGCCGCTAGCATTGTGATCGGCCTAGCTGGCGTTACGAGTAGGGGACTGAATACTGGCGATACGGTGAACGCACTCCTTGTTGGTGCCGTTCTAGCCTATGTTGTGGCGGCAGTGATGGCGCTGCTGGGACTCCGCACGCGGACATACCGGCGTACATCTCATGCCGATGAGCTCTGGCGCTACTACTGGCGAGATGAGCCGACGAAAATCAAACACGCGCTCGTTGACGACATCAGCAAGTCATATGTTCACAACAGGGAAATCCTCAGGGACAAGGCGCGGATGGTTTCGCTCGGGCTCGCAGCGACTGGTGTTGAAGTGATGCTTGTAGGTCTAGCTCTCATCTGGTCTCGTCTGGCGTGATCTGTCCAGTCTCGCCGGGCTCGGGTCCCTGGTAGCCGGCTTCTTCATGATCGGGCTCCAGCGGACGGTCCGGCTCCGGGGGATCAGGTTCGTGCTCCGGGGGATCAGGTTCGTGCTCCGGGGGTTCTTCGCCGTTACCGTTACCGTTTCGATCATCTACCATTGTGGCCCTCCTCTCCTTTTGGTCGCCAATTCGTCGCCAATTCGTCGGCGGGAGGCGCGGCGGCTGGCGGTTCAGGCCCGATTTCGTATCTAAAACCTGGAGCCGGGAGAGGGACTCGAACCCCCGACCCGCGCTTTACGAAAGCGCTGCT
>CAZYOV010000063.1:0-13257 GCA_964649215.1 uncultured Dehalococcoidia bacterium
ATCAACGGCTCCAAACAGTGGATCACCAACGCACCCTACGCCGACTATACCGTGATCTTCGCTATCACCGACGAGGAGCTGGTGGCGCAGCACAAGGGCGGTATCTCCGCCTTCTTCGTGGAGACCAGCGCTCCGGGCTACACCTTCGACGGTGTGCTGTCGGTGATGGGTCACCAGGGCGGCGATTGCGGCAGCATGACGTTCGAGGACGTTCGCGTCCCTGCCGACCGCCTCGTGGGGCAGGAGGATCGCGGCTTTGAAGTCGCTATGTTCGGCATCTCCGAGGGGCGCATCGCCATCGCCTCCAATATGATCGGCATGTGCGAGTACGCCCTGGATGCCTCCCTGGAGTACGCTAAGCAGCGCAAGACGTTCGGCAAACCTATCGCGGAACACCAGGCGGTCCAGTTTATGCTGGCGGACATGGCGATCGACATCTACACGATGAAGTACATGGTGCTCCAGACGGCGGCCCTGGTTGAGACGTTTCCCCAGACGGGGCGGCTGCCGGTCAAGGAGATCTCCATCGCCAAGGCCTATGCCGTCGAGAAGGCGCAGGAGGTCTACGACAAGGCGATCCAGGTCCACGGAGGCATGGGCCTCTCATCCGAGCTGCCGCTGGAGGAGGGGTTCCGCATCTGCCGTACCCTGCGCATCCCCGACGGCACCGGCGAGATCCAGCGCCGCACCATCGCCCGCCAGATGCTGCGCGGCGATACGGTCTTCTAGCGGTTGTCGGCGGAGATCATAGCCGCCGCCGTTGGGATAGCGTTCCTCGCGGCGCTCTGCATGTCGACGACAGGCTTCGGCTTTGCGCTCACGATGACGCCGCTTCTCACCCTGGCCTGGGACGTGAAGGCGGCTGTGGCGACCAGCATTGTCCTCAGTCTCCTGACTGTCGTTCCCAACCTGGTCGAGGTTCGCGCTCACGTAGTGCCGACGAGAGTGCTGATCATGCTCGCGGGGTTCGTCCTGGGGATGCCGCTGGGCCTCCTGTTGTTTGAACGCCTCGACAGCAACGCATTGAAGGTGTTTGTGGCGGCCACCGTCATCGTTGCGAGCATCGTAGCGTACGTCTCTCCAACGCTCCGGATTACCCGCAACGCGGGCCCTCTGGGGGTGGCGGCCGGCGCGGTGAGCGGGGCCCTCGGGCCTAGCACCAGCATGAATGGCCCACCCGTAGTACTGTACCTCCTCGGTCTCGACCCGAGCATCGAACGCTTCCGGGGGACTATCCTGGCGTACTTCTTCCCCGCGGGGGTCCTCACGGTGACCGCTTTCGCCATCGCGGGGCGGATCACGGGCGATGTCCTCGTGATAGTCGCGGCGGCCTTGCCCGCGCTAGTGTTGGGGACGTACGCAGGCGCCTGGCTGCGAAAGCGCCTCAATCCGGAGAGCTTTCGCACCATCGTCCTGGTGGTGCTGATCACCGCCAGCATCGGTCTGATCGCCTCTGTCGCCGGCGGCCTTGGCTAGAGCGAGGCCCCAGTCCTTGATACGATAGCCTAGTCATGCTCACCAAGCGCATTATCCCCTGCTTCGATGTGGCCGAAGGCCGCGTGGTGAAGGGCGTTCGCTTCCTCAACCTGCGCGACGCCGGCGACCCGGTGGAGCTGGCCGCCAGCTACGACGAGGAAGGCGCCGACGAGCTCGTATTTCTCGACATAAAAGCGTCGCCGGAGGGACGTGACACCGCCCTGGAGATGGTGCGCCGCATCGCAGATCAGGTGTTCATCCCCTTCACCGTCGGCGGGGGCATTCGCACTACCGAGGACGTTCGGCTGATGCTGGAGTCCGGAGCCGACAAGGTGGCGATCAACACCGCGGCCGTGGAGAACCCGGAGTTCGTCGCTGAGGCGTCGGCCAAGTTCGGTGCCCAGTGCATCGTCGTCGCCATCGATGCCAAGAGGACGGGTAAGGGCCGATGGCAGGTGCACACTTACGGTGGCATCGGCGGCGGTACGCCGGTGGAGCTGGACGTTGTGAAGTGGGCCGTTCGCTGCGCCGCTCTGGGCGCCGGCGAGCTGCTGCTAACCGGCATGGACGCCGACGGCACGCAGGAAGGCTACGACACCGAGCTTACCTGCGCCGTGTCCGAATCCGTGCCGGTGCCGGTCATCGCCTCCGGCGGCGCGGGCAACCCGGAGCACCTGTACGACGCTATCGTTGAAGGGAAGGCGGACGCCGTGCTCGCCGCCTCCATCTTCCACTTCGGCACCCACCGCATCCGCGAGGTCAAGGAGTACCTGGCGCAGCGAGGGGTGCCGGTACGTCTCTAGCCGAAAGGACGATCCAATGCCCCTGAAGTTCGATGACCGCGGCCTTATACCTGCCATCGTCCAGGACAACAGTACCGGCGAGGTGCTGATGTTCGCCTGGATGAACGCGGAGTCGCTGCGGCGTACGCGAGATTCGGGTCAGGCATGGTTCTGGAGCCGCAGCCGTCAGGAGCTGTGGCACAAGGGCGCCACGTCCGGCAACACGATGGCGCTGCGCGAGATACGAAAGGACTGCGACGAGGACGTCCTGCTGCTGAAGGTGGACCCGGCGGGGCCGGCCTGCCACACGGGCGAGCGCTCCTGCTTCTACCGCGAGCTTGAGGAGAAGACTTCGGGTGGGCTGTCAGCAGAGTCCTGATTGCGCAAAATCGAGGGGATGGGCTGACTTAAAAGTCATGAAGTAAGGAGCAGCCGATGGAGAAGGTGAACCTTGCCCATAAGTTTAGTCTCTTCGAAGACCACTGGAGCCCGAAAATTGCTGGCGAAATCAACGATTCATATCTCAAGTTAGTGAAATTCAAGGGGGAGTTCGTCTGGCATCGCCACGAGGCGGAGGACGAACTATTTCTCGTCGTGAAGGGAAGGTTCCTGGTCAAGCTGCGAGATCGCGATATTTGGCTGGAAGAGGGCGAGTTCGTCATTGTTCCCACGGGCGTTGAACATAAGCCCATCGCTAAGGAAGAAGCCCTGGTGCTGTTGCTTGAGCCAAAGTCTACGTTGAACACGGGCAACGTGCGGGATGAGAAAACGATCGCCGACTTGGAACGAATCTGACCTTAGGCCGGGGGACGGGGCTCGGCCACATCAGGTCGGCCCTCCAGCGCTTGGGTGGTAGCGGTGCTCTCGACGGCCTCAGCCGGCTGTATGCCCTCCAGTGCCATCACCTCACGTAACGCTCGCAGCGCCACCTCCACTTGCGAATCGTCCGGCTGGCGGGTGGTGAGCTTTTGGAGCGCCAGGTTCGGCCACATCAACACGCGGGCGACCGGGTTGCCGTAGAAACGTCCGCCGAGGCGGATCAGTTCGTAGGCGATGGCGGCGATGACGGGGATCAGCACTACCCGCGACGCCACGCGCATCCACAGCTCCTGCGAACCGAGGGCCGCAAATAGCACTACCGATACCACGACTATTGTGAGAAGAAAACTCGTACCACAGCGCACGTGCGCCGTGGGATGGCGCTGGACAGCGGGCGGCTCCAGGGGGTCGCCCGCTTCCAGGGCGTGGATGGACTTGTGCTCCGCGCCGTGATAGGCGTAAACGCGTCGGATGTCGGGCACCAGACCGATGAGACCGATGTAGGCCACCAGAATTGCCAGCCGGATCAGTCCTTCTATCGCGACCACGACTACGGAGCTATCGATCCTGCCCTCCAGCCAGCTCGTAAGGAGCACGGGCCCGGCGAAGAATATCGCAGCCACCACAACTAGAGCAGCCAGCCCCATGCCGATGACCGCTATGGGGCTGATCTCGTTCTCCTCTTCGCCCAGGGCCACGTTGGAGGAGTAGATGAGCGAGCGCATCCCCAGGGCCATCGTCTCCCACAGCACGATGACGCCTCGCACGAAGGGGATACGCCTGAGAAGGCCGGTGTAAACGCCACCTAAAGTCTCGCGGCGAACGGCGATCTCGCCATCGGGGCGGCGGCAGGCCACGACCACGCTGTGAGGGCCGCGGATCATCACCCCTTCGATGACCGCCTGGCCGCCGTAGTACAGCGTCTGCTTTGACATCTCGCTACTGTTTATACAAAATTCGGGCCGAGAGCGCCTCCCGGCCCGAGTGCTGATCGAATCTCCAACGGGCTACTTCAGCCCGTAGCGCCTCTTGAACCGCTCTACTCTGCCGGCCGTATCCACGAGGCGCTGCTCGCCGGTGAAGAACGGGTGACACTTACTACACACTTCGATGCGCACCTGGGGCTTAGTGGCCCGTGTCTCCCAGGTGTTGCCGCAGGCGCAGGTGAACACCGCGTCCACGTACTCCGGGTGGATTTTTGCCCTCATGTCGTCGCCCCTTCGCTCACCTCTAGCACGCTAACCTTCTTCTGTCCGCCCTTACGGAAGGGCTGGAACTTCACGCGGCCGGGCACTTTGGCGAAGATTGTGAAGTCTCGGCCCATCCCCACGTTCACGCCGGGGTGAATGCGGGTCCCCCGCTGGCGCACGATGATGGTGCCCGGAAGTACCAGTTGACCATCGTAGCGCTTGACGCCGAGCCGCTTGGATTGGCTGTCGCGCCCGTTTTTAGCGCTACCGCCGCTCTTCTTATGTGCCATCGCTAGTCACTCTCCGTCTTCGTGCGTGTCCTTTTCGGCTTCTTGGTCTCGCTTTTGGCAGTGGGGCTGCGGGCAGGTGTTCGCGGCGCGGGCTTTGCCTCCGCTTCCCGCGCTTCGACGGGTGCGGCCTCAGCCTCCGTTTTCGGCCTGCGGGCTCGCGTTCGGCGGGCAGGCTTCTCCTCCGCCTCGACGGGTGCGGCCTCCGCCTTCGGCTTGCGGGCTCGCGTTCGGCGGGCCGGCTTCGGCTCCGCCTCCGCTTTGGACGGGCGGCGCCGTTTGGGCTTCTCCTCTGCCTCCGGCGGCCCTTCCGCTGTCAGTATCTGGCGTACCACCAGCCGGGTGTAGCCCTGGCGGTGGCCCCGGCGACGACGATAGCGAGTCTTCGCCTTGTACTTGAAGACGATCATCTTCGGACCGCGGCCTTGCTCCACCACCTCCGCTATCACACGCGCCCCCTTCAGAACCGGACGGCCGACCTTAACGTCGCCGTTGCCGGCGATGAGCAGGATGTCTGTCATCTCAACTGTGGAGCCGACCTCGGCCGGCAGGCTGTCCACGTCGATGAGCTGCTCAGGCTCAACCCGGTACTGTTTGCCGCCGGTGCGGACTATGGCGTAAATTTTCACTTCCTCCTTAGGGCCCCTTGATGACGCCCGATGTTCGATTCTAACCACATGTCGATGTAGTGTCCATCTCTTGGCACAGCGAAGGGCGCACCAATTGCCCTGGGATGATAACGCGAGAATCCGAGGCTAGTGCTGATCCGGTCCGAGCTGCGAGGGCGCCTCCCAGGCCAGGCCCGGCTCCGTCTTGGGAGTCTTCTTCGCCGATGTCTCATCTGTGCTGCCGTCCGCGGCCTCGTCCGTCTTCGGCTTCTTCTCAGCCTTGAGCAGCTCCTCGGACTCCTTGCCAGGCTCAGCGTCGAGGATTGCCTGGAGGGCCCCGCCCTCTATCGTCTCTTCCTCCCGCAGGACCTTTACGAGCTGCTCCAGCTTGTCGCGGTTCTTCGTGAGCTGTTTGGTCGCGGTTTGGTATGCCTGGTTGACGATGGTGCGTACCTCGTCGTCGATCTCCTCGGCCACTTTCTCGCTGTAGTTGCGCTGCTCGGAGATCTCACGGCCCAGGAAGATCATCTCCTCCTTGCGGCCGAAGGTGCGCGGGCCCAGATTTTCGCTCATGCCCCACTGGGTGACCATCTGGCGTGCCAGGCTGGTGGCTTTCTGCAGGTCGTCCGAGGGACCCGTGGTCGCCTCGTCGAATGTCAACTCCTCGGACGCCATACCGCCGAGGATAGCCGCCAGCATGTCCTTGAACTGGCTCTTGGTGTACAGGTGGCGGTCTTCCTCCGGCAAGAAGCGGGTGAATCCGCCGGCCATGCCGCGGGAGACGATGCTTATCTTGTAGGGCGGGTCCGCGTTCGGAAGCAAGTACCCTACCAGGGCGTGTCCGGCCTCGTGGTAGGCGATGATCTCCCGTTCGCGCTCGCTGATAACGCGACTCTTCCGCTCCGGGCCGGCGATGACGCGGTCTACCGCCTCGTCGAACTCCGCCATCGTCACTTTCTTCTTGCCGCGCCGCGCGGCCAGAATGCAGCCCTCGTTCACCAGGTTGGCGAGGTCGGCGCCGGAGAAGCCGGGAGTCTGCTTGGCGATGACCTCCAGGCTGATGCCGCTGTCCAGGGGCTTGCCCTTGGCGTGGACCTCAAGGATCGCCTTCCGGCCCTTGATATCCGGCTTGTCCAGCATTACCTGACGGTCGAAGCGGCCGGGGCGCAGCAGCGCCGGGTCCAGGATGTCCGGCCGGTTGGTAGCGGCGACGATTATCACGTTGGTGTTGGTCTCGAAACCGTCCATCTCCACTAGGATCTGGTTCAGCGTCTGCTCGCGCTCGTCGTGGCTGCCGCCGAGGCCGGCGCCGCGGTGGCGGCCTACGGCATCGATCTCGTCGATGAACACGATGCAGGGCGAGTTGCGCTTCGCCTGCTCGAACAAGTCACGCACACGGGAGGCGCCCACGCCCACGAACATCTCCACGAACTCCGAGCCGCTGATGTTGAAGAATGGAACGCCCGCCTCGCCGGCCACGGCTTTGGCGAGCAACGTCTTGCCGGTCCCGGGCGGCCCTACCAGGAGGACACCCTTGGGGATGCGGGCGCCCAGGGCAGCGAACTTCTCCGGGTACTTAAGAAACTCTACCACCTCTCCCAGTTCTTCCTTCGCCTCTTCCACCCCAGCCACGTCCAGGAACGTCACGCTGGGACGGTTGCCGGTGAACATGCGGGCTTTGCTCTTGCCGAAGCTCATCGCTTGGTTATTTCCGCCCTGCGCCTGGCGCAGGAAGAAGAACAGGATGGCGACGATGAAGATGATCGGCAGGAACGTAAGCAGTATGCCGGGAAGTCTGCTCCAGAAGCTGGGCTCCGTAAGCTTGATCGGCGGGAAGTTTGAAGGCTCTATATCGGCGTCTTGCAGTACCTGGCGGACAGTATCGCCCGATTCCATTTTGGTCTTGAACGTCTGCTCATTGGGATCATCCGTGAGGAAATACTTTATATCCCTGCCGCTCACCTCAACCCGCTCAACTTCTTCGCTCTGCGCCCTGCTGATGAATTCTGTGAGCGTGGTTTCCTCATCGCTGGAGCCACCCTGGCCGAACAGGGTGAAGACAATGACGACTATCGCCACCAGGATCAGCAGGTAGATAAAGCTGTTTCGTAGCCAGCGGCCGTACATGATCTATAAAACCACCTGAGATATTGATGGGTGGGCCTCGCAGGGCCCACCCTGTCGCACTGTCCCAATTATAGCAGACAAACGTATCTCCATCATCTAAGCTTCACATTCAATATGACGGCCATTCACCTTAAGTGGTTACAGTGTTAGGTCTCCATCTCGGAAGCAAGGGTGCCGGATTGGGCCCAGTTCTCCTTCGGGATGTCCTCAAATATCACGATCGTCGCCTCGGGCGTGGTGTGAGCGATGTTGACCATCGCCTCTGTTATCACCCTAGCCAACTCCTGCTTCTGGGCGTGTGTGCGCCCAGTCCACATCTCCACTCGAACGACGGGCATAGCTCCCTCCGTAGCAGAATACGGTGATGACCCCAACTTAGTTTGCTGTCTACTCGTTGTCAAGCGGCAGCGAGGAAAAATGGCTAAAACGCTTACGCTTGTTGACAAGCAGTCGCGGTCGCGGATAGTATGGGGCGACGCCATGCGAATGGCCCCTAACCTCGCAGAGGAGCGGCTCCAATGGCTTCAGGGCCTCGACCTGGTGGCCGGGGTGGATGAGGTCGGCCGTGGCCCTCTCGCCGGGCCGGTGGTGGCCGCTGCGGTAATCCTCTCCCCCAGGTCCGACTTTCGCTGGCTGTTCCATGTCCGCGACAGTAAGGAGCTGAGCCCGCCCGAGCGCGAGGAGCTGGCCACCTACATTTGGCGAGACGCGCTTGCGGTGGCAGTAGGGTTCGTTTCCCATACGTCGATCGACCGTATCGGCATCGCCGAGGCGACACGGCAGGCGATGCTGCGGGCTGTCGGCGAGATGCACCGGCGGCCTCAGTATCTGCTCATCGACGCTCTATCCCTGCGGGCTTGCTCACTGCCTCATAAGGGCATAATCGATGGTGACGCCCGCTGCATCTCCATAGCTTCCGCCTCTATCGTCGCTAAGGTCGCCCGCGATCGTTACATGGAGAGCCATGACCACAGGTTCTCCGGCTACGGCTTCGCCCGAAACAAGGGGTACGCTACGCGTCAGCACCTGGAGGCGTTGCGTCGGCTGGGGCCCTGCGACCTCCATCGCCGCTCCTTCAATCCGGTGAGGGAGATGGTGGCTTCGCGCGACCCTGTATAATCGCTGGCGACGAGCTTCTTCAAGGAGGATCGCGCATGGCTACAGTCGACTTCGTATCCGGCCCCCTGGACACCTCCGACCTGGGCTTCACGCTCATGCACGAGCATATCGTGGTGCTGTCGCCGGGGGTAGAGGCCAACTTCCCCGTCTGGGACCGCGAGAAGGAGGTCGAAAGCGCGGTGACGAAGGTGAAGGACGTTATGGCCCGCGGCGTCAAGACGTTGGTTGACCTCACTGTCGGCAACTGGCGCGACATCCCCTTCGTCCAGGAGGTGGTGCAGCGCACCGGCATGCAGGTTATCGTCGCCACGGGCGTCTACTGGGAGGTGCCGCACTACTTCCGGGCCCAGAGCGGCAGGAGCGTCGATCACATCGCCGAGCTGTTCGTGCGAGACATCCAGGACGGGATAATGGACACGGGAGTGAAGGCCGGCGTCGTCAAGTGCGCTACCGACGAGCCCGGCGTCACGGAGGACGTGGGGAGAATCCTCCGAGCCAGCGCGCGGGCGCATCGAAAGACCGGTGTGCCCATCTCAACCCACACCCACGCCGCCAGCCAGGTGGGGCTCAAGCAGCAGGATGTCTTCGAGGAAGAGGGAGTGGACCTAACCCGCGTCATCATCGGCCATAGCGGCGACTCCGAGGACATCGAATACCTGCGCCGCCTCATCGATCGGGGCAGCTACATCGGGATGGACCGCTTCGGCCTCGACATGTTCCTGCCGACGGATAGGCGAGTCGCGACCATCTCGCGGCTGTGCGAGATGGGCTACGCGGAGAAGATGGTACTCTCCCACGACGCCAGCTGCTACATCGACTGGGCTGAGGAGACGCTCCTGAAGCGGGTGGTGCCACGCTGGCACTTCAACCATATCCCGGATGACGTCATCCCCGCCCTGCGGGATGCCGGTGTTAAGGACGAGCAGATCCGCACCATGACTGTGGACAACCCGCGGCGCATCTTCGAGCAGCAGGGGGCGTACTGAGGCCGTGACCCGCGCCCGCCGTGACCTGGGCGACTTCGGCGAACGGGTCGCCGCCGCACACCTGGAGGCGAAAGGATATCGCATCAGGGAGCGCAACTTCCGTGTTCGCGAGGGCGAAGTGGACATAATTGCTGAGCGGGGCGGGACGCTGGTGTTCGTGGAGGTGCGTACTCGCCGCGGTGAGTCTATGGGGTCGGCGGCGGAGTCGGTGACGGCTGCCAAGGCGGGGCGTATCCTGGCGGCTGCTCAGTCTTACCTGCAGGCCGTGGAGGGCTGTCCGGCCGATCAGCGTATCGACGTGATCGCGCTGGCGCTTGCCCACAATGGGCGCGTGCTATCGCTGGAGCACATTGAGGGCGCGGTGGAGGATGGTAGCGGCTAGCCGGCGAGCTACAACAGGTCACCGGTCGCGGCCCTGGTGTTGCCGTGCTCCTTATAGGTCTTGATGACGTTGAGGGCGATGGTCTGCATATGCACCTCGTCCGCTCCGTCGGCGAGACGGGCGGCGCGGGCGTTTCGCATCATGCGCTCCAGGGGCGTGTCGGTCGAGTAGCCCAGCGCCCCGTGTACCTGGATAGACCGGTCGATGATCTTCCAGAGAGCGTTGGCGACGTGCACCTTCGCCATCGAGACCTCTTGCTTGAACGGCAGGCCATTCTCAATCTTGTAGGCGGCGTGCAACACCATGAGCTTGCCGGTATACAGCTCCATCGCCGATTCGGACATCATCCACTGGATCGCCTGCTTCTCGGCCAGGTATGAGCCGTGAGAGAAGCGGTTAATTGCGCGGTCCACGAGCATCTCCAGCGCGATCTCGGCGTTGCCGATCCAGCGCATGCAGTGGGCGAGCCGGGCGGGGCCGAGGCGGTACTGGCCCAGCCGATGGCCTTCGCCTCTGCCGCCGAGAATGGCGTCCGCCGGTACCCGCAGGTTAGTGATGCGGATCTCGGGGTGGTTGGCGGGGCCGGCCATAGTCTCCACGTCGCGGACGATCTCCCAACCCTCGGCGGGCGTGTCGACGAGGAAGGCCGAGTTCCTCGCCTGCGGCGGGTCAGCGTCGGGGTCCGTGCAGGCGATGACGATGGCGAATCTGGCGCCGTGGGCGCCGGACGAGAACCACTTGTGCCCGTTCAGCACCCAGTCGTCGCCGTCTTTCACGGCCGTGGTCTGGATGAGCGTGGGATCGGAGCCGGCCACCTCAGGCTCGGTCATGGAGAAGCATGAGCGACACTGGCCCTCCGATAGCGGCCGAAGATACTTCTCCTTCTGCTCAGGGGTTCCCCAATGGAGCAGGGTGTGCATGTTGCCCTCGTCCGGGGCCTGAGCGTTGATGACGAACGGCCCGATAGTCGTGCGGCCCGCCTCGGCGGAGACGAACGCCATCGCCACGGGGCCCAGCCCCATGCCGCTCCACTCCGGCGGCAGATGGGGGTTCCACAGCCCGGCATCGCGCGCCTTCTTGCGCAACCCGACGATGGCTTGAACGTAGGCGTTGCGGTCAGCCTTATCTTGGCGTAACTTCTCCTCTACGGGGCGCACTTCGGCGTCCATGAAAGTGCGCACCCGCTGGCGGACCTCTTCAACCTCGGGAGATAGGTTAAAATCGATGGGCATGACAAATCGCCTCCTTAGTGCACCACGGTGGCACCGTGAGGGATTGTAGCTGGAATGGAATATAATGTCACGTCATCCCGCAGGACCATCGTTCGTGTAAGCGGCATGCTCAGCGGAGGTGTGGCACGATGAGCGGTAGCGTCCCCGGCATAGACTTCGAGCGGCTGACTCCCTGGTTCAGGGCGAACGTCGCCTCCGTTGATGAGCTGCGGGCCGAGATTATCGGCCACGGGCGCTCCAACCTCACCTACCGCGTCCATGCGGAGGAGAAGTCCTGGGTGCTCCGCCGCCCGCCGCTCTCCCACGTGCAGCCCACGGCGCATGATATGAAGCGCGAGTTCCGTGTGATCTCGGCGCTGGCCGCCACCGACGTCCCGGTGCCTGGCACGGTCGCGCTGTGTGAGGACACCACGGTCAACGACGCGCCGTTCTACATCATGGACTACGTTGAGGGGTTTGTGCCCGCCGATAGCGCGGAGTTCGCGCGACGCTTCGATGAGGTGCAGCGCCGCCGCATCGCCGACCAGCTCATCGACATCCTCGTCCACCTACACTCGGTCACGGCGGCCGAGGTAGGGCTGGGCGACTTCGGCAAGCCGGAGGGCTACCTGGAGCGCCAGGTACGGCGCTTCAGCGAGCAGTTGGCGCGGGTCAAAACGCGCGAGGTGCCCGACATCGAGGAGCTGGCCCGCCGGTTGGCCTCCGCCCTCCCGACCCAGAGCGGCAGCGGCATCGTCCACGGCGACTTCCGGCTGGACAACTGCATTCTCGATAAGGAGGGGCGAATCGTCGCCGTGCTGGATTGGGAGATGGCTACCCTGGGCGACCCGCTGGCCGATGTCGGTCTGTTGATGATGTACTGGGCCGACCCCGGGGCCGGCGGCAGCCTGGCCGCGCCGGGCATCGCCTCAACCGCCGTCACGGCGCTGCCCGGCTTCCTCACGCGGCGGGAGGTGCTGGCTCGCTATTCCGAGCAAAGCGGGCGCGACCTGAGCAGCCTGGACTTCTACACCGTCCTGGCCCACTTCAAGCTGGCGGTGATCCTGGAGAACATGCACGCCCGCTTCCTGGCGGGTGGCACGGTAGGCGCTGGCTTCGAGGTTATCGGCCAGAATGCCCTGCTGCTGGCGAGTCGCGGCCTGGAGGTCGCGAACAGCTCGCCCGTAGCGGCGCTACGGGGATGACGAACCGCTAGAATATAGAGCTGTGTTCCGCCTATCGCCCTTGCGGGTCCGCGTCTTCAACACCTGCCACCTGCGCTATCGCTATCAGTACGTCGACAAGCTGCAGGCGCGGTTACGTGTCGCCGACACAGCGGGGTCGCTGGTGCACAACGTCCTCAGCGATTTTTTCGGAAAGCTACCACGGGAGCAGCGCCGGGAAGAGCGGCTTATCGCCATGTTCGAGGAGCGCTGGGCCGCGCTCTCGCCGCGATACCTGCGGATGCAGGGAGTCGAAGAGTTGCACGACCGTAGCCTGGGTGCCCTCCAGCGCTTCGCCGAGCGCGAGGAGCTGGACGCCGAACCGTTCCAGGTGGAGGCGTACGTCCAGGTACTGATCGCGCCCGAGGTCATCCTGTTCGGTCGCATGGACCGCATCGACGAGGAGCCGGACAAGACCCTTCACATCATCGACTACAAGACCGGCTCCCACCCCGGCGACGTCGACCCCTCACAGCTGCACCTCTACGCTATAATGATCGAGAGGAAGCTGGAGCGAACGGTATCTCGCGCCTCCTTCTGGTATCTGGACGACGGCTCCATCTGGACGACCGCACTCACGTCTTTAGACAAGAAGCAGGCGCTGGCCGGGGCTCTGGCGACGGTGAAGGTTATGGAGAGGGAGAAGAAGTTCAAGCCCAACATAGCGCCCCACTGTGCGGGCTGTCCCTATCTGTACACCTGCGAGGTGCGAGAGGAGATAGCCCAGCGTCGCCAGGCGGAGGGCTGGTAAGCGAATGCCAATCTACGAGTTCCGTTGCGGGCGCTGCCGCCGACGCACGTCCGTGTTCACCCGCAGCATCGGCGGCGAAATTGAGGCCGTCTGCTCGCACTGCGGCTCAAACGACATGTCTCGCCTCATCTCTCGAGTCGCCGTTGTCCGCTCCGAGGACGACGCCTTCTCCAGCCTCGATGAGTCCAGCCTGGCGGATGTGGACGAGAACGACCCGCGCTCCATGGCCCGCTGGGTGCGTAGCATGAGCCGCCAGATGGGGGAGCCGCTGGACGCGGAGGCGGAGGCGGATCTGG
>CAZYOV010000064.1:0-638 GCA_964649215.1 uncultured Dehalococcoidia bacterium
CGCTCCGATTGCCGCGAGTGGTGCTCCAGCGTGTGCTGGAGGCTCTCCGCCTGGGTGGCGATGGCACGCTGGAACTGCTGCGCCTGGCCGCGGCGGTCCTTCTCATGCTGCCGCAGGAGCTCCCGCTGGAGGTCCGCGACCTCGGTGAGGAGGCGCACGAGGGGGGCGTGGACGGCGGGTCCGACGCCGTTGCCGCCGATGCCGGTGCCGCAGTGGGGGCAGAAGCGGGCCCCGCGCAGGTCCTCGGCGTCGCAGTTGGGACACGTGATGGTGCTGATCATGGTCATAGCTTTATCCTTTACGCGTTGTAAACAATGGACGCGCAGGCGGGCAGGATGTTACGGGGGGGCGACGGACGATCAAGCGTGTCTGCGTATCTGGGATTTGACCGAAGGGGCCGAGCCAGATACGGCGTTTGATCGTGCGGGTGATGTTTTTTCGCGCGGGCGCGGATTCCGTATTCGGCGGGGGATGCGACAGGGCGTGTTTGTTTGATTGAGCGACGTTCAAGAACACGGGCAGAGCGGACGATCAAGGGTTTCAGATAGGAAAAGCGCGCAGGACAGCGGGCAGAGCCGGGGGCGAGGGCAGCGGGTGGTGTGGACGTAGCGGCCATGGGATAAGGATAGCGCGGAAGG
>CAZYOV010000064.1:648-4113 GCA_964649215.1 uncultured Dehalococcoidia bacterium
GGAAGGGCGAGAGGTGTGAGGGGGAGGTGGCAGGGGGAGGAATGAAGCGGACAGCAGTTGACCGCTATGAAATAAGAGGGCTAGAATGGCAGCCGAACCCAGAGGGGGGCGGTTACCACAGTGATAACACTGGAAGAGCTCGCGTCTCGTCTGAACCCTGATCGCACTGTCCTATTTCTGGGGGCCGGTGCCTCCATACCATCTGGTTGTCCTAGCGGCATCGGGCTGGCGCAGAGGCTTGAAGAGCCGCGACAGCCTACACGCACTGAGCGAAGGAGGACACATTGATCGCCCAGCCTGAGAGTTATCCCGCACGCCTCGAGGTCGATTACCCAGAACAGTTCAACCGACTCACAACGCTACTACGAGTCATCTGGATCATTCCCATCCTGGTCATCCTGGCTATTTTGAGTGGGGGCGAGGAAGGAATTGCGGCCGGTCTAGCGATCGCCACGGCGCTGATGATCGTAGTCCGGCAGCGGTATCCGCGCTGGTGGTTCGACTTCTCTCGCGAGCTGGCTCGTTTCGAGGGACGGGTGATCGCGTACTTGGCTCTGCTTACGGACCAATATCCATCTACCGTCGAAGAGCAGTCAGTTCACATAGAGATCGACTACCCGGATGTCGAGCAGGACCTGAACCGCTGGCTCCCGCTGGTGAAGTGGCTGCTCGCAATCCCTCACTTCATCGTGCTCATCCTCCTCGCGCTGCTTGCGGTGATCGCCGTGATCGTCGGGTGGTTTGCCATCCTGATCACCGGGCGCTATCCGCGCGGTCTCTTCGACTTCGTGGTCGGTGTTTTGAGGTGGGCGCTTCGGGTAAACGCGTACGCATTCCTACTCGTGACCGACCGGTACCCGCCGTTCCGTTTGAGCTAACCTCGCTGCTCGACTCTAGCCGTGGCCGGCAGCATGATCGCGCGGCTAGCCGACCCGGTGGGTTTCGAGCCCACGACTCCCGGATAGCTTATGGTACAGCCTGCGTAGTCGAATAGGCTGACACCCGCCCCGCTGCGCTCCGCGGCTCAGGATGAGCGGAGGGCGGGGCCAGCGGATGGTGTGGAGGTAGCGACCATGGCACAAGGATAGCGCGGAAGGGCGAGAGGTGTGAGGGGGAGGTGGCAGGGGGGTACGCGTATGGTGGTAGGGACGGCGCAGGGGAGGGGGATGCTACGGGGACTATCGCCGAACCTCTGTGGTGGCCGGTGGCAGGATCCGTCTCAGGTCGTCAATTAGGTACTTTGGCGAATAGCCCTTGACTATGCTATCTAGCAGGAAGCTGTCGAATGCGCCTACGACCGTACCGGCACCGGGCCCAAGAAGAGATGCGGCACTGGTCAGCGCGAACCGTAAAGCCTTGCCCGGGAACTTGTCTAACCAGGTCACCTTTCCTACAGCCGCGACGTATTCGTTAACGGCCCTGTCCGGCTCGTCCCTAACGTTCTCGTGAAACCATTGGCGGAACGCAACCGCGCTTCCGCGGTTTCGGATACGCCATATCTCAGCAGGAGAGACTGCGCCGGATGCCGCAGCGGCAGCCAGATCGGGCAGGTCATTGACGTTGAGAATCTCCACGAATCCCCGGGCCAAGTCCGTGGAGTCGAGCACGCGCTCAGCTTTCCCTATCAGGAACTGCTCAACGGATGGATCAAACGCGACATCGTCAGCGTGCGCGAGTTGTGCTAGGCAAAGCTCGAAGTTGGCTGCAGCCATTCCCAGAAGAATGTCAACTTCCTCGACGTTCTTATAGACGCGCATGCCTTGAGGCCTGAATACTCTCAACTGGTCTGACCGGATGCCGTGAAGACGCGTCATATCGGTGCTGCGAATGCCGAACAAAGCCCTAAGAGATGGACTTTCCAGGGCATCCATGTAGGTCTCGTGCACGACCTTGCGGTCAAAATCCGTCATTCGGATCAGTTCCTCTGAGTGTGCGATGACGGAGGAGGCGATCTTGTCCCTCGCGCTCGGATTGAGGTCAGGGCGCATCCGCTCCAACCATATCTCTGCAGCGCGTTCGGGCTCTGCGCTTGCAGCTTCTTGCCAGGGTTTCCAGTCTGGCGCTTCGCCTTTTTCTAGGCTGAACTGGACCAAGCCAACGCCGTTTCCCGAATATCCCAATGATCCTCGGTAGCGCAGAAAGCGGATCGCTCCTGTCTGGACCATCTCCGTAAAGAGGTCATCACCAAGCCAGCTAGTAAGAACGGGTACGACGCTGAAGTCGCAGGTTGGGATGACTAGCTCATCGTACAGGAACAGCCGTTCGACCAGCGCACCCATAATAGCTGGGCGCTCATTCATTAGGGCCTCTATCCGCGGAAGAGGATCCGCCAGTTCGAAGTGGAGGAGGAGGTGGCTATTCAGCAGCTTCATGCTTCGCCCAGTTCTTCGCCTGCCCTCACTCCCGCTCGATGGTGCCGGGGGGCTTGGAGGTGATGTCGTAGACGACGCGGGGCACCGCGCACTGAAGTACGCGGCATGGCTTACGGCCTGGAGCCGCCGACTCCAGTCGGCGGGGGTGGACGTCCCATCGGAAGGCGAGATTCTTCGCTGCGCTCAGAATGACGGCCCCCTATTCCCACTCGATGGTGCCGGGGGGCTTGGAGGTGATGTCGTAGACGACGCGGTTGACGGCGGGGACCTCGTTGACGATGCGGTTGGCGATTCTCGCTAGCAGGTCGTAGGGGAGGCGGGCCCAGTCGGCGGTCATGGCGTCCTCGGCGGTGACGGCGCGGAGGGCGACGACGTGGCCGTAGGTGCGGAGGTCGCCCATGACGCCGACGGACTTCGTGTCGGTGAGGACGGCGAACGCCTGCCAGAGGTCGTTGTAGAGCGCGGCCTTCTTCACCTCGTTCATCACGATCCAGTCGCTGGCCCGTAGCGTCTCCAGCTTCTCGCGGGTCACCTCGCCGATGATGCGGATGGCGAGGCCGGGCCCGGGGAAGGGCTGGCGGAACACCATCTCCTCGGGCAGGCCGAGGGCGAGGCCGACCCGGCGCACCTCGTCCTTGAACAGGTAGCGCAGAGGCTCGATGAGGGTGAAGGTCATCTCCTTGGGGAGGCCGCCGACGTTGTGGTGGGTCTTGATCTTCACCGCCGCGTTATGACCGACCGCGCTCTCGATGACGTCCGGGTAGGTGGTGCCCTGGGCGATGAAGTCCGTGCGTCCTAGCCGGTCGGCCTCCTTCTCGAACACGCGGATGAACGTCTCGCCGACGATGCGGCGCTTCTCCTCGGGGTCGGTAACGCCGGCCAGGAGGTCGAGGAAGCGGTCGCTGGCGTCGACGTAGACGAGGTTGATGTTGAGGTGGCGGTGGAAGGTGTCCTGGACGCGTTCCGGCTCCTCGCGTCGGAGGAGGCCGTTGTTGACGAAGATACAGACGAGCTGGTCGCCGACGGCGCGGTGGACGAGGGCGGCGGTGACGGCGGAGTCGACGCCGCCGGAGAGGGCGCAGAGGACGCGGCC
>CAZYOV010000064.1:4213-13026 GCA_964649215.1 uncultured Dehalococcoidia bacterium
GGGCGGCGGTGACGGCGGAGTCGACGCCGCCGGAGAGGGCGCAGAGGACGCGGCCTTCGCCCACCTGGTTGCGGATGCGGAGGATGGAGTCGGCGATAAAGTTGCCGGGGGTCCAATCGCCCTTGCAGCCGCAGAGGCGGAGGAGGAAGTTCTGGATGAGCGCCTTGCCCTGGGGGGTGTGGACGACCTCCGGGTGAAACTGGAGGCCGATGATGCCGGCGTCGTTGCCCATGACGGCGACGGGCGAGTTCTCGGAGTGGGCGAGGGAGCGGAAGCCCGGTGGCAGCTCGACGACGCGGTCGCCGTGGGACATCCAGACGGGCATGGAGGCGGGCAGATCGGCGAAGACGTCTGTGGGGGAGTCGCCCTGGTGGATGACGGCGTGGCCGTACTCGCGCTCGCCGGAGGGGGCGACGCGGCCGCCGAGCTGGTGGGCGACGAGCTGCATACCGTAGCAGATGGCGAGGACGGGGAGTCCGGAGTCGAAGACGTAGGTGGGGGCCAGGGGGGCGCCCTCGTCGTAGACGGAGGCGGGGCCGCCGGAGAGGATGAAGCCGCGGGGGTTAAGCTTCTGGACCTGCTCCCAGGGGGTGTCGAAGGGGACGAGCTCGCAGTAGACGTGACAGTCACGGACTCGGCGCGCGATCAGCATGCTATACTGAGAGCCGAAATCGAGGACGACGACCGTTTCCGGCTGGGCAGGGGCTGGTGGTTCGCCCTCGCGGGGACGCTGACCTTCGCGCTCGCGGGCGATCTCCAGGTAGGTGGAGACCTCCAGGTCGTCGGAGGTGGGTACACGATGAGTGGTATCGGGGGTGGCTTCGGTTTCGGCCACGGGGCGGGTTGCCCTCCCTTCGACAGACTCAGGGCAGGCTCTTTTAGCGATGGTAGCATTCGTAACGATTCGGGGTCAATAGTCGAAGGTGAAGCGCGTAGGTGGTTTAGCGATTCCGAGGGAGGGAGCCGTTTAGCGTTGTGGTTAGGGCGTAAACGTATCTGTTTGCCGCGCTTCGGCCAGCACGGGGCTTGGGTTTGAGCGAGGTGAGGATAGTCCCGGAAAGTGACGACGCCAGCGGGGACGAGGCTGTGCGGGTGCTGCGGGACGGCGGGCTGGTCTGCTACCCGACTGATACCGTATACGGGATTGGGGCGGCGGCGGGCGATGACGCGGCCGTGCGCCGGCTATTCGCCGTGAAGGGACGGTCTCCGGACAAACCGCTGCCGCTCCTTCTGGCCGACGTCGCGGACGCGGCCCGGGTGGCGGAGGTGACGCCGCTGGCGAAGGCGCTTGCGGGGCGGTTCTGGCCGGGGGCGCTGACGATCGTGATGCGGAAGGCGGTTTCGTACCGGAGCCTGGCGCTGGCGGGCGGAGACACCGTGGCGCTGCGAGTGCCGGACCACGGACTGGTGCGCAGGATCGTGGGTGCCCTGGGCGAGCCGATCACCGGTACGAGTGCTAACCGCGCCGGTACGCGCGCGCCCTTGTCGGCGGCGGAGGTGGCGTTCCAGATGGGGGAGATGGTGGAGCTGATCATCGATGGCGGGCAGTCGCGCACGGGGCTGGAGTCGACGGTCATTGACATAACATGTGATAAACCCGAGATACTGCGAGAGGGCGCCGTCAGCAGGGGAGAGGTTGAGCAAGCGCTGGGCCAGGTGGTACGAGCGAAGGCGTAAGGAGGTCTGCGGATGTCCATGGGAAGGATGATACGGAGGACGGCGCTGGCGCTGCTTGTGGCCGCCGGGGCGGTTTCGGCGGGGGCATATTACCTGCTGCGACGGCCCGTGCCCAGGGGGAAAGGGAGGCTGAAGCTGCACGGGTTGAGGGCGGAGGTTGAGATCCTGCGGGACCGCTGGGGCATACCGCATATCTACGCGGGAAACCTGCACGACCTGTTCTTCGGCGTGGGGTACGCGCAGGCGCAGGACCGGCTGTGGCAGATGGAGCTGAACCGCCGCGCGAGTTCGGGGACGCTGGCGGAGGTGCTGGGGGAGGATGCGCTGGAGTTCGATCGCCTGACCCGCAGGGTGGGGTTCCGGCGGGTGTCGGAGGCCGAGTGGCAGGACGCGGAGGAGACGGAGAAGGCGGTGCTGGAGGCGTTCAGCGCCGGCGTCAACGCTTTCATGGAGGGCAGCCGCATGCCGGTTGAGTTCGGCCTGCTGCGTTACCGGCCGCAGCCCTGGCAGCCCGTGGACACGATGACGTTTGGGCGGTTCATGTCGTGGTCGCTGTCCGGGAACTGGGACGATGAGATACTGCGCTCCTGGACGGTGGAGCGGTTCGGCGGCAAGGTGGTGGAGGAGCTGGAGACGCCGTATCCCGCGGGTAAGCCGCTGATAGTGCCGCCGGGGGCGGAAGCGAAGGGAGCAGGGCCCTCGCTGGCGGAGGACTACGGCGCTGCGACTGAGCTCCTGGGTGCGCTGACCGGACGCGGTGGGAGCAACAACTGGGCGGTGAACGGGAAGAAGTCCGCGACCGGTAAGCCGCTGCTGGCGAACGACCCTCATCTGCCGCTGCAGATGCCGTCCATCTTCTGGGAATTCCATATTGACTCGCCGGAGCTGAAGGCGGCGGGGGCCGGCCTGCCGGCCACGCCCAACGTCATCATCGGCCACAACGACCGCATCGCCTGGGGCGTGACGGCGTCGATGATCGATGGCGACGACCTGTTCGTGGAGAGAGTGAACCCGGACAACCCCTCGCAGTACGCCTACAAAAACGGATGGAAGGACGGCGAGCTGATCCGGGAGGAGATCAAGGTGCGGGGCCGCAAGGAGCCGGTGGTGGAGGAGGTGTTGATCACTCATCACGGGCCGGTGATCAGCCCGGCGATCAAGGGCGAGACGCGGACGCTGGCTCTTCGGAGCGTCACCCTGGAGCGGGCGCATCAGGTACGGGGAGGACTCATGCTCATGGGCGCCCGCAACTGGGAGGAGTTCCGGGATGCGTTACGGCTGTGGCCGGCGCCGTCGCAAAACCTGGGCTATGCGGACGTAGACGGGAATATCGGCTACCAGTTGGTGGGGCTGGTGCCCATTCGGGCGAAGGGGCACGGCGTTCTACCCGCTCCCGGCTGGACGGGAGGGTACGAGTGGACCGGCTGGATCCCGTTCGATGAGCTGCCATCCGTATTCAACCCGTCCACCAACTGGGTGGCGACGGCGAACAACCAGATCGTGGATGACGACTATCCTTACTTCCTCTGCGTTGACTGGGCGGACAGCTACCGTCAGGAGCGCATCATCGAGATGCTGGGGGAGAAGGAGAAGCTATCCGTCGAAGACTTCCGGCGGATGCAGGCTGACCAGGTATCTTTGCCGGCGCGGGAGCTGGTGCCGCGGATGCTGGAGCTTGAGCCCAAGGACGAGTGGTCGAAGCGGGCGCTGACGTTCGTGCGGGCGTGGGACTATGTGGTGGCGGCGGACAGCGCGGCGGCCTGCGTGTTTGAAGTGTTCTACACGCACCTGGTGCGGAAGGCGCTGGAGGAGAAGATCGGGTCGTGGTCGGACTTCTACCTGGGCCGCGGCATTCACCCGCTGAAGTCAACCGGCACCTTCTTCGCCGAGGCCTCTTCCTGGCTGCTGGCGAAGATGAAGGGTAAGAAGAAGTGGTTCGCGGGGAAGAGCTGGACGGAGGCGATGGAGGAGGCGCTCGCCTCGGCGGTGGGAGAGCTGCGACAGCTCATGGGCGACGACGTGTCGCAGTGGCAGTGGGGCCGCCTGCACCGGCAGACGTTTCGGCACGTGATGGGGCAGACGCGGGCCCTATCGCGGCTGTTCAATCGCGGGCCGGTGCCGGTAGGCGGCGACTCCAACACCGTGTGGCAGGCGTCCTACGTGCCGTATAACGGCTACGAGCTAAAGGCCTGGACGGCGTCCTACCGCCAGATCGTCGACCTGGGTAATTTCGATAACAGCCTGGCGGTGATCCCCACCGGCCAGTCCGGCCACCCGGGAAGCCGCCACTACGGGGACATGATCCGAATGTGGCAGCAGGTGGAGTATCACCCCATGCTGTGGGAGCGGTCGTCGGTTGAGCGGGAGGTGCGGGGACGGCTGGTGCTGCAGCCTCGGGGGAGCGACGGCACGGAGGGATCGTAGGGGAGCTGGCGCAGCCTAGAGCGGCACTGAGTCCGGTGGGACAAGCTTCAGCCTGTCGTCAGCCTAAAGGCTGACCCACCGAGACCACAGTTCGGGGTGAGCGATGCGCAAGAAGACGGTCCGCGATATAGACGTACACGACAAGCGCGTGCTGTTGCGTGTGGACTACAACGTCCCCCTGGAGCCGGAGTCCGGCAAGGTGCTGGATGACATGCGCATCAAGGCGACGCTGCCCACGATCGAGTATCTGCGCGAGAAGGGGGCGAAGCTGATCCTCGCCTCGCACCTGGGGAGGCCGAAGGGAAAGCGGGAGCCTTCGCTGAGCCTATCGCGCGTCGGGGAGCGGCTGTCGGAGCTGCTCGGTTCGCCCGTGAAGACGACGGGCTGCTGTTGCGGGCCGGAGGTGCAGGAGGCGGCGCACGCGCTGGAGCCGGGCGAGGTACTGCTGCTGGAGAACCTCCGCTTTCACGCTGAGGAGGAGGCGAACGACCCCGAGTACGCGAAGGCGCTGGCCAGCCTGGCGCAGGTGTACGTGAACGACGCCTTCGGGGCGGCGCACCGGGCGCACGCCAGCACGGAGGGGGTGGCGCGATACCTGCCAGCGGTGGCCGGCCTGCTGATGGAGAGGGAGCTGGCGTTCCTGGGGCGGGCGATTTCGGAGCCGGAGCGGCCGTACGCGGCGATCATCGGCGGGGCGAAGATCAGCACCAAGATGGCGGTGCTGGAGAGTCTGCTGGAGCGGGTGGACAAGCTGCTGATCGGCGGCGGCATGGCGAACACGTTCCTTAAGGCCGAGGGCTTCAGCGTCGGCGAGTCGCTGGCGGAAGACGGGTTCCTGGAGCGAGCGCGGCAGGTGATGGCGCGGGCGAAGGAGAAGCGGGTGCTGCTGCTGCTGCCCACGGACGTAATCGTCGCCGACGAATTCGCGGCGGACGCGCAGGCGAAGCGAGTGTCCGTCAAGGATGTGCCGGACGGCTGGCGGATCATGGACATCGGGGAGATGACGGTGGACGTGTTCGCGAAGGCGCTGGAGGGCTGCAAGACCGTCGTCTGGAACGGCCCGATGGGCGTCATCGAGTTCGGCTCGTTCGCCCACGGGTCGCACCGGCTGGCGGGGGTGGTGGCGAACCTGAAGGGGGCGACGACGATCCTGGGCGGCGGCGAGACGGCGGCGGTGGTGGAGCAGCTGGGGATCGCGGGCCGGTTCTCGCACGTGAGCACGGGCGGCGGCGCGGCGCTGGAGCTCCTAGAGGGGCGGGAGCTGCCGGGCGTGGCGGCGCTGGCAGACGCGTGAGCGACCTCATCCGAAGGCTCGGCGAGAGCTGGCGGCGCTTCCGGGCGCTCCCGTGGCGCTGGAAGGGGCCGGCGTTCGGCACCGCCGCCACGTTGGTTGCCCTCGTGATCGTCGTGGTCACGGTGGCGGTCACCAGCGGGGGCGGTGACAGTGACGAGGGCTTGGCCCAGCGGCCGACCGCCACTCCGACCTCTGCTCCGACCCCTGCGCCGACCCCTGCGCCGACCCCAGCGCCGAGCCCAACGCCGGCGCCCACCCCCACACCGGCGCCAGCGCCCTCCATCACCCCAGTCGCCGGAGGCTACACGCTGACACAGGCGCTGCCTTCAGCCACCTTCGACCGAATGCTCGGGTTCGCGCCGATACCGGGTTCGGGCAGCGAGGGGGTGGTGGTCACCCAGGGCGGCGTCATCTGGCGGGTTTCGCTCAACGGCAGCTTCTCACCGCAAAGGTTCGGGGATCTCTCGGACCGCGTCATCGACTATGCGATGGAGAATGAGGGCGGGCTCCTGGGGTTGGCGTTCTCGCCCGGCTTCCAGTCGGACGGGCGGGTGTACGTCTACTACACGGCCGGCGGGCCCAGACGCAGCGTCCTGTCGCGGTTTCAGGTCGTCGGCGGTGCTATTGACCTCGGAAGCGAGGCCGTGCTCCTGGAGGTGCCGCAGCCGTTTGGGAATCACAACGGAGGCCAGATCGCCTTCGGCCCCGATGGGAATCTGTACGTGGCGCTCGGCGACGGCGGCTCCGGCGGCGACCCCAACGGGAACGGCCAGAACCTGTCGACGCTTCTGGGCTCGATCCTCCGGCTGGACGTCTCCGGCGGCGGCTACGCGGTGCCACCGAGCAATCCGTTCGGCTCCGAGGTCTATGCCTACGGGTTGCGCAACCCCTGGCGGTTCAGCTTCGACCGGGCCAGCGGCGACCTGTGGGCGGCGGACGTCGGCCAGAACAGGTGGGAGGAGGTCGACCGGATCGTCGCCGGCGGCAACTACGGCTGGAACGTCATGGAAGGGTTGGAGTGCTTCAACACGGCGAGCTGCGACCAGGGCGACCTGCGGCTGCCGCGGGCCGTTTACGGGCGTGATGAGGGTTGTTCAGTGACCGGAGGGTACGTCTACCGCGGCGCCTCCATGCCGGAGCTGGACGGCTGGTACGTCTACGGCGATTTCTGCAGCGGCCGCATCTGGGCCGTGAATACGGCCGACAGCAGCCCAGCGGTCCTCCTGGCCGACACGGGGCTGCCCATCGCCTCCTTCGGGGAGCTGCCGGACGGCGAGCTGCTGGTGCTGACGTTCGCGAACGCCGTCTACCGGCTGCAGCGCAGCTAGCGGAAAGGCCCGCCGAGGTTCACCTCGTGTTCAGTAAGTCCAGCAGCCGGCGCGACGCCGCGCTTATTTCCTGCACCGCCGAGTTGAACGCCACCTCGTTCGCCCGCGAAGGCAACCGGTAGCCACTCACCTTCCGCACGAACTGTAGCGCCGCGGCTCGGACCTCTTCGTCGCTGGCGCGGCCGTTCGCCTGGCGGAGAGTCTTGATGCTACGACACACGATCTCTTCCTTCGCTCGTACTCTCCCAGGTGGCGAGGAGTGAGCACTCATCCGGCGTCAAGCAATCGCAGGAGAGGCCCGCCTCCAGGAGCCGCTTCATCCCCTGGGCCTTGGCGATGAGCTGCTCGACTTCGACCAGCTTGCGTTGCGCCAGCTCGCGCCAGCGAGCGGATGCCGGGGTCCCCTCGTCGAAGCCGTGAAGCAGCGTCTTAATCTCGGACAGGGTGAAGCCGGCGTCCTGCGCCATCTGGATCGCCCGTAGTTGTCGCAGCGCGTCTGGGTCGTAACGGCGGCTGCCGCTCACCCTCTCAGGCGGTGTGAGGAGGCCAGCATCTTCGTAGAAGCGGAGCGTGGATGTCCGCACGCCAGCTCTACGGGCGACCTCGCCGATCGTGAATTTCGAATTTGCCATCGTCACCCCCTTGACTTCAAGTGCACTTGAAAGTGTAGCGTGGTGCCTGACGAGAGACAAGCCTTGAAAGGAGCGCTAGCATGACGAAGGAAGACGCGAAGACGTCAGGCCAGCAGCGGGAGGAGATGGCTCTCGCGTGCAGCTTGAGAGACGAGGAGCTGGTTAGGCGGCGCGAGAGCGATCTCGGCGCTATAAGGACGGGCTTCGAAGAGGGGAACGAGCTCCCCGACGGCTACGAGCTGCGCTACCCGGGCAGCGACGAGTGGATCGGCAGGTTAACCGAGTTCATCGTTAACGAGCGCTCCTGTTGCCCCTTCTTCACGTTCGAGCTGGTGGTTGAACCGAACCAAGGGCCGATCTGGCTGCGGCTGAGGGGTCCGGGAGAGGTCAAGGCGTTCATCAGTACTATGGTCGATTACATAGACGCATTGCCCGAGAAGGAGTGAGTCGCGTCACGGAGAGTTGATTGTCGTGAGGTAGGGTCATGAGCGATAATCGTTCCTGCCATGGACCTCGACCTAGCCCGCCAGCTCTCCGTGACCGGCGAGTCCAAGATCATGCTGTTCGTGATCGACGGGCTAGGCGGCCTGCCGCACCCGGAGACGGGCCGGACGGAGCTGGAGACCGCGCTCACACCGAATCTGGACGCGCTGGCGAAGGAGAGCGTCTGCGGGTTCACCCTGCCGGTGGCGCTGGGGGTGACACCCGGCAGCGGCCCCGGCCACACCGCGCTGTTCGGCTACGACCCGCTGAAGTACAGCATCGGCCGCGGGGTGCTGGAGGCGGCGGGGATCGACTTCGATCTGCGGCCGCAGGACGTCGCTGCGCGGGGCAACTTCTGCACTTTAGACGGCAAGGGTCTGATCAGTGACCGTCGGGCGGGACGCATCACCAGCGAGACCTGTGTCGAGCTGTGCGAGGAGCTGCGCAAAGTACGGCTGGAGGGCGTCGAGCTGTTCGTGGAGCCGGTGCGGGAATACCGCTTCGTGCTGGTGCTTCGAGGGGATGGGCTTTCGGACGCGGTGGCGGACACGGACCCGCAGCGGGAGGGGGTGGAGCCGCTGGCGGCGCAGGCCACGGCGGCGGCGGGCGAGGCGACGGCCCGCCTGGTGAATCGGTTCGTGGAGGAGGCGAAGCGCATCCTGGCGGACAAGTCGCCGGCGAACATGCTACTGCTGCGGGGGTTCGCGCGGCGTCCGGACTGGCCCTCGATGGCCGAGGTGTTCAAGCTGCGGCCGGCGGCGGTGGCTCACTACCCGATGTATCGGGGCCTAGCCAAGCTCGTCGGCATGGAGGCGCTGCCCACAGGGCCGGCTCTGGACGACTCCATCGCCACAGTGCGCGAGAACTGGCGTCGCTTCGACTACTTTTTCGTGCATTACAAGTACACCGACACGGCGGGAGAGGACGGCGACTTCGATCGCAAGGTGGCGAAGCTGGAGGAGGCGGACGCGGCGA
>CAZYOV010000065.1:0-1607 GCA_964649215.1 uncultured Dehalococcoidia bacterium
GCGTGCATGACGGATTCATTGGCTTGTTTGAACAGGCTGTGCCGCCCGGCGCGGTGCCCTTTGGCCTGCGCGATTACTTTCTTGCGACGGCGCCTGGCGACGACGCCACTCCTTGCTCTTGGCAACTTGCTCTCTCCTACGTGCGGTAGGGCATCAGCTTGCGGAGGCGCTTGGCCTCGGCTTTGGGGACGCCCAGTTTCTGGCTGAATAGCCGTTTGGTTGCGGGCCGCTTCTTGCGGCGGAAGTTGTTGATGTGGTGCTTGCGATGCGTAATCTTGCCGCCGCTGCTGACGTAGAAGCGGCGCTTGGCGCCGGAATGAGTCTTTATCTTGTACTTAGCCAACTTGCTCCTCCACCGGAGCTTCCTTCTTCTCTTTCTCCTTAGGCGCAACTGCCTTCTTGGCCGGTGTCAGAATCACGCTGAGGAACCGTCCCTCCATGGCAGGAGGCCTTTCCATCACTGCCGTCTCTTTCAAGCTATCCAGCGCTCTCTGCAGCACCTCGCGGCCGATTTCCGGGTGAGTCATCTCCCGGCCGCGAAACATGACCGCGAGCTTTACTTTGTCCCCCTCACCAAGAAGCCGCCCGGCCAGCGACACCTTTCGCTCCATATCCGCCCGGCCGATCCTTGGGCGCATGCGCACCTCATGGATCATGCCGCCTTTCTGGTGCTTGCGCGCGTCTCGTTCCCGCTTCGCCTGCTGGTATTTGTACTTACCGTAGTCAAGCACTCGACAGACGGGGGGAGAACCGTTCGGGTCGACCTCCACCAAGTCGAGGCCGCTCTCTCTGGCGATGCCTAGGGCCTCTTGGACGGGAACGACCCCGTGGTTCTCGTCGTCCGCCCCAATGAGACGGACCTCTTTGGTGCGGATCCAGTTGTTTATTCGAAGTTGTCGGGCTATACTTGTCCCCTCTCAAACGATATCTGAGCCACGATTACTGGCCAATATAGCACACTCGGATATATCCTTCAACGCTACTCCAGAACCAGAAGCGACGTCCCCGGTTCTACGCGTTGCCCCTCCTTCACATAAACCTCGCGCACCGTGCCGGCTCTCTGGGCGCGTAGCTCGTTGTTCATCTTCATCGCCTCGATCACCATCAGCACGTCACCCTCTTCCACCTTATCGCCCGCCTTCGCATTGACGTCTACCACGACACCTGTCATGGGCGATAAGACCATCCAGCCGCCCGCAGGGTGCTCTTCCAGCGTCGAGCTGGCGGGCGGCTCGGGGGGCTCCCTGCGATCTCGCGTGCTCACAGCTACTGAGTAGCGATCCCAGCCGATGACGATGTCGTATCCCTCGGCTCGCTCCACCGCGAACAGCTCACGCGGATGGTCGTCAATCAGTAATGTGTACAAGGCTGACTGGCCGACTTGCTCCAGGCGCGCGTTATGCCATTTGTCGTTGATGCGCACGCGAAGGCCGTCTGACCCGTCGTCCACCTCCACCTGCTTCAGCTCGTGGCCCAGGCGTACTAGATACTTCTCTGCCAACCTCTCGCTCCTGCATCTGAGCGGGCTGGCCGGTTTCGCAATCGCCAGGTGCCGGCCCGCGGCCGCTGGTCCGGCCCCGAGCGCCGTCGTTCGCCCTTGCGATGGG
>CAZYOV010000065.1:1707-12978 GCA_964649215.1 uncultured Dehalococcoidia bacterium
GGGTGCTCTACTTGGAGGCGAGTGTTCATCTCGAGGAAATTGGCCTGACCCTTTCGATCCACCAGGAACTCCAGAGTGCCAACGCTGGTGTAGCCGGAAACCTTGGCAGCGCGCAGCGCCATCTCCTCAAGCTGGCCTCGTAGCTTGGCATTGACCGCTGTGGACGGCGCCTCCTCTATCATCTTCTGATGGCGGCGCTGGATGGAACATTCGCGCTCGCCTAGGGAGACGACGTTGCCCCTGCCGTCAGCAATGATCTGCACCTCGATGTGACGGACCGGTTCCAGGAACTTCTCCAGGTACAGGGCGCCGTGCCCGAATGCGGAGGCCGCTTCCTTGCTGGCGGCCTCCAGAGCCATAGGCAGCTCCTCCGGTCGGTATACGGTGCGCATCCCGTGGCCGCCGCCGCCTGCGGTCGCCTTAATCATGATCGGGTAGCCGATGCCGGTGGCGGCGCTGGCCGCCTTCCCCTTAGAGGTGACTTCCTCGCTCCCGGGCACCACGGGTATGCCCGCCTCCTGCATGATCTTGCGCGCCTGCACTTTATCGCCCAGGGTGCGGATACATTCCGGTGACGGCCCTACCCAGGTGATGTCGGCGTTCACGCAGGCCTGTGCGAAGTCCGCGTTCTCGGCCAGGAAGCCGTAGCCGGGGTGCACAGCGTCCACGCTTGCCTTCTTGGCAACCTCGATGATCCGTTCGATGTTGAGGTAGCTTTCGCGCGCCAGCGGTGGGCCGATGAGGTACGCTTCATCGGCGTTGCGCACGTGAAGAGAGTTATGGTCCGCTTCTGAGTAGACGGCGACGCTGGCGATGCCGATCTCACGGCAGGCCCTCACGATGCGGAGGGCGATCTCGCCGCGGTTGGCTATGAGGAGCTTCTTAAACAAGGAAGGCTAACTATTGCCCTGCCCTATGTCAATCACAAACATATTCTATCACCCTCTTGTATCACGCCTCTACCGCGCCGGCAAGCGGACGATTGTTAAGATTGCGAGACAAGTCTATCCCTTCACCTCGACCTCCGCCTGCATCCGCGCGACAAGCTCATCGAGCTTCATCGCGCCCAGGTCCTCGCCGCTGCGCAGGCGCACCGCCGCCGCCCCCGCCTCCGCCTCGCGGTCGCCCGTCACCAGCATGTAGGGTACCTTCTGGAGCTGAGCGTCGCGGATCTTCGCCTGCATCCGCTCCGCACGGGCGTCCACCTCCACCCGCAGCTCGGCCTGCCGCAGGGCGTCGGCCACCGTGTTCGCGTACTCGATGTGCCGGTCGGCTATCGGTATGACCACCGCCTGCACCGGTGCCAGCCACAGCGGGAACGCTCCTCCGTAGTGCTCGATGAGGACGCCGAAGAAGCGCTCCATCGATCCCAGCAGCGCCCGGTGCACCATATACGGCCGGTGCTCACGTCCGTCCTCGCCTACGTAAGAGATATCGAACCGCTCCGGCAGGTTGAAGTCAAACTGAATCGTCGTGCACTGCCACTCCCGCCCCAGGCTGTCCAGCAGCTTGGCGTCTATCTTGGGGCCGTAGAACACGGCGCCCCCCTCGTCTACATCGTAGGGGAGGCCGCGGTCCTGAATCGCCTCCCGCAGGATGTTGGTAGCCATCTCCCAGTCCTCAAGCGAGCCCGCGTACTTCCCTTCCGGAGAGCGAGTGGATAGAAAGAGGTGAAACTCCCGGAAGCCGAAGGCGCGGAAGAAGAGCTGCATGAAGTCCACGGCGCGCTCGATCTCCTCCTTGACCTGGTCGGGCCGGCAGAAGATGTGGGCGTCGTCCTGGGTGAAGCCTCGTACCCGCATCAGCCCGTGCAGGACGCCGGAGCGCTCATAACGATAGACCGTCCCCAGCTCCGCTAGGCGCATCGGCAGATCGCGGTAGCTGCGCAGGCCACTCTTGTACATCTGAATGTGGAACGGGCAGTTCATCGGCTTGATGTAGTAGTCCTGGCCGTCCACGTCCATTGGCGAATACATGCTTTCGGCGTAGAAGTCCAGGTGGCCGCTGGTCTCCCACAGGCTGGAGCGTCCGATGTGGGGCGAGTAGACCAGCTCGTAGCCGTGCTTGTAGTGCTCCTGTCGCCAGAAGTCCTCGATGATGGTGCGCACGCGGCCGCCTTTGGGGTGCCAGTAGACTAGACCCGGCCCGTACTCCTCGTGAATGGAGTACAGGTCCAGCTCCCGTCCCAGGCGGCGGTGGTCTCGTCGGAACGCCTCCTCGATCTGCTCGAGGTGGCCCTGGAGCTCTTCCTCCGTCTCGAACAGAGCGCCGTAGATGCGCTGGAGCATCGGGTTGCGCTCGTGCCCTCGCCAGTAAGCCCCGGCGACGTTCATCAGCTTGAACGCCTGCACCTGCCCCGTGCGCTCCACGTGCGGTCCCTGGCAGAGATCGACGAACTTATCGTGCTTGTACAGGCTCATCGTCTCGTCCGCGATCTCGTCGATCAGCTCCAGCTTGTACGGCTGCTCCCCGAACAGCTTTCGCGCCTCGTCTTTCGATACCTCCTCGCGCACGAACGGCACGTCGGACTTCACCCGCCGGCGCATCTTCTCCTCGATGACCGGCAGGTCGTCGGGGGTCAGGGCCCGCGGCAAGCCGAAGTCGTAGTAGAAGCCGGTATCGATGGGCGGGCCGATGCCGATCTTGGCGTCGGGGAACATCTCCAGCACGGCCTCGGCCATGATGTGGGCGGCGGAGTGGCGCAGCCGCTCCAGCCGTTCGTCTCTGGACATCGCTTCAAACGTCTCCGTCATCGCTATCCTCCGTCCTCTGCAGCCGCTTGAGCAGACGCCACTGCACCACGAACAGGCCTACAGCCACCAACGCCAGCGGGACCATCGCCGCCACCAGCCCCCACTTGCCCTCATCCGCAGCCAGCGCGCCGAACAGGGTTGCCAGCGCCAGCATACCCAGCGGCGCCGCCCATAGCCACAGCCGCATCAACCGCATCCCCGGTCCGTCGCTCCCTGCTCGTCGTTCCATCTTCTGTGCCCTCAAGAGAAGGCCCCCCGACCCGTGGGACGGGGGGCGCTCCGTGGTTCCACCCACATTTCCCCGATGGCGATGCGCTCATCGAAGCTCTTTAGGCCGCTAACGGGTGCCTCCGGGGCCGCCTACTGTCCCCGCTATTAGCGGGAGTTCGGGGCCGGCTCGCGGGGGGTTTTCGCCGCGGTAGCGGGCTGGCGCGCTCTCAGCCTGGGCTCGCCCTCTCTGTCACCTTGCCGCCGCTAATCGTCCCGGTCATCGCCTTTACGGTTATCTATCGGGGCAATCGTAACAACGCCCCTAAGACACGTCAACAACGTCTCGCGTGCCCTAGGTAGGGGATACCAACTCTCCGTATCTGGTTTCGTCCGTAGTTGTCCGCCAACGTCGGCCTGTGGCTGTCAACGTGGCTGTCAAATGGTCTGTCATAGCGAATCGAATTTGTCGCGGCGCCGCGACAATTCATCATGGGAGAGATTTGGCGAAATCCTCGCCTCGGAGGCGGTTCGGCAGGTCGTGGCGGGAAAGAAGTCCCTTCTCAGTCGCCCCGTCGACAGCCGCCCCGCCTTGCGCTCACTTGATTGCTCCTGGGGTCAGTTTGAGGGGGCGGGATACTTGGGGTCGCTAATTCCATGATAGGCGAGGATGGCGCCGACCGCTTCACTTCGATCACGGAAGACGCCCCCGTGAATCTCGTCGAGCTCGACGAAGCCGCCGCCGGAAGCGACAGAAGCCCTCCAAAGTGGGCGGAAGATGGACCTAATAAATGATTTCCAGGCTGACTCACCCTCAAGGCGGACAGCCTTGCCAACGTGACCGAGCGTCTCACCGTCAGCCTTGACGAACCAGAAGAAACCTTGATGCGTGACCGTGATGTTGGCCGTCGGCTCGTCTGTCATGAAGGAATTATAGTCGACAACTGTCCCCGTTGACACCCGCCCAGCCCAGGCGATGCCGTTCTCACGCGATCTCGCTTGATCAGGTCCTCGCTAACGAGAATTAGGTACGAATATACCTAGCATCAGCCATGCCCTAGCTCTTCCCCTGCGCACATACTTCACAGTGGCTTGGAGGGCCGCCCGCTGCCGCTGCTCGGCTGGGAGGCCCTCTGAGCCCATCGGCCAGAGGCGAGACGATGGACACGGCAAGGATAGAGGGTACAGAGAATGGACAACTCCACTAGCAGACAATCAGGCTGGGTGACGTTCGCCGCCGTAATGGTGCTGATCGTCGGCCTGTACAACGTGCTGAGCGGGGCTGCCGCTATCGCGGAGAGCGATTCCGTTACCGCCCAGGTGCAAGAAGTGCTCTACAGCATCGACATCAAGACCTGGGGCTGGTTCTGGCTGATAGTGGGCGTCGCCCAGCTAATCACGGCGATCCTTCTCTTCTCGCGCAGCCCGACCGGTGCCATCATCGCGATCATGGGAGCGATGGTCAGCGCATCATTTACAATCTTCCTTATCTTCGTTGTGCCGCTATGGGCTATCGCTGTCTTGGCGCTGGACGTGGGCATCATCTGGATCATCACGGCGAACATGGACGAGTTCGGCGGAGCGGACATCCCCTAGTTTGCCGCAGGGTTGGACTTGGTAGGACACGAGCGAACGACGGGACGCGCAGGGGCAGAGATCTGGAGGCACGGGGTCGTACTGGGCCTCGCCATATTGGCCGTTGCGCTGCCGGTCGCGACCGACAGCGGCGGATCCGGGTCTCGGCAGGTAGCAGACACCGCGTGGATGCACCCTGTAGTCTGGAGCCCCGAGGCGGCCGAGGCGCGTGAACTCGCGTTCAGGGCTGCCTTTTGTACGAACCGGGCATGCGGGGATTACAGTGGAGACGCTTCGGCCGCGGCGGCGCCGACGCCCACGCCTGTCCCACAGACCCCCGCCGCGTCGACCACGTCAACCCCTGTGCCCACACCAGAACCCGAGCCTGCGCTCGTTCTCGCGGACGACGTTCTGGAAAGCGCTGAAGGCGCGCCCTTTGCTGAACCGCTGCCGGAGCCAGTGGTCATCGAGACGCCCTCACCTACGCCCCCACCCTTCAGTGGTACCGGTGACGACGTGATAGCGGCGATCTGCTCGCTCCCATGGCCATGCGATCAGATGGTAGGGATAGCGATGTGCGAATCAGGCCTCGTACCGAGCGCCTACAACCCCGCCGGATACTACGGACTCTTCCAGATCAACTTCTCGTTCGAAGGCTGGGATGATCCGCTCATCAACTCGCAGGTCGCGTACGAGCAGAAGTACCTGCCGGCTCTGGCTGCTGGCGATGGTCTGTCGGCCTGGTCAAATTGCGTTTTGTACTAGCTCACGCACTGCGCGTCTGGTCAACAAGACACGTCAACAACGTCTCGCGTCCCCTAGGTAGGGGATACTAACTCCCCGTATCTGTTTTCAGTCCGTGGGCGTCCGTCAACGTCCCCCTGTGGTTGTCAGCGTGGTTGTCAAATCGGGTTGTCAACGGGCAGCGCGGTAGTAGGAGACGACAGAGGGCGGGGAGGCCAGCCGCAGCCTCAGTTAGCTACAGGGCAGTGCTAGCCATCGACTCAGAGACAGATAGAGACCCCCAGGTGCGCCCCAAGGTTATTCCCCTGCCCCAGGTTGCCGTTCTCGGCCAGGGGGCGTACGTGGTGCGCCGCGAAGTCGCTGTTGCCAGGCTCGCCCGAATTGTTGCACGGCCCTACGTCATGGGCGTAAACGGCTCCGCCCCCACCGAACAAGGGCACCGCCATGGTGACCAGCAATGCCGCCGCGAACACGAAAGTTAGTATCTTCTTACGCATCGTTGCACCTCCCGCATATAAGCCGTTTCGGGGAGTATAGCTGCCCTATATAACGGCCGTCAAGTTCTACCCCCTCTCGCTTGGGTATGTCAACGAGGGAATCCCCGTGACGGGCCTTTGGGGAATCTGCTGTGACGCGGAAAGAACTACCTAGACTGTATACAGAGAGGCCGTCGTGGAAGCCGTAAATTCCTGGGCCAGATAGGGGTAGGGGCTAGGTAGCTACAGACTCGCCCCTGAGCTACAGTGCCGAACAGCGGACGCAAGTCGTACAATGTGGACGGTTGCGATCCGTGGGCGATTAGCTCAGCTGGTTAGAGCGCAGCGTTGACATCGCTGAGGTCGGAGGTTCGAGTCCCCCATCGCCCACCACTTTCGTCGCCGGAATGGATACGGTGACCGCGGCTGTTATCTGTTGCAGTTCGTGTTGCGGCGCAAGGTAGCCCGTGATATACTTCGCAAACCTGGGCCCTGACGAGGGTCGCGGGCCGCTAGCTCAACTGGCAGAGCAGCTGACTCTTAATCAGCAGGTTCCGGGTTCGAGTCCCGGGCGGCCCCCCAGACTTTGTGCGAAATCGTGAATCAAATCGGGGAAGTGTCGGAACTGGTAGACGAGCGTGATTTAGGTTCACGTGCCGAAAGGCGTGGGGGTTCGAGTCCCCCCTTCCCCACCATAAGAGCGCGCTTAGCCTCAGGGCTATATCAACTGAGCTGGCCCGCGACTGAAGCGGCCGCCCAAGGAGGATCTGTTGGCCGAACCGTTGCTGCGGATTGACGACCTCAAGACCTACTTCTATACCGAAGAAGGTGTGGTGAAGGCCGTTGATGGCGTCACCTTTCACGTAGAACATGGCGAAATACTAGGACTCGTCGGCGAGAGCGGCTGCGGCAAAACCGTGTCCGCTCTCTCCATCCTTCGCCTGATTCCTGTACCGCCCGGCAAGATCGTCTCCGGGTCCGTTCACTTTGAGGGCGAAGACCTGATCCGCATGGACGAGGACGAGATCCGCCACATCCGCGGCAACGCGATCGCCATGATCTTCCAGGAGCCGATGACCTCCCTGAACCCCGTCCTGACCATCGGTCGCCAGCTTACCGAAACGCTGGAGTTGCACCTGAAGATGAGCCGCGGCGAAGCCACTCAGCGGGCCGTGGAGCTACTCGAGACGGTGGGCATCCCTGAGGCCCGCTCCCGCATTAACGACTACCCGCACCAGTTCTCCGGCGGCATGCGACAGCGCGTCATGATCGCCATGGCGCTGTCCTGTAACCCCAAGCTGCTCCTGGCGGATGAGCCCACCACTGCCCTGGATGTCACCATCCAGGCTCAGATATTGGAGCTGCTCACCCGCCTTACCCGCGAGTTGGGAACCTCAGTCATCATCATCACCCATAACCTGGGCGTGGTCGCCCGCTACGCCGACCGGGTGAACGTGATGTATGCGGGAAAGATCGTGGAGTCGGCTACTGCCCGTGAGCTCTACGGCAACCCGCGACACCCGTACACGCTGGGGCTCCTCAAGTCCGTTCCTCGCTTGGACCAGACCCGCAAAGAGAAGCTGGACCCCATCGAGGGTATGCCCCCGGACCTGGTGCGGATGCCGCCAGGCTGTTCATTCCGGGCGCGCTGCCGGTTCTCCGTGGACCGCTGTGTGGAGGAGGTTCCCCCTCTGCTCCCTGTTGGCAGCGACCATCACAGCGCTTGTTGGGAATGGGAACGCGTGGCTCAGGCCGCTAAATCGCCGACGCCTGCGTAGGAGGAGAGAGCATGGCTGTAGAGCAGGCACCAAGGGTACCCGCCGCCGGTTCCGGTGACGACACCATCGTCAGGATCAGCGACATCCGGATGCACTTCCCTGTTACGGCCGGCATCATCTTCCAGAGGAAGGTCGCCGACGTTAAGGCCGTCGACGGCGTGGAATTCGAGATCAAGCGCGGCGAGACGCTGGGGCTGGTAGGTGAGAGCGGCTGCGGCAAGACCACGCTGGGACGCGTCATCCTTATGCTATACAAGCCCACTGCCGGTGAGGTCATGTTCGAAGGCCAGGACCTCACCCGCATGAAATCCGGCGAGATTCGCCGCATGCGCCGTCGCATGCAGATGATCTTCCAGGACCCGTACGCGTCTTTGAACCCCCGCATGACTATCGGCTCCATCATCGGCGAGCCTATCGTCATCCACGGCCTGGCGAAGGACCGCAACGAACGGCGGGAGCGTGTGCAGGAGCTCATGCGCGTCGTTGGCCTCAACCCATACTACGCCAACCGCTACCCGCACGAGTTCTCCGGCGGCCAGCGCCAGCGTATCGGCATCGCCCGTGCCCTGGCCGTCCAGCCCACCTTCATCGTCGCCGACGAGCCCGTCTCCGCCCTGGACGTCTCCATCCAGGCCCAGATCATCAACCTGCTGGAGGAGCTTCAGGACAACTTCGGCCTCACCTACCTGTTCATCGCCCACGATCTATCGGTGGTGCGGCACATCAGCGACCGCGTCGCCGTGATGTATCTCGGCAGACTGATGGAGCTGACCGACCGCGCGACGCTGTACCAGAACCCGCTGCACCCCTATACCAGGGCGCTCCTCTCCGCGGTGCCCATCCCCGACCCAGTCATCGAGGCCACCCGCGAGCGCATCATCCTGACCGGGGACGTGCCCAGCCCCATGAACCCACCCGCAGGCTGCGTGTTCCACACTCGCTGCCCCATCGCCCAGCAGGAGGCCGGCTGCTACGACCGGATACCGGAATGGCGCAACGTGGGCTCGGGTGCCGAGGAGCACTGGGTGGCCTGCCACCGCGTCGTCGGCGGCCAGCTGGAGGGCTGGACCGGCGCTTAGCCGCCCCCCTTCGCTACCCCCCTCACACCCCCGCCCGCCGCTCCAGCCCGCCCCTACAGCGGTCTACGGCCGGCGCCAGCAGTTCACGGCCTCGGCCTGTCTCCGTACGTCTCATTCGACGGACAACTCCCCAGAGCGTCTAGTTCGTGCTGCCACTCCGCGTACCCCTGTGGATTATCCTTCTCGGTCCGCTCCAGCACGTCAAGAGCCTGCTCGGGCTCCATGCCTGCGAGGTTGTCAGGCACATTTAGAACCGTCTCCCACGCGTCCACTCTTTGCCGAGTCTCGTCACAGGCTGACGGTGACTCTGTGACCTCATCGTAGATGATGTATCCGGCCCCGGCGCCCAGGAGCAAAATGAGAAGGGCTGGCCCCACATAGGCCCTTAAACGCACGGCTACATCTTCGGCGGGCGTCCGGCGCGTCCGACGCGCTGCTTCGCCCGCTGCCGCGAGATGTCCCGCTGCTCTCTACGGCTTCGCGGATGTCCATTGCCGTGGCGGCGCCGGTGCAGCGACCGCCGCTTACGTGTCGGCAGCATCTAGCTGCACTTCCAGGAGCCCGGCTGCGGCGGGGAGGGCGTAGGGGAGAGCGTCAGTCATTGCACCGCTACAATTACCGCCACCACCGCCGCAACTGCCGCGACTGCCGTAAACAGCAACATGAGGTTGCGCTTTCTAGTTTCTGTTAGCACAGGACCAGAACGGGCTGTATCCCTCTCCCAAAACTTTAAGCGCATCTCACCCTCCTACGCCTTCTCGCCCCGCTCCCGCAGATAGCGCATGAGCACGATGCGCGCAAGGGCTGATCGATAGAGCCCCTGCTCATCGGCGGCCTGGTTCAACGCGGCCATCGCCGACTTCGGGAGCATCGTCGCGATGCAGCCTTCGGTGGCGACGCGGGAGTACCCTACGGTCTTCAGTACAACTGTTGGCATCAGCTTGTCCTCCCCCTACAGCTTCGGCCGGCGCCGCACGTATTCACCACGGCGATGCGGATTATACACCCGCGAACGCGCCAACGGCCACGATACTCCCCCGTTGACACCCGCCCCGCCCAGGGGCACAATCGCGGCGGCGGGCAGCCCTACCGGGTTCAGGGCCGTGGCCTACCGTAGGAGCCAGGACGAAAATCTCAGACTGACCAGGAGGGAGAACCGGCGAGCATGTCAGATAAGAACCACTGGTCCCTGGTGTCTAGCCACGGCTCGATCCTCCTCGACATAGCAGAGATCCCAGACTGTACGATCTCGCAAATCGCCGACGCGATGTCGCTCACGCGGAGAAAGGTGTGGGGGCTGGTCGGCGACTTCCGTTGGGAGGGGATGCCGAGGATCGGGAAAGAGAGCCGGCGGCACATCCTTACGTATCGGAAGGGGCTGGCAAACTGGGCCAAAGCCTATAGCTCGTACCTTAGCGTGGAGACACTAATGGCGACCGTTAGGGCAGCGGTATCCTCGCGCTACGTCCGCGAGCCGATAGTGATGGGTGTCGCGAGCCTGCTGTACTTTCAGATGAGCAAACACTCGGCGGAGCGGGCGGCCGACGCGTTCGAGAACGCGGGCAGACTGATACGCCTGGAGCGCCACCTGGGGATTTACCGAGAGCTGTCGCTTCAGGCGGCAGCGCTGCCCTACGCGGGCCTGGTCCACTTGTTCAATGTCATCTACTTCTATGGCCACTTCCCCCTCATCATCGTTATGGGGGCATGGTTCTTCTGGAAGCGCCCGGCAGTGTACAGCCTGGTTCGGAACTCCTTCCTGGCTTCGGGGGCGATAGCGCTGGTGGTGTTCACGCTGTTCCCTGTTGCCCCGCCAAGGCTCATCGGCGCGGGCTTCGTCGACACGCTTCAGCACACACGAATAGCCCTCACCTACGACAAGTTGCCGGGCGTCAACGAGTTCGCGGCGTTGCCCAGCATGCACGTGGGCTGGAACCTGCTGCTGGCGCTGGGGCTGTTCCTCTCGTTCCGCCACCCACTGGTACGGGGAGCGTCCCTGTTGCTGCCACCGGCGATGATCCTAGCCACGGTGGTGACCGGCAACCACTATCTGGTCGACGCCCCACTGGGTGTCATGGTCGCGCTGTCAGGCCTGGTCATCGCACTGCTGATCCGGCGTTACTGGCCCCAGGCTGCACTGGCCGGCCTGGGACTCCGAGGACTAGACTCGCAGACCTGTTGACACCCGCCTAGCCCAGGCGCACAATCGCGGTGTCCGTGTTGGCCGCCTGGATCGCTTCCCGCAGCGAGCACCCTGCACCGGTGCCACCTCCCCCTCCCACCTCTCGCCCCCGCTCACTATCGTAGGAATGCGCCCTCTACCAGCCATGACTTCCACCGCCAGCCACCAACCGTCAGACGAACCCGGCCGCCACAGCTTGCCCGCCCGTAAGCGTGCCGTGCCCGCGCCTAGGCGGGGCGGGCGCCGCCCCGGCGCCGGCGGCAAGCCCGGCAACCTCAACGCCCTCAAGCACGGCCGCCGCTCCGCCCAGTTCGCCCACCTCGGCCTCATCCTCGCCACCATCCCCGAGGCTAGGCAGGCCCTCCTCCACCTCGCCGCCCGCCACCGCCTCAAGCAGCGCAAAGCGGAGCAGGTCGCCGTCATGCTCCTCAACGCAATGATGGAACGCGCGCGCTCAATGGCCGAACGTCAAACCAT